>JBFFQB010000097.1:0-12429 GCA_041573795.1 Anaerolineales bacterium
AACTGCCAATCATGGGAATCTTCGCTTGTGAGACCCTGCCACCGATCCTGGAAATTTACGCGAGGCGGCGCAGCTTGTCCTAATAACGTCGCTCGCACAGCTCGCTGGAGAAGGCTGAAGATTTTCTGTGGGGCTTGAAAACGGACCTCGGCCTTGGCTGGATGTACGTTAACGTCCACCTGGTCAGGTGGCAGCTTCAAGCTAAGTACTGTAATTGGGTAGCGGCCAACCATCAGCAGCGTATGATACGCTTGAAGCACCGCCGCCTTGAGACCAGCATCTTGAATCCAACGTCCATTCACGAAAAATGTGATCTCCTGACGGTTTGATCGATTCAGATGTGGCGGACTGACAAACCCGTGGATTTGATATTCACCTCCATCTGAGACCGGGAGTTCGATCATCTCCCGTGCAAGCTCGAGATCGAATACCCTGGCGAGGATTTCGCGCATATCCCCACTTCCTGAAGATTCAAACGACTGGCGACCCTCCTGCGATAAGCTGAAAGCTACCTGCGGATTTGCCAATGCAAAACGATGGACAACTTGATTGATCCTGCGTCTCTCTGTTCGTTCCGATTTAATAAATTTCCGTCGCGCCGGGACATTAAAAAAAAGGTCCCGAATGGTCACATGCGTTCCCGGGGGTGAACCGATCGATCCTTTGTCGAGAATCTCTCCGCCTTCGACCTTCAAATGCGTTCCCCTGGCTTCGTCATGCGAGCGGGTGATCAATTCCAAGCGAGAGACAGCCGCGATGGAAGATAAAGCTTCGCCGCGAAATCCCAATGTACGAATATTGAATAAATCAGCCGGAGATTGGAGTTTCGATGTCGCATAGCGCTCTACTGCGAGGACAACATCGTCCGAATGGATCCCGTGACCGTTATCCTGCACGGCGATTCGAGCTGTGCCTGCCTGGTCGATCTCAATTGCAATCCTGGTTGCACCTGCATCCAGCGCATTTTCAACCAGCTCTTTTACGACCGAAGCTGGGCGTTCAATCACTTCACCGGCTGCAATAGCCGATGCAACGGCTTCAGGTAGGATTTTTATGCGGGCGACATCACTCATGATCAAGCGATTATACATGGTTGACACCATTCCGACCCGCGGCTTATACTGCCAGCGATGAACATCCAGACAGTTTTCATCCTTGGAATCGCCCTATGCCTGAGCTTGCTTGCCGTAATTAGGACCTACCCGAGAAGGCGGTGGGTCACTGCCCTGGTCCTGCTTGCTCCCGTGATCTTCTTCTCCATCCGCTGGGCGAGGTTCCGCAGTGCCTGGCTTGAGCTTGGAGTTGGAGCTGCAATCGCATTGCTGGTGCTGCTGCTCTGGTGGTTTACGATTGGACGGAAATTACCCCCGCCTGAGGAGAGCTCTATTCGGGTCTGGACTGAGGATGATCCCTTTTAGTGCCACGCTTTAGACAGCTCCTGCTTGATCTCGATGATACTCTTTACCCCAGCACCAGCGGTGTTTGGGATGTTGTACGCGATCGTATCCAGGCCTATATCGAATCACGCTTATCCATTCCACCCGAGCAAGCAACAAGACTGCGTGAACGCTACCTAAAGCAATTTGGCACCACGCTAACGGGATTGCAGGAGGAATATAGCGTTGATGTTGACGATTACCTCGAATACGTTCACGACGTGCCCCTGGAAAAGCTGCTAAGCCCCGATCCTATGCTGAAAAGCATGCTCAAATCCATCAAGATCCCTCGCTCGATATTCACCAATGCCTACCTGCCGCACGCGCTGCGAGTTCTTGAATGTCTGGGGGTTCAGGATGAGATCGACCAGGTGATCGACATTTACGCCCTAGGATTTCAAAACAAACCACGGTTAGAGGCCTATCATCTTGCGCTCAAATTAATCTCAGCCGAGGATCCCTCGGAAGTCGTATTTGTCGATGATCGCATGACAAATCTCGAACCAGCTGCGAGCTTGAAGATGACAACAGTATTGGTGGGACCTACACAGCCGAATAACGCCCATCTTCACATAGAGCGAATTCACGACTTGACGGCTTTACTGCCAGAGCTTGGTAGAACTGCATGAGAGCAAGTTGATGCTTGATCAAGGTTGGGTAATCGTCTGCGGAGTTCTGACAATTGTTGGCCTCTTTAATTTAGGCCTCTTTCTAAGTGTGCTTCGCAGCCGTGGGAGGCGCGAGCCATATTTACAAGGATCGATCTCCGACCTGTTGAATCCTTGGGGGAAGGAAAATGAAGCGCTTGATCAATTACACCAGGAGGTAGAGAAGCTGGGCAATAAGCATTCATCCTCATCAGAAGGCGGAACCGGTGGATAAGATCATATCCTGGCCGGAAGCCTTGGGGATGATCCCCAAGGAAAATTTCTCGATCGGCTTTGGCGGCGTCACGCTGTACCGTCGTCCGATGGCCTTCTCGGTGTTCCTGGCCGATCACCTGCGTAAACAGAAGGCTCTTCCCACGATTGAGTTATTCTGTTTTACAGCTGGGCTCGAAAGCGACCTGCTTGTCGGCGCGGGCGTAGCGAAAACTGTGCGCACATGCTATTTCGGGCTGGAGAGTTTTGGCTTCGCTCCCTATTTTACAAACGCTGCACATAAAGGCGAGATTACGATCATCGAAGAGTCGGAAGCGAGTTTCGCCTATGGTATCCGCGCCAAACTTGCCGACGTGGGATTCATGCCCTCGCCTGCGTGGCAGGGAACGGACCTCTTTCAATTAAGACCCGATGTGAAATCGATACAAGATCCCTACTCAGGTGAAATGCTGACAGCCTTTCCTGCGCTGAATTGTGATGTAGCCGTCATTCATGCCCTCAAAGCTGATCCTCGAGGCAATGCACAAATCGGGGAGAATACGGGGATTGACCGTGAACTTTCAATGATCGCGGGCACAGTATTGATCACAACAGAGGAAGTCGTTCCAAGATTAGACCGGGCGGATGTATTTGGTCAGAGAGTGACGGGTGTTATTCACGCCCCTCAGGGCGCCTGGCCCACCTCATGTCACCCGCTTTACCCGTTCGATGGCCAGGCCATCCTTGGATACAGCGAAAGTGCAGGCGAGGAAGGCTTTGAGAATTTGCTCACATCCTGGCTTGACCGCCACCAAAACTTCATCCAAACCCCAAAACGATAAATTTCATATTTTTCTTATATTCGTGTGATATTCTTCCCACCATATCGATGATGGGTAAAGGGAAGTCCTATGAATAACTCGCAAATTAAATGGATCGTATTTGGTGGACTGGCTGCATTGCTTCTGACTACCAGTATCTTTATCTCGGGCCTGGCCATCGGCTTCATCGTCAGCGATTTCAGTTCAACTGGCTTCTTTTCTGAACGCATTGGCCAGATCTTCGATGTCCTCCCGCTGATCGAGGATACTGAGTACACGAGCGAACCCCCGGCCGAATCCGCTGATCTTTTTGCCCCGTTTTGGCAAGCCTGGGATATCGTCCATGACGATTATGTTGATCAACCGCTTGATGATGAAACGCTCATGCGCGGCGCTATACAGGGTGCCATTGACGCCATCGGTGATCCACAGACTGCGTACATGGATCCGGATACCTATCTCCAGGCTAACATCCCCCTTGAGGGATCCTATGAAGGCATAGGCGCCTGGGTGGATACCGAAGGGGATTTTCTCACGATCGTTTCTCCCATGCCTGGCTCTCCGGCAGAAGAAGTTGGCCTGGAGCCAGGTGACATCGTCGTGGCGATAGACGGGGAAGACGTCACCGGCATCGATCCGAACCTGGTCGTACGAAGAGTGCTTGGACCGGCGGGAACCATTGTCGTCTTAACCATCCAGCGTGGAAATGACTTTCTCGATTTCGAAATCGAACGTAGAAACATCGAGGTTCCCAGTATTCAATATGAGTTGATCGAAGAAGATATCGGATATATACAATTGTTCACTTTCTCAAACGATACCGCCGATGACCTCCGTCGCGCGATCCGTTCCCTTCAGGATGATGGCGCTTTATCCCTTATCCTCGATTTGCGTGGAAACGGTGGAGGGTTCCTGTTCTCGGCGATCGATGTCAGCTCAGAATTCATCGACGAGGGCGTCATCCTCACCGAGAAGTTTGGGGATGGGACTGAACAGACCTACGAAGCTAGCGGTCGCGGTCTGGCCACAGATATCCCCCTGGCAGTACTGATTAACGCTGGATCAGCTTCGGCCTCAGAAATCGTCGCCGGGGCGATTCAAGACTACGAGCGTGGCCTGCTTATCGGTGAAACCTCCTTCGGTAAGGGATCCGTACAAAATTGGGTCCCCCTGGATGACGAACAAGGTGCTGTGCGTGTTACCGTCGCACGCTGGTACACACCAAATGGCACCCTGATCCAAGATCAAGGTTTGACACCCGATGTTGAAATTGCCCTCACGGAGGAAGATTTTGAAGCTGGACTTGACCCGCAATTGGAGCAAGCGATCGACAAGTTAAAGCTCGGCTTGCCCACAACTCAAATCGAAGAAGTACCTGCAATCGAGGGGTAAGCTAATGTTTCTATTCGACCCAATCTTCCTTCTCTTCATGGCACCAGCCTTTATCCTCGTGATGCTGGCTCAAGCGCGCGTGCGATCAACCTTTCAACGCTGGAGCCAGGTTCGCAATTACACCAACATGCAAGGAGCCGAGGCTGCCAAGCAT
The DNA here is from genome assembly GCA_041573795.1 of Anaerolineales bacterium. Lineage (GTDB taxonomy): Bacteria > Chloroflexota > Anaerolineae > Anaerolineales > E44-bin32 > E44-bin32. The sequence continues at coordinate 4,664 of JBFFQB010000097.1, forward strand.
TTACTTCTGGAGAGCGGATTACCAGAGGTAGGTTTGGAAACTGCACGCGGGCGACTCACCGACCACTACGATCCGAGAACGAAGACCCTGCGCCTCTCCGCTGGTGTGGCCAATAGCTCCTCAGTGGCGGCTCTTGCTATCGCAGCTCATGAAATTGGGCATGCCTTACAAGATAAGCACGGCTATACACCACTGCGTTTGCGAGCTGCCCTGATCCCTGCCGTCAATATTGGTTCGAGCCTGGGGTGGATCTTGATTTTTCTTGGTATTCTCTTACGTAGTGCGTTTGGCACACAGCTCGCCTGGATCGGCGTTGGTATGTTCGCACTTGGCGCAGTCTTCGCCTTCGCCACACTCCCCGTCGAAATAAACGCCTCAGCCAAAGCCCGTCAACTCCTATCTAACGCCGGGTTGATATACAGCGCTGAAGAGCGGCAAGGCGTAAACGCCGTTCTCAACGCTGCGGCATGGACCTATGTGGCCGCACTAGCCGCGGCCCTTTCCCAGTTGCTCTATTACGCGCTGCTGGTCATGGGTATGGGCGGTCGTCGCCGATCTTGAGATTGAGAGGCTGCCCGCAGTACTGGAGACCTCCGAGGTCTGCTTATGCAAGAGCAAGACGGCTCATCTCCCGAAATGGAAACTAGGCCACCAAGAAATTTCCGATTACAGACGCTGATCCTTGCGGGGCTGGTGTCAGGTATGCTAGGTGGAGTGATCAGTGCCGGAGTGATTCTTTTCTCCTTGCGCCAGCCACCCGCATCCATCCTGGAACCTGCGTCGACTGCGACAGTAATCCCAGCCCCCATCAGCCTTCAGGTCGAGACGGCTATCACCGGCGTAGTTGAAGCGGTAGGACCAGCTGTTGTCACCGTCATCAATCACTTACCTCCCCAACGAACATTCTTCGGGGGCTTTGTCGAAGGCGCATCAACGGGTTCGGGAGTGATCATTTCTTCCCAAGGTTACATCGTGACGAATAATCACGTGATCCGAGGTGCGCAATCATTGGAAGTTCTCCTTTCTGATGGATCGGCGCTCTCTGCAGATCTGATCGGTGTGGATGAATATTCTGACCTCGCAATCCTTCAAGTTCATGGTGAAGTGCCTGAACCAGCTGACTGGGGTAACTCCGATATGCTCAGAGCTGGGGAGCCCGTGGTGGCGATTGGATCGCCACTTGGTGATTTCACTAATACGGTAACCCAGGGCGTCGTTAGTGCTGTTGAACGAAGGATTGAAATCGAACAAGACTTCTTCCTGGAAGGCATGATCCAGACCGATGCCGCCATCAATCAGGGCAATTCAGGAGGGCCCTTACTTAATGCGGCTGGCCAAGTCATCGGGATCAACACGCTGATTGTGCGCGGTTCAGGCTCAGGTGCAAGCGCGGAGGGATTGGGCTTTGCTATTCCCAGCAATACCGCCCGGGCCATTGCCGATCAGCTTATCGCACAAGGTTTCTTTGCCAGGCCTTATCCAGGGATAAGATGGGTGAATATTACGCCCTCTTTAGCTTCCCGTCATCGCTTGCCCACAGAACGGGGCATCTTTATTACAGAAGTGGACCCGGGTGGTCCAGCTGATAGTGCCGGGCTGCAACGCGGTGACATCATCACAGCGATGGACGACGAGCGGATAGATGAAGATCACCCCTTCCGAAATCTTCTCTTCCAGTATGCACCCGGGGAAACGATTACAATATCGATCCTGCGCGCCGGGGAAGTGATCTCTGCACAGATCACATTCGGGTCGATGCAATGATCAACCGCTTTAGTCCACATCCCTTTTCGACGATCGATTAATAACTAGAGTACAAGAGATTTTGACGAACGATAACGCCAATGCTAAAATCGCTGCACGGGCGTTTTTTTATCCACTTTACTTGAGTATAGAAGGCTGCGCGTGATCGAAGCAGTTCAGCCTGCGCCATCACTCATCCAATCGGAGTTATACAACTACCTTAGCTTAAGATAACAAACTTCCTGGCCTTCTCTAATGATCGGGAAGGTATCGATAATACGGGAAGTTTCTTAACCTATTAAAGGCTGACAATCATGACTGAACCCATAGCCAGAAAAGTCCATATTGAGCCAGCAGAGATTGAGGCCACGCTTGAGCAGATAAGAACTGCGCTGGTGGCTGAACGACTGGATGATGCCATCGAGGCTTTGACTCGGTTACATCCTGTCGATCGAGCGGATGCCTTCGCCGATCTCGATGGGCAAGAACAGGCTGCACTCCTCCCTCAACTGGACATCAACGACACAGCCGATCTATTAGAAGAGCTGGATGATGAAGAAGCCGCCGATGTAGCTGAAACACTCTCGCCTCGTTTCCTTGCCAACATCCTCGATGCGATGGAACCGGATGAAGCTGCGGACGTGCTCGGAGATCTGGAACCTGATCTAGCTGCGCAAGCACTGGCGCGTATGCAAGAACCAGAGGATGTCCTGTCGCTATTGAGTTACCCGGATGAAACTGCCGGCGGATTGATGACGACTTCCCTGATCACGCTACCGCGCGGGATCAATACCGGAGAAGCGATAGAGTTCTTGCGGCATACGCCCATGGGCTCAGATATGCCCTATTACCTCTATGTCATCAACGAGGACCGAAAGCTGCTTGGTGTGGTGGGGCTACGCGATCTTGTGATCGCCAGTCCCGAGACACCGATTGAAGAGATAATGGATCCCAGCGTTGTCACAGCAACAACCGACATGGATCAGGAGGATGCTGCTCGCATTATGGTTCGCTACGACCTGGCTGCTATGCCGGTGGTGGATGCCAGTAACGTTCTCTGGGGAATGATCACCTACGACGATCTAATGGACGTCCTCGAGGATGAGGCCACAGAGGATATCTACCGTTTGGCGAACGTCTCTGATGCCGAGCTATCTGTGGAGAGCTCGATCGGCATTTCTGTCCGTCGGCGCATACCCTGGCTATACTTGAGCGGTCTCACAGCCCTCTTTGCTTCCTGGGTCATTTCCAAGTTTGAAGCGACGATTGCACAAGTGGCGCTACTGGCTGCGTTCCAATCCGTTGTTGCGGGTCTTGGTGGGAATACGGCAACACAAACCCTTGCGATCATCGTGCGAGCGATTGCATTGGGCGAGATCGAATTCTCAGATGCCTTCCGCACGCTCCTCAAGGAAGCAATAGTAGGGCTGTTGCAAGGTATCTTTGTCGGTGCCGCAGCAGGATTTGGCGTCTATCTCTGGACGGATAAAGCCTACCTGGGGCTTATTCTGGGTCTATCCTTATTGGGCAATATGTTCATTGCTACCATCGTGGGGACACTCGTTCCGCTAGCCTTACGAGCTCTCAAGCTCGATCCTGCCCTGGCATCCTCAGTGCTGGTAACATCCATTACGGACAGCGTCGGATTTGCACTTTTCCTCGGGTTAGCAACAATATTCCTGCAATTCCTCAATTGAGGTCCCTATGAAATTGAGCATTATCCTCAACCCCTATGCCAACCGATGGCAAGCGGCTGAAGCACTCCCACAGCTGCAGAATATTTTAAGCCACCATTCCGTGGATGTGGAATTCCACCAGACGGAAGAGCCCACCCATGCAACACGAATCGCCGAGCAGATCGCTAGAGATGGCCAGCGCACAATCATCGTAGCTGGGGGGGATGGGACGATCGGGGAGGTTCTAAACGGTTTGTACCATGCAACACCTGATGGAGTTCTCGGACCGATAGGGATCATCCCGTTAGGAACAGCAAACGACTTAATTAACAACCTTGGACATCCGCTCACATTAGAGCACTCAATTGAAATCATTCTGCAGGGAAGAATTCGTAGAATTGATCTTGGCAAAGTGAATGATTGGGTCTTTGCGAATAATTCTGCAATTGGCCTCGAGCCGGTGGTCACAATATTTAACATTCGCATGACTCGCTGGCGGGGACTCGTTCGCTACCTCATCGCAGCATTACGAGCCATTAACAGCAAACCGGAATGGAGTATGCGTATCCGTTGGGATGAAGGTGAGTATGTAGGTCCGATCAGCTTGGTTTCGGTAGGTAATTGTGCCGTTACAGGTGGCCTCTTCCGCATGGCGCCGGGTGCGCAACCGGATGATGGCCTGCTGACTTTCGTGCGTGGATTTGCTCCCACCCGTCTCGCCATGCTGCGTCTACTTCCAAAGACGATCAGTGGGGCCTATATTGACGAGCCAGCCATTCACCAGCACCATGCCCGATCGATCTTGATTCATTCCAATCCCCCCACCCCCCTCCAAGCTGACGGTGAGCTGCGCGCAGAAAATTTGACTGAGATCGAATATTCGATCCTGCCTGCAAGGCTCGACATCTTCTGTCCATGAAACGCCAGCTCATCGTAAATGCGGACGACTTCGCCCGGAGTGAAGAGGTTAACCGGGGCATCATCGCTGCTCATCTCCAGGGGATCGTCACCACAACAACAGTGATGATCAATCTCGTCGGTGCCAGAGAGGCCATGCGTGAGGCTTCATCCTTAGCCCCGGAGCTTGGTATCGGATTACACTTGAATCTAACCCTGGGTGCGCCTTGTTCCCCCCTACCAAACCACTCAGGGTTGACGGATAGCCGTGGACAGTTCTGGCCGGTTAAGCACTGGCATAACCTTCCGAATGATGCTCCGATTGAACATATCGAGACAGAATGGCGGGCTCAAATCGAACTCTTTCAGTCGACCGGACAAAGGATTGACCATCTAGATAGTCATCACCATATCGCAGCGATCCGGGAAGATATCTGGCACTTGTACCTAAACTTAGCGGGAGAGTTGAACTGTGGGGTGCGGCCTCCATACCCGGATGATGTCGACCAGGGAAAACTGCGAGAGCTCTTCCCTTTGGCAATGCTTGAACATGCCCGTGACAGCGCGCTGCCGGCATTGAAAGAGAGCTCCAGGCCGCATCCAATGAACTTTCTGGCAAGCTTCTTCGATGAACAGGCTCATCTAAAGCATCTTCATAACTTGCTGCATAACCTGCCGGTTGGCACCAGTGAACTGATGTGCCACCCGGGCTATTCGAGCGCAACGCTAGAAGCAACAAGCAGCTATGCCCGCCAACGGCAAGATGAGTTAGAAGCATTGATTCATCCACAGACGCGACAGTTGATTGAAGATCTCGAAATTGCCCTCGTTACGTATCTCCAGGTATGGCCAAACTCCTGAGACGCTTACTTCAGAAGTTCCTGCGTGTGTTCTTTTCGAACCTGTATACACGTTTTGCGTGGCTCTACGATGCGGTCGCCTGGTTGAGCTCGATGGGACAGTGGCGCCTCTGGCGTCAAACCGCCATAATCCCTTTTCAGCCCGGATTCATCCTTGAACTAGGGCATGGACCCGGACATCTCCAGAAAGAGTTGCAACAAAGTGGATACCCGTCGATGGGTATCGATCCCTCGAGACAAATGAACCGGCTTGCACAACGTCGTTTAGCGAAGGAGGGTCTAGCGCACGACCTCGTCCGGGCAAAGGCTCAAAGTCTTCCCTTTAAGGATCAGTCATTCCACGGTATTGTCAGCACATTCCCAAGTGATTACATTCTAGATCCGGCCACCTTGTCGGAGGTCCACCGGGTGCTTTCAAAGCATGCCCCCTTTGTAATGATTGGATATATTGTGATAACCGGCCAGGCCCTACCCGATCGGTTTGCTCGCTGGCTGTACCGCATTACCGGTCAAAGCGGATCTATCCCGCCAGGATGGCAAAGTTATCTTGATGAATACGGTTTTGACACTCGGCTGGAGGAAGTCACTCTGGAGCGATCGTGCGTTACGCGACTGCTAGCTATGCGCAAAGAATAATGGTTTCAGGCGAAAATGCGCCAGGGACTTAGTAGAATATCCATAGCCAGAGAAGTATGGAGGGCACATTGAAGCTATCGAAGGTGGGAGATCTTGTTCTGCTCCAAAGTGATCCCTGGAAACAATCCATCTTCCAACTATCGGAGGGTACGGAGATCCAGACCCATAAAGGCACCATCCGCCATGATGATCTGATCGGCAAAGCGTGGGGATCGATCGTTAGCTCACATCTTGGGAGTGATTTCCTGCTGCTACAACCCTCACTCCGAGATATCTTGCTTCACTTGCCCAGGCAATCTCAAATTATCTTCCCTAAAGATCTTGGTTACATCCTTCTGCGATTATCGATCGGCCTGGGATCAAGGGTCGTAGAAGCAGGGACGGGCTCGGGTGCGCTTACAACGGCAATGGCATGGTATGTCGGTGAGAAGGGTCACGTCCACACATATGATCGGCGGGAAGATATGGTGAATCTGGCACGCAAGAACCTCACCCGTTTTGGATTGGAAGATCGGGTCACAATTCATCACCAAGACCTGAGTGAAGGCTTAAAGCAAACTGATCTCGACGCAGCATTTCTGGACTTGCCGATGCCGGAAGAATACCTGGGAATTCTCCGGAATAGCTTATCAAATGGGGCAATATTCGGGGCGATCCTACCCACGACCAATCAAGTCAGCCAGCTGCTGCCCGCACTTAAGCAGCACGGCTTTGACTCGATTGAGATTGCGGAGATCCTGCTGCGTTTCTACAAACCGGAGGCGCAGCGACTCCGCCCTGTCGATCGCATGGTGGCTCATACTGGCTACCTTATTTTTGCGCGAGCGATCGTGCGGTAAATTTACACCACGTCTTACCTGCACTTTACACGGGCACCACACAATGCAAATATACGATTATTAGGATAATAGGACCTACTAAGAAAGGATCCTAAGATGGTTTTCCGAAAGCGTCCTCCCCGTCACCGACGTCCATTCCAACCCATACGCCGACCACTACGTCGTGCGGTCTTGCGTCAACTCAGGATCGCTAATGAGCTGTTCGATGCAGGAAAGATGCAACAAGCTGCGGAGCAATTTGAACAGCTAGCGACAAAAGCTGCAGCGCGCGATTATCCCCAGGCGGCACAACTATTCCTGCGCGCTGGACGTGCGCGCTTGGAGGCCAACCAGACGGCGGTCGGCCTGGCTCACGTGAATCAAGCGGTCATGCTCTTTGCCCAGAACGGTCAAGTTGATCGCCTCTACACACTACGTCCCCGTCTGATAGAGGCGCTTAAGCAGCATGGATTAGAACGTGAAGCGATCGAACTAGATCGAGCTATCCATGACATTCTGGATAAAAATCCGCAGACGCAAACCCATCTTTCCACCTCACAGCCCAAATTGGGATTTCCCGCGAAGTGCAAATTCTGCGGGGCCAACCTGCGCCCAGATGAGATGGAAATTCTCGACCAAATGACAGGAGTGTGTGGCTATTGTGGTAGCATCAACCACGTGAGCTGAACTTTATGGAAGGTTTCTCAAAACAACTGCAAGCGCTATTAGATCATCGTGAGCGCGCCGTAAAGGCTGAATGGGATGCTCGCCCAGCAGCCGTGCTCATTCCGATATACAAAGACGATGATGGCTGGCATATCGTCTATACCCGGCGAACTGAACAGGTTGAGAACCATCGTGGGCAGGTTTCCTTTCCCGGGGGACTGGTGGAAGATGGTGATGATTCCGCGATGGACACCGCCTTGCGGGAAGCTGAGGAGGAAATTGCACTCCGGAGAGAATCGGTCAAGATCCTCGGCTCATTAGATACCCTATTAACGATCACCCAATTTAGGATTATCCCTTTTGTGGGTCAGATCCCATGGCCTTACCAGTTTGACCCAAGTCCTGATGAAGTCGCCCATGTATTCAGTGTTCCCATGCAGTGGCTCATGGACCCCAACAATCTAGAGGTG
>JBFFQB010000098.1:0-12386 GCA_041573795.1 Anaerolineales bacterium
ACAGAGGCAAAATTGAATAACCATTCGGCATCAGGAGTATAGAGGTTAACACAGCCATGGCTCATGGGCGTACCGAAGTTGCTATGCCAGTAGGTCCCATGAAGAGCATAGCCGCGGTAGAAATACATTGTGTAAGGTACATCTGGCAGGTAGTATCCTGGCCCTGCCATGTCCGTGGCAAATAATTTTATATAGACCCGGAACTGACCGGTAACCGTTGGATGCGCACTCGTTCCGGTTGATACAAGGAAACTGCGGATTAGGTCTTCCCCCTCATAAGCGCTAACCCGCTGTGAGCTAAGATCGATATCGATCCAACGTCCCTCCTTGATCATCTCCGCCTCACTCAAATCAAAAGATGCCAGATACCCACCCTGGTACTGCGTGGGTGTAGCAGTAGGCGTGGATGTTGGTGTTTGCGTGGGCGTTGCGGTTGGCGTCGGAGTAGGGGTTGCTGTCGAAGTTGCAGTCGGAGTCAAGCTAGCCTTCAGCACCGGCTCACCAACAACTTGTGGCTCTAAGGCCATCGCCGGTACTCCGCCCATCCAGATCCAGATCACAATAAAGAGCGCAGCAGCGATCCCGAAGACGCGAGGGGAAAACCATCTTCTTGATGCCACCGCTTCGAGGGATGAGGGTTGTGGGTAGAAAGATTCGGGTATCCTGGCTTGGCGAAGTACGCCTTCACGTTCAGAAGAAGGGATCTTACGCACCAACCAGCGTATGGCTTTACGCGCAGAGGGATGCTTGGGATTGATTTCAAGCGCCCGGGCAACATAAGCCAACCCGGCTCTCGGCGAGGAGACTCCCGCGAGCAATAGCCAGGCTTCCTCAAGCTCCGGATTCACCCTCACCGCAACGCGCGCAAGTCGTCGCGCCTCGACCGTTTGGCCTGATCGCAGCGCTGCTCGAGCAGCGTTCATCGCCTCCCTGGCAGGGTCTAGTCCACGATCACTCATGGCTGTGTTGCCCCTGGTAAGGCAGCGGGTTCGTTGTTAACACAACACAAGATACCGTCCGCAATGCCGCGCGCGGCCACCTCCGGTTCAGAGGTCAAGAAATCTCGATCAAGGTAAAGAAATCCGGTTTCAATGAGTGCGGCAGGCGTCTGACTATGAATTTCTCGAAAGGTGTGATATTCGGTCATATCGCGAGTGATACTGCCCTGATGAAAGTACAGGTCGGTTGCTCTTCCGTAGCGATCGATGAGGCAATCGACCAGTCGCTGTGAGCGATCTGGCACCACGGTATCTCGAGCACTCGCAACCTTGAAACCCGTTGCCAGATCATTGATCGGGAGACAGGAATCAGCATGTATCGAGACCAGGGCAACAGCCTCGTATTCAAAGAGGCGCGCATCGAACTCTTCGAACATATCGACCTGCAGACCCGCTGCATCCAGGGCCCGCACCACCCGATCCCCGATCTCTTGGTTCACAACGAGCTCCGTTAATCCATCGTCACAGGTCGAACCGGGATCCTCAATCCCTGTGTCGGGATTAATGCCCAGGTGACCGACCACGATTCCGATCTTCAACGGCTCATCGCCTGCAGGCGCCACAAGCTGAGGCGGCAGCGAGGCCTGTTCTGGATCAGCTTCGAAAAGTCGGGCCATTTGGTTGGCTAACTCGCCCGGGCTTAGACTGGCAGGGGTCCAAGCGGTAAACAGGGTCGCGAGAATGGCCGCTACGCCAAGCGTGATTCCAATCTGACGCATGGCTTTCCTGGCAGTAGGGTTGGATGGTTGCCTGGGTTCACGCATTATCTGTTTCCAGGTACCCCCTAGAATGAGGTGGATGTCATTATAGCAGTGCAAGTCAAGGGAAATATAGGTGACCCCGGTCCTTTCGTTAGATGCAGGAAACCCGACCGCTGACCTGCTCCCTTGACGTGCCGCGCTCAACCATTATAATAAACATGAATTTATTCATAATTATTCTGGACTTGCGGTGGTAGATGGAAACCCAACCCTCAGTTAAATATCCTGCGACAAGCGATAATTCATCAGGAAGTATGATCCTGTCTCAAGTTGGAAACACGCCACTCATTTCCTTAAACTCCATTTTCGCAGAGCTTGCAATAAAACTATATGGGAAGGCGGAATGGTACAACCCCGGCGGCTCTGTTAAAGACCGTCCTGCGGCAAGAATTCTTCGAAACGCCATCGCTTCCGGAGAGCTCAGCGATGGAAAGATCTTCCTGGATTCAACCTCGGGAAATATGGGTATCGCCTATGCTACCCTCGGTGCTGCTCTGCGCATACCTGTTCACCTCGTCATCCCAGGAAATGCCGGCCCTGAAAGGCTAAACCGATTGCAGGCGTTAGGTGCACATCTTACGCTTTCGGATCCCCTCGAAGGGTCGGATGGCGCCCATGAAGTTGCCGCGGCAATGGTGGCGAGTGATCCCGATCGGTATTATTTTGCGGATCAATATAATAATAATGCCAATGTGGAAGCACATTTTGAAAGTACAGGCCCAGAGATCTGGGCACAAACCCACGGTGAAATCACACATTTTATTGCTGGCATGGGGACAACCGGAACGATGACGGGAACGGGGAGATATCTCAAACAGCAAAACCCCGCTATCCGCCTAATCGCGGTACAACCGGATAGCCCGTTGCATGGCCTGGAGGGGTTGAAGCATCTCGCCACAAGTCCAACACCGGGGATCTTTGACGAAAGCGTACCGGATGAGACCATTGCAGTTGGCACAGAGGAAACCTACGCGCTCCTGCGATTCCTCGCTACAACACAAGGGCTTCTGCTTGGCATCTCTTCTGGGGCAGCGCTGGTTGGTGCGAGTAAGCTCTGCGCAGGCCTGGCATATGCCAATGTTGTGGTGATCCTGCCTGATTCTGGGGTGAAGTACCTTTCGCAACCCTTCTGGGGGAAAAAATGAAACTACGACTAACTCCCGAGATCCTCCGGCGAATGGAACAGCACGGCGAAACAAGCTATCCACAGGAAGGCGCCGGCGTCCTTTTCGGTAGCATTCGGAATGGCGTGACAGAAGTGGTAGATCTCATGATCATGAGCAACACCTTCGATGAAAGCCAACGACACAGACGCTACATGATTGATGCGCGTGGGATGATGAAAGCCGAATTGGCCGCTGAAGCCTCGGATTTGGAAGTTGTAGGAATTTTCCATTCCCATCCAGATCACCCGGCACAACCCTCTGCCTATGATCTTGAGAATTCTCTGCCCTGGTATGCCTATATCATAACCAGCGTTCTCGCCGGAAAAGCTACGAAGAGTCGGGCTTGGCGCCTTCAAGAAGATCGCCAAAGTTTTATTGAAATCGAGCTAATGCTGCATCAAGCTGAGGCATAGATATGACCCTGATCCGCATTCCCACACCCTTACGATCCTACACCGATGGCACCAAGGAAGTTGAAGTGTCTGGCGACACAGTGGCATCCGCCTTGGAGTCGCTTGCGCAACGCCATCCAAGCGTCCGGCCTCATCTATTTGATGAGCGAGGAATTTTACGCTCCTACGTGAACCTCTTCGTCAACGATGAAGATATTCGTCAACTCCAAGGATACGAGACGCCGATAACTGAGGGTGATCGAATCATGATCATCCCGAGCATTGCTGGTGGCGTCGCAACCAGGGCACAACGCATATAATATCGTTCTGCGCCGGTACGGCGCTGAACAGCCTTGAATCGGCACCTCCGGAAGCCAGGGAGGCCTTGCCAACCCTCAGGACGTAGGTTTACTCGCTCGAGGTCAGTGATGAATAGTACCCAATCGCAATCAACCGCTCTATCGCACGCTGAAATTATGCGCTACTCGCGGCATCTACTCATGCCTGAAGTCGGTCTGGAGGGGCAACAGAGGCTGAAGGAGTCCTCCGTGTTGATTATAGGCACGGGAGGGCTAGGTTCCCCTGTTTCAATGTACCTGGCTGCTGCCGGTGTTGGCCGCCTGGGTTTGGTTGACTATGACATTGTTGACTATACCAACCTTCAGCGCCAGATTGTGCATGGAACCTCGCGTCTGGGGGATCGAAAAGTAGAATCTGCAAGGGCACGTTTGCTCGACATCAATCCTGACATTCAGGTTGAAATCTTTGATGAAGCCTTCACCTCTTCGAACGCATTCGATATTGCCGAAGGATTTGATTTGATTGTCGACGGAACAGATAATTTCCCTACAAGGTACCTGGTGAACGACGTCTGCGTACTTACGGGAAAGCCCAATGTGTATGGCTCGATTTTCCGGTTCGAGGGCCAGCTCAGCGTTTTCTGGGCTGAGAAAGGGCCATGCTACCGCTGCCTCTTCCCGGAACCACCACCACCAGGATTGGTGCCCTCATGTGCGGAAGGTGGTGTCTTTGGCGTACTCCCCGGAACGATCGGAACGCTGCAAGCAACAGAAGCCATAAAACTACTGCTCGGCATAGGTGAACCTATGATCGGCACCTTGCTGTTATTCGACGCGCTCGAAATGCGGTTCGACCAGGTGAAATTACATAAAAACCCCAACTGCAAGATTTGCTCGTCCGAACCGGAGATTACAGCCCTGATCGATTACGAAGCCTTCTGTGGGGTTCCTGGGCATGACAATGGCGAAGCTCGATTAGAAGCCGAGTGGGAAATATCTGCCCCGGCATTAGCGGAGTTATTGGCGTCTCAGGTAAAGGTGCGTCTAATTGACGTACGCGAACCGCACGAACTCCAGATATCCGCCCTAACGCAGGCTGAGTTGATCCCGTTAGGGGCGCTTGCTGCCCGGATGCACGAGCTTGATAGTGCCGAATCAATCGTACTGATGTGCAAATCCGGAACTCGCTCGGCGCGCGCCCTTGAATTGCTCGCTGGCGCTGGTTTCCGTAAGCTGAAAAATCTTCGTGGGGGAATCAATGCCTGGGCAGCTGAAGTTGACACAAGCTTGCCAATCTACTGATACTTTGATCGTTGATCGACCGCCCTTGACTCATCAAGCTTCTGCGCGGATTTCATCTGGATTAAAATCTGCTGTACTCTTCTTGCCAAATGTCTTCATGAATCAATCCTATCGACGCGCGCCACGGAAGCTGATTACGAAATCAATATTCGTTGGACTGCTTTGGCTTACACCCACGTTAGTTTCTTGTGGTCGTATCCCGTCAGTCGAGGTAGCACCTGCCTCTCCCACTTCAATTCCGGCAGAGACCCCGTCCCCTTCGACATCACCTACACCCGAATTTACGCTGGCGGTTAGGGATATCCACTGGTTCAGATCCTCCAATTTGGTCCCATGGGAGTTAGTGGGTATTGTTGAAAATTTAGAAGCATTCCCCGTTGAAAATGTTGAACTGATACTGTCCGCACCACAGCTTGAGAATCCACCTGCGTTCCCGCACACACTCAAGACCATTCCTGCAGTGATCCAACCCTCATCACAGGCGATGTTTCATACCACCCTGGCTGATATTCAGTCTGAAGTCGAGTTTTCGTTTTCGTACTCAGCGCAAAGGGCAGATGCTCGCCCTCCGACACCGGTCCGGGTTGAAGTCTTAGAATCGCGGCAATTGACTGACGGACGCTTAGAAATCCTGGGGGAGGTTGAAAATCAGGGAGATCACCTGCTCCACCTGTACGAGCTACAGTTACTATTCTACGATCAGGGGGGGATCCCGCTCGGAGTTGCCACCAGCGAGCATGTGTTGCCCTCTCTCGCCCCGCAAAGCAGTAACCCTTTTAGCGCCTCTCTAGATACCCCGATTAAGTTCGATTCTTGGGAAGCCTTTGTTGATATCGCGCCTGAGCTCCTACCACCAAGCTCCCCACTGATCCTTACAGACACGTTCACCACCGAGCACACCCATCAGGGTGGAATCTTTTTTATGGGAGAAGTTGAAAACAAGGGGGTTACACCCTGGTGGCTGGTCATTGATCTGATTTATTCCTTAGAAGGAGATCTCCTCGGCCTGGACACAATCAACTTGCCCTTCCCGATCCTGCCGCAAGAGCGTATACCATTCGTGATCGATCCTGCTCAGGCACTCCCATACGAGTTATTAGATTCAATCCCGGGTGACCAATTGGATATTCAGATCACGGTTGACCCCTGGAAAACGCTTCCCACTGTCGATCCCTGGGTCTCCCTTCCCGTCACTATCACACAAATCGAACAAATTGGGAGCAGGGTATACCTGCGTGGGAAATTCGAAAACTCATTCGAGCTGCCGATTTCGAATCCAGCAGTTTTCATCCAGATTCTGGATGTGTTTGGAAAGACCAGAGCTTCGGGGTGGACAGATCCTCTGGCAATGCTTGAACCTGGAGCGGATCAAACATTTGATCTCAACCTACTGATTCCCGAGGATCTTAACTTCAACCTGGCTGAATTTGACATTCGTTCTTTTGGTTTGCTGGCTACAAGGGATTAGCTACACACGAAAAGATACGCTTGGGCTGTTTGCTCAGGATAACTATGATAGGGTAGAAGTGAGCGATGAATCGATCAGACCTTTTGATATAATGAAATCGCCCCGTTGATTCGGGGCCTTTTAGTGAGCGCGAAACCCATCCCGACAGCTGGGAGGCAAGTATAAAGCCAAAGGTGAATGCTCCTTAGAACGTATTTTGGGAGAAATCATGCAGAAGAAAGAACTTATCAAGCTGTATCACGAGATGGTCCTTATCCGGCGGGTGGAGGAGCGGGCAGCTGAACTCTACCAGGAAGGCAAAATCGGGGGCTTTCTCCACCTGTATATCGGTCAGGAAGCTGTGGGTAGTGGTGTGATCGCGGCCCGAAAGCCACAGGATCGAGTGATCACAGCGTACCGTGACCATGGAATCGCCATTGCATGCGGCGTGAGCGCGAAAGAAGTCATGGCTGAACTACTGGGAAAAAAGACCGGTACTTCGCTTGGATTTGGTGGCTCGATGCACATGGCTGATGTTGAGAAGAATTATTGGGGTGGCCATGCTATTGTGGGCTCACACCTCACTTTTGCCTCCGGTATGGCACTGGCAGAACAGTATCGTGATGAGGATGGCGTCATACTCTGTTTCTTCGGGGATGGGGCGACCAATATAGGTTACTTCCATGAGGCCCTCAACCTCGCAGGCGTCTGGGACTTACCTGTCGTTTGGATTTGTGAAAACAACCAGTATGGTATGGGTACGTCAGTAAGCCGCGCCTCAGCGGTGGAGGAGATTTATAAGAAAGCCGAAGCGTACGATACACGAGCACGGCGCGTCGATGGAATGGATGTTCTTCAGGTATACGAAGCAGCCCAGGAGGCAATCGAGTATGCCCGCAAAGAAGGTCCTTTCTTCCTGGAGATCGTAACCTACCGCTTTGAGGGCCATTCGATGGGAGATCCTGAGCGCTACCGAACGAAGGACGAAGTCGGAAAGTGGCAAGAGAACGATCCAATTGGAATCTTCCGCAATCACATCCTTCAAGACAAGATTGCTGATGAGAAAGCGCTCAATGCAGAAGAGCTTGCTGTGGAGCAAGAAGTCCAGGAAGCGATCGAATTCGCCGAATCGAGCCCCGATCCAGAATGGCAAGATTTGATCGACAGTATTTATGTCGACGAGTACAGGATTGAATAATGGCGACTATAACAATGCGTGAGGCCATTTCCCAGGCGATATGGGAGGAAATGGAACGCGACGAGAACGTCTTTATCCTCGGTGAGGAAGTTGGTGTATGGGGAGGCACCTATGCAGTCACAAAAGGGTTCTATGATCATTTCGGCGAGAAACGCGTGCGCGATACACCCATTGCCGAAAGTGTGATCATCGGAGCGGCCAATGGCGCCGCGATGGTGGGATTGAGACCCATCGCCGAGTTGATGACGATAAACTTCGCCTTTTCGGCCATGGATCAGATCATTAACCAAGCTGCGAAGTTACGGACGATGTTTGGTGGACAGTTTACTGTTCCTGTTGTGATCCGTGCTGTAGGCGGGGGTGGCCGTCAGCTTGGGGCGACACACTCGCAAACACCCGACGCTGTCTTCGCTCACTTCCCAGGCTTGATCGTCGTCGCCCCCGGAACCCCATATGACGCTAAGGGGTTACTGAAAACTGCAATCCGCAGCGACGATCCGGTCCTGTTCATTGAAAATGCCACGCTTTACCAGATGCGCGGAGAGGTGCCTGACGAAGAGTATCTAGTGCCGATCGGGAAGTCCAAGCTGCAGCGCGCCGGTAGCGACGTAACCCTGATCACTTACTCAAAGATGCTCCAGCTCTCACTGCAAGCTTCTGAGGAGCTCGCAAGAGAAGGCATTGAGGTGGAAGTTGTCGATCTGCGCACCCTACGGCCACTTGACATGGACCCGGTCATCGAATCTTTCAAGCGCACGAATCGAGCGGTGATCGTTGAAGAAGGTTGGCGTTCGTATGGTATCGGCTCCGAGATAGCCGCACGGCTCTACGAAGAAGCCTTTGATTACATTGATGCCCCTATCCGCCGTGTGGCCCAGAGAGAAGTCCCTCTGCCATACAATCGGGAGCTGGAACAAATGGCATTGCCCCAAGTCACTGACATCATCCGAACGGTAAAAGAGGTGCTCTAATGGCCGAAATTGTCAATATGCCCAAACTTGGCTTCGACATGGCAGAAGGTGTGCTCGTTCGGTGGGTCGTCTCTGAAGGACAGGAAATTGATAAAGGGCAGGTCTTAGCCGAGATAGAAACTGATAAAGCCACTGTGGAAGTGGAGGCATCGGCTTCCGGCACGGTGCGAAAACATATCGTGCTGGAGGGAGCCAGTGTGCCGGTGGGGGAAGCTATCGCTGTCATTGGAGATCCGGACGAGGAATTTGATCTTGAGAGCCTGGTAGTAAGCCAACCAGCTGAAGCGGTTCAAGCGGATAGCGTCACGGAGCCTGAAACATCCGTTGAAGTCACCCCTTTAGAAACAGCCGAAGTCAAGCTCGATTCTAGCTACCCGGATGGCGTGAAAGCCTCCCCTGTCGCCCGCCGCATGGCTGCCGATTTCGGCATTCCCATTGCCTCAATCGCGGGGTCCGGTCCGGGAGGGCGAATTATTAAGCGTGATGTAGAAACGGCTGCATCATCAGGCTCTGCCAGGCCTGTCACTGCCACGCCAGCCTATCGCCTTTCATCTGGCGAAAGGGTCGCTGCAGAACGGGTAGCCGTTTCGAAGCTGAGGGCAGCCATCGGCAAGCGCATGACACACGCGAAGCAAGCTTTACCCCACTTCTATGTGACCACAGAGGTCGATGCCGAACCTTTACTGACCATGCGAGCCCAAATCAATCCCGCCCTGCCAGAGGGTGAGAAGCTGACCGTCAACGATTTTATCGTCAAGGCAGCTGCCCTGGCACTGCGGGAATTCCCGAATCTAAATGCATCGCTTGAGGGCGAAGAGATTCTCAGGCATGGGACAATTAACATCGGGATCGCCGTTGCGGTCGAAGAGGGCTTACTGACCATTGTTACACGCGACAGTGATTTAAAACCATTACGTCAGCTGTCCATCGAAACGCGCGCAATGGTGGAACGCACTCGCTCCGGAAAAGTCAGGGCAGACGATATTGAAGGCTCAACCTTCACGGTATCAAACCTGGGAATGTTCGATGTTGACCACTTTATTGCTATCATCAATCCGCCCGAAGCCGCCATCCTGGCTATCGGCTCGGTGAACGAAGTAGCGGTGGTTAAAGATGGCCGTATCCTCCCGGGAAAACGGATGAAAGTCACACTTTCGGCGGATCATCGTGTCACCGACGGTGCCGAAGTGGCCCAGTGGCTGGTTGTATTCAAGCGCTATATAGAACAGCCTGCCCTCCTGCTGATCTGAACAAGCACCAATATCTTATTGCGCCTCTTTAACGGATTAGTACAATAAGACCCAGCACCAACCAGATTCAAGAGGAAGAATGAATGCTGGGACCTACGCGTATTCTGATTGTAGATGACGAACCTGATACCGTCGGGTTGATCGAGATAACCCTCCGTCCTGCCGGATTTTTACTCGATCGGGCTTTTAGCGGTTCTGAAGCACTAAACAAGATAAAAAATCAGGCGTACGACCTCATCCTGCTTGACGTCATGATGCCAGAGATAACTGGCTTCGACGTCGTCCGTCTCCTTCATGAAGAGAGCAAACCGATCCCCCCGATCGTATTCCTCACGGCAATGGGTCGACAGGAAGACATTGAGGAAGGCAATATCCTCGGTGCTGCAGCATATTTGGTAAAACCAGCTACACGCGGCAAACTCCTCGATGCTATTAATGCTGCGCTTTACGAAGCGGCGGATGACTCCAATTGAAGCTTTACTTCAGTCTTTAGAAGCAATGCTCGGTGAACTTGAGCCCTATTTACTCTCTCCTGAATTGTTCTGGCCACTCAGCTCTCACAGCAGACTAAGCCCGCGAGATCGCCTTACTCTTGGCAACCTCTTATTATGCTTCGATCAACTTTCAAGTCTGCGCGATTTCCGGGATGTACACAGCGAAACAAGATTGCGTAAATTTGAGATCCAATGGCAACAATCACAGGAAAAGTGGAAAAGCGCTATCAGCAGCAAAGCCACCCGGGAACTTGGCAGTCGGATGAGCCTGTGGCGCGCATATTTGGTAGATATGGAAGAGGGACGGGGAAAGAGCTACGACTATCACCAAGAGGTGCGCAACCGTGTAATCATGGAGAGGCTATTTGATTTGGAAGTCGACCGGTCGAACTGGCAAAAAGAGCTTCATGCTGTCGACCATCTGCTGCGAGCTCTGGTTGTTCCCGCCGAATTCATCTGGGATAAACGGCTCCAATCCCCTTACCCACCCCAGACCTATTGGTTCCTCTACAGGCTGCCACGCAATAAAGATTAAATAAAATTGGGTCTCCCTGACGAGAGACCCAAGATATTCTTGTGGAGCAATAATCCTACTTGGCGTAATCGACCGAACGCGTCTCGCGTATGACCGTGACTTTGATTTGACCGGGGTATTGCATACCCTCTTCGATCTTCTTGGCTACGTTACGAGCCAGGCGGTTTGATTCCAGATCGTCGATGTCCTCAGGTCTTACAATAACGCGGATCTCACGGCCCGCTTGGAGGGCATAGCTTTGAGAAACTCCATCAAATGAATTTGCTATCTCTTCAAGTGCCCGTACTCGCTTAATGTATTGTTCCAGGCTTTCGCGGCGAGCGCCTGGTCTTGCCCCGCTGATGGCATCTGACGCCTCGACAATAATCGCCTCGACAGTCTCTTGTTCGACTTCATGGTGGTGTGATTCGATCGCATTGACGATGTCCGCGCTGACACCATAGCGTCTGCAGAAATCGGCACCGATGGCAGAATGAGTGCCCTCCACCTCATGATCCATGGCTTTGCCGATGTCATGCAGAAATCCGCCGGCTTTGGCCAGTTCTACATTTGCACCTAATTCAGCTGCAATGACCCCGGCCAGCTGCGCTGATTCAACCGCATGGGCAAGCTGGTTCTGCCCGTAAGAGGTGCGGAATTTTAATCGCCCCATTTTCTTCATGATCTCGGGATGAAGCCCGGGGACGCCGGCGTCGAATGCCGCCCGTTCGCCTTCTTCTGCGATGAGCCGTTCTACCTCTTTGCGCTCATTGCTCACCATCTTCTCGATTTGTGCCGGGTGGATGCGCCCGTCCAACACCAAAGCTTCCATTGCTCTACGGGCAATCTCTCTGCGGACGGAATCAAAGCATGAGATCGTCACCGCCTCCGGTGTGTCGTCTACCACAACATCTACGCCTGCCGCCTGCTCAAAGGAACGAATATTGCGGCCATTGCGCCCGATAATGCGGCCCTTCATATCATCGGAAGGGAGTGGCACGACCGAAACGGTAATCTCAGATACGTGATCGGAAGCAACTCGCTGGATGGCATCTGCGATTAACTCCCTTGCGCGTTTCTCGCCCTCCATCTGTGCTTCTTCTTCAATTTGACGGATAATCCGCACCATGTCAGCACGTGATTCGCGCTCGATTTCTTCGAGTAACTGCGTTTTCGCTTCCTCTCTCGTCATGCTTGAAACGCGTTCCAGTTCAACCACGATCTCTTCATGCCGCTGTTCGAGTTCTTTTGCCTTGCGGTCGATACTGCTCTGGCGCTTGCTAAACGTCTGATCCCGCTTCTCGAGCTGGTACATACGATCGTCTAAATCCGTGCGCCGTTTCTGAATGCGCTCCTCTTCTTTCGATAGTTCGCTACGCCTACGGGTTAATTCTTTCTCAGCTTCATCGCGAATGCTCAGTGCTTGATCGCGCGCCTCCAGTTCAACATCGCGCGCTTTCGTGCGGGCCTCCTCGAGCAGTCTTTCCGCTTCTGCCTGACGCCCCCGCATCGTACGTTCAAGGATTCCCTGGCGTAGAAAGTATCCAATCACACCACCTGCGGCCAACGCAATTACCACTGCAATCACCCAGGT
>JBFFQB010000099.1:0-12190 GCA_041573795.1 Anaerolineales bacterium
CATAAAATGATCGGAGCGATTATCGCTCCGAATTAGCGGTTTTATTATCCTACAATCCTGCTTGGCGTAAAAGATAAATCTCTGACGCTCCTCTGACCTCTTTGTGACTTGCATCAATCGGCTGCATGGCGGGGGACCTCAGTGTAATATCAATTGGTTGTCCCACCCATTTCTTGTAATCCCCCCTCGAGCACCTTATCAAGGGTGGCTGTGCTGTGTAAAGGACTCAACATAGATATGAGGGGCTCGACCGCATTAAGCGTGCTTGTCGCAAGGATTTTCAAGGTCTTTTGCGTATGACGATCAGGTCGATATCGTCTGCCGCATTGGCGCTTGCCGCACGAGGCGAATCCCTGGTCGGGCTATGCTAGGGTCTTTTTGGTGAGGGCACAGAAGATTCCGTATTTACAAAGGACTAACTTCATTGGGTTGAGCCGCAGCGTTGTTGTAAAGGAAGGCTTGCCAGTATGCGCTCCATTCCTTCCTACCCAACGATTTATTCTATGTAATGCTGGCTTGCGACGACTGCCCTGATGATTGCGGTTCTGGCAATCAGCCTACCAGAATTATCCCCAACCGATACTCCGTCAGATGTGAAAACTCTTCTAGGCGCGGAAGCGTTATACGATGAAACCGGAGTTTCCCTTGAGTCTGCCCTGGTCGTTACCCTCGAGGATCAGCACGATGGTGTTCTTTATCGGGTGGGATCATGAGGCGCCAATGCGGCAAGCTTCAGGAGTATTCTCGATCCAGAAAATGGGGATTTCAATCTGAAAATTATCCCCAAAGGTGGCACACCGGACCGTATGACAGCAGCATTCACAATGGAAGGCTGCCTGCATTTGAATGATGAACCAGCCGCCGGATCACGGAGTTGGACCGGTGATGGTATCATCAGTGGCTAGGTGATCAAGGACGGTTTCGGCGATTACACAACAAGCTGGACCCGTTTAGGCGCTAAGAACAAGGTTACAGGAAGCTGGAGTAGTGCGTGGACTGTAGAGACTCCTTAAGCTGGAAACCACGCGGATTTCCCGAAAGTGATCAGGTGAATGATGAACTCATGCTCTCTCCTTTATCATAGAAATACTGGAAGTGCATCAGAAGACAAAATTTTAGTTGTAAAATAGCCTGACAAGTTTTGCTGATCTTGTGGATGGGAAGCAGTGGGTACACAGCATGCCCTTCTGTATTGCCAAAGGAGAGCGATAAATATGGCACGAACGATTTTTGAGCGCTACGGCGGTTTTACAAAAATTAGCCAGGTTGTTTCAAGTTTTTATGACAAAATGCTCGATTCTCCAGTTACAAGCCCATTCTTTGCCAATACCGATATGAAACGCTTGATAGACCATCAAACCAAATTTATCGCTTCGGTTATGGGTGGACCAGTGAGCTATACCAACGAGCATATTGAACGTGTTCATACACATCTGACAATTACCAGTGAGGCGTATGCTGAGGCGATGGAGATGTTAGTAGAAACATTGGAAGATTTCGATTTCGAGCCCGACGATATCCAGGTGATCGAGGATGAAATGAAGGTGCACATGCACTATGTAGTCCATAAGGGCTGAGCGATGGGCGAGAAGTCAAAACCGAACCCGGAGTTGCTAGCACAGGTTCCTCAGGCGATCAGTCTTGGTATCGCCATAGTTGAAAAAGAAGGCTGGAGGATCGTCTTTGAGAATCCGAACTTTTTCAATTGGTTCCCCTCGACCGGTGATTTAGAGGAGCAACTGCGACAGCGGTTGCCGGATTTCGATCCTGAGAAAGCCGAGAAGCGGCTAGAGAAAGGTCGGAGCTACAGTTATGAGACCAAGGCTATTTCCGGCGGGCATGATCTGCCGATCCAGGTCGAGTTGCGAGCGCTAGGGGAAGCGGATAATAGCCAGGTGTTGGTGGAATGCCAGGATCTTTCCAAGCAAAAGCGGGCGGAATACATGCTTGAATCCTATTCCAAGATGGCTGAGAAGAACGCCCGGGAGTTACAGCGCGAAAAAGATCGCGTCGAGCGCCTGTTGCTTAACATCATGCCCAAAGCCGTGTATGAGGAGATGAAAGATTACGGCACGGTGTCGCCACAGCTCTTTGAAAGCGCTTCAATTTTGATGGTTGATTTTGTAGGGCATACCGAAAAGGATATTGCACATGATCCGGCGGCATTGGTCACAGAAATCAACGATATATTCACCGTCTTTGACCGTATAACCGATCTCTTTGCCTGTGAAAGGATCCGCACAGTAGGTGATGCATATATGGCCGTTTCCGGTCTCCCCGAAACCCATCCAGAGCACGCTCAGAATATCGCCCGTGTCGCATTACGCATGATGCGTTATATCGAACGGCGCAACGAAACCCACTCAGAGCCCTGGCTTTGCCGTATTGGGATCAACACAGGGGCCGTCATTGGTTCACTCGTGGGGGTCCAGAAATATGTCTATGACATCTTCGGCCCGGGCGTGAACATGGCCGCACGCATGGAAACGCTCTCTGAGCCGATGTCGATCACAATCAGTGAGAATACTTTTGAATTGATCAAGGATGACTTTGAATGCCTCGAGCGTGGTGAATTCGAGGTTAAAGGCTTCGGGAAACAAAAACTATATTTCCTCGATCGTGAGCTACCACACGCCTGATCGACAGCTTTCAACGCCATCATGATCTGAAGTCGAAACCACCTCAGGAGAGGTGGTTTATGCTTAGGTAGCGGTAACGCTGGAATTAGACGAAGCGGATGATCAAGGGTACCAGGATGCTCGTCGCTGCCAGGCTTATGATCACACCGTTAAAGAGCATGTAGCGCTTGTTGTAACCTTCCACCAGGGAAGGGTCGTAGTATTTTTCTACGTCATTATCGCGGTACATCGTGAGCAGCCCGGTGACGAGCTTCTCGCGCGATTTTCGACCGGTGCTCAATGCGATCGTGGCGATGATATTGACCAGAAGGCTCATGGCAATGAATACCATCAGGATGAAATCATTCGAGGAATTCGAGCGGGGTGAACTCGCCTCCCCGGCAACTGCAGAATTGATCCCCAATACGATCAGATTGAAGGCGATGGCGGTCACGACGAAGATCGTATCCGTGCGGGCATTCTGCTGTAATTCGCTGACAATGTGCTCATGAACCTGCTTAAGCATATTCCCTCCACGCGTCTATAGCGGCTAGCCCAACTCCCTCTCAGTATACGACAATTGGGTGCACTACTCTCAATACTTTGTTGGTTTCGGATCAAGGCTGAGAGCGAGGGTTATCAATAATGGAAAGCGTCGATTGACGGGTTTATGGACGCTATGAGAATATCGACTCCGCAATTGGAAGAGAACTAAAAGTGCCGGAACTTGATTGCGGCGGCTTGACGGTTAGCGATCAAGAGATCAAAGCCGCTTGAATCCCGCTATAAAAGGCCCTCATTGCGCAACGAGTTAACGATGGCTGCTGTCGATTTGCTGCGGTCCATCGTATAGAAATGGATTCCACGGACTCCATGATTGAGCAAATCGATACATTGGGAAACGGCATACTCTATGCCGAAATCGAGAAGACCTTGCTTATCCTCTTTGTCTAAGATGTTGATCCCGTTCCACACGTCCTGGGTGATGGTTGCTCCACACAAACTCGCCAGCATCTCCATCATCTTGACGCTATAAATGGGCATCACACCCGCCAGTATCGGGACATCAATACCAACAGCCTGACAACGGTCGATGAAGTTGAAGAAAAACTGGTTGTCATAGAAATAGTTCGTGATGATGAATTCTGCACCTTTATCAACCTTCTGTTTTAGGTAGTCCAAATCTTTTTCAACGCTTGCAGCTTCGATATGGCCTTCGGGGTAGCCTGCAACTCCGATACAAAATTCATAGCGGGGTTGAATGAATGAGACTAGATCAGAAGCATGCGTTAAGCTATCTGGATGTGGGATAAAATCTTCGTCGTGAGGTTTATCACCACGCACGGCGAGAATGCTTTCAATGCCCAATGCTTGATACGAGTCAAGAACAGCAACTATATCCTCGGGGCTTAATCCATAGCAAGCGAAGTAGGCGACAACCTCAAGTCCCTTCTCTTGCTTTAACTCCTTGACCAGTTGATACGAGCCTTCCCGCGTTGAGCCCCCTGCGCCGAAAGTAACCGATACAAAATCGGGCTTCAGATCACACAAAGTGTTGATCGTCCGATCTAAACTATCCGCCGCCTTCTCTGTTTTAGCGGGGAAAAGCTCAAAAGAAATCGTTGGAGCACTTTTTTCATTCCAAATTTCCGTCACCCGCATCGCATTTTCCTATTCTCTTGTCGCTTATTCGATTTCATCTTCCAGATCGCAATGCAACTCGCTGATCATAGACTATCCCATCAAGCTGGTGGATAGCAAGCATAAGGCCTTCCGCGTGTTGAGACTGCCCGGGTGTAAGAATTAGGAGCGGGCTGGAGAGCTGGGGGGACGAGTGCATCGTTGCATGATTGAGGCAACTGCACTTGTCATTCATCGTTCTTTCGGGGTTTATATCGCATCTTCATGTAGCGATCGCCACGCCTTAATTCTTCGAGCATCTGCTCCAGCCGCTTTAATTTCGTTTCCCTCCGTTTGGCATGGTTGATCCAGCCAATGTAGTCGTTTTGTTGGTAGGGGGGTCTTTGGTGGTACGCAGCAAGGAGCCCGGATTCGGTCAATGCTTCCAAGACAAAGTCCGGCATCGGATGAATCGGACGTGAGAGACTGGAAAAATCCGCCTTGCTCATAGCTTAAGTATAGCCAGCGATGGAATTTGAGTATGATGAAATCCACACAATGGTATGACGGACAGCTCTTGCGCACGCAGTTCTCTATGTGAAGCCTTGTTAGAGAAATAACCCCTCTACGCTTAAATATCGTTCACCCGTATCAGCGAAGATACAAATGATCACTTTCCCCTTGTTCTCAGGCTGCATCGATATCTGGCGGGCAGCATGAGCAGTAGCCCCGGAGGTGATGCCTACCAAGATGCCTTCCTTCTGGGCCAATTCCCGACAGGTGGCAAATGCCTCTTCCTCGTCTACCAGGAAGAAGTCATCGATCATTTCCTTGTCGAGAGTGTCGGGCACAAATCCAGGTGAAGTACCCATCATGCGATGCGGCTTGAAGATGCCCTGGGAAATATAGGGTGAACTTTCCGGTTCCACAGCAATGAGTTGGACCTCGGGTTTCTGTTCTTTTAAGTATCGACCGCTACCACATAAAGTTCCACCGGTACCAAGTCCTGCCACCAGAATATCAATCTCCCCATTGGTATTGGCCCAGAGCTCAGGGCCTGTGGTTCGGTAATGGGCAAGGGGGTTCGACTGATTGACATGTTGCCCCACATAATAATATTCTGGATTGGCCTCAAGAATCTCTTTGAGTTTGCGGCGTGCTCCTGCAGTGCCTTCCGCAGCGGGGGTGAGAATTAGTTCCGCACCTAGCGCTTGCATGACTTTGCGTCGTTCAATGCTCTGGATCTCTGACATGACCAGGATCGCACGGTAGCCTTTGATCGCTGCAATCCAGGCGACAGCCATGCCGGTGTTGCCGCTGGTGGCTTCGATGAGCGTATCGCCGCGCTTCAGTTTCCCTTGCAGCTCAGCGTCTTGCATGATTTGAAAAACCGGACGGTCCTTTATACTGATCGGGTTATAGAATTCACATTTTGCGAAGACGCTTGATCCCGGACTGAAGCGATTCAAATGGAGTAGAGGGGTATTACCGATAAGGTCTAACGCAGATTCTAGAAAGTTCAAAATCGAATTCTCCTATTTTCTGGCTTGCCTCATTCAATCTAGCCCTGGGACTATATGCCATCAGCGCTATCTGTCAAGTCGCTTTATGCTCGTCTCCTGAAAACGGATCAAAAAGCAAGATTTTATCCCGCTCGCGCTACGGGAGGTATAACAACCTAACTATTCTCTCTCCCGGAACGGGTTTGGATCAGGATAGCAGCACAGGACGAAGTCTTGAAATTCAATTCCACAGAAAAAGGGACAGATTGAAACATTCTTCACGGCGCATCGATGTTCGGTTGTGTTCTCCGCCATATTCCATGGGCATTGGTCTTGTGTCCAGGCAATATCCTCTTTAGGTGTGGCAAGATCGATGTCCATATTGGCGCCATCCAGCCTTTGCATGCCTTCTTTCATCTCATCACCTTTTGATCCAATCTCGGCATAACCCACCCTCGCTTTACGGTAATATGCCGTTCCCTTTTCAGGATGCGTGCTTGTGGAATCGTGTGTGGTATAGAAAAACGATGGTCCGAGTGAATGGCCTCCTCGATTATTTGCGTATGTAATTGCCGCCTGCCAAATGCTTTTTTGGGCTCGCGGCCATGCCAATTTATAGATCAATGGTGGCTGAAACGCTATACCTGTCTATGCTCTCCATGCTGTCCCCATGGCGTAACCTCTGGCAGCTTTAACCGCTTGGCAGTCAATCGAAAAACCAATAATAGGGCGAGGTATCCCATGAGAAATATTGCCAGGAAAAGGCCAAATTCGGTTCCTGCTTGCATCCCAACGCTGGTTTGGAAGAAAAGAACATTAAATATCCCGTTATTGAGGGCGTGGGCAAGGAAGGCAGGCCAGAGATTATCCGTCTTAAGATACAGATATCCCCATACGATCCCCGCTATGGAGGTAGACAGCAGTAAAGCTAAAGCTTCAAAGGCAGCTTGTTCAAGATTGGCGTCACCATCAAGCAAGTGCCTGATAGGCCAGTTGAGATGCCACAGCGCAAATAATCCCGCCTGGAAAAGAATTGACCCCCAAGCCGAATACCGGAGGAGCAGATGGCGGATCATCAAGCCCCTGAAAAGGCCCTCCTCCATAGCAGAATTCACCAGATTGGCTAACAATAGCCAGATCGCGAATAGGAAGCCTCCTGCCATTCCCGTTTTTGGATCGACGGCTGCAAGCACCAGCTTGGCATTTTCTCCACCCGCTCTCAGCGAAATAAGCTGAGCTCCAAATGCGACGATATAAAGGCCAATAAAACTCACTGCGGAGATAAGCAGAGATTTGCCCAGGTTGCGGGTATGAAATCCGATATCGCTTAGTTTCTTCTTACTGATCCAAATGTAAAGCGCAACGAGTCCGAACCCGAGCGCCTTCGTTAGAATGGCTTCTCCAAGCAATTCGTCGAGACGAAGAATGAAACTGTCAAGAATCTTGAAGCTATAGGCAAGGAGAAAGAGAACGAAGACGACAAGAACCGGTCGCTTCCTTGAGAAGTCGAGCAGCCTGTTATTCTGGTCCGAATATTGGATTTGTTCTGACATGGCCGTTGCTCCAGAGGGTATACACGGGATCAAGATATTCCCGTCGATCAGCGATATGCTATGGACTATCGAAGCTATCGAGTACAGATTCTTGTGATTCCAAATATAATTTCAAGTTCTGACCTTCCTCCGTCATATGTTGTTGCATTGCCTCGATCCTTCGGCGAAAAAAGCTTGCAAAAAGAAAATCGATGAGCGGTCCGAGAATTGGAGCAGCGGAGCCGATTTCGAGTTCTGCCACAAACAGGACTGCATCGTCAAGTGCCTCTACTTCGAATGCCCCCCGGCCCATGTTCACAATATCGAACTCGACTCGCTTATCTGGTACCACCTGCGTCATGCACATTCGTAGTGTATGTAACTTTCCGTGAAGGTATTCCTCGCACTCAAATTCCGTGCCCTCCTCAAGTGTCGATCCGCGCAGAACTTTGCAGGAGATATGATCGGGATGCCAAGACCGGTATTCCGCCGGCAAGTTTTCGAGCCAGTCAAACACCTGTTTGGGTGTAGTTTTTATTTCTATCGCATCCTTGAGCGAAATCATATGTGATCAGTCCTGTCCTTGGCTCTCTCCAAAAATCTTTGGGCGATGATCGTTATTCCGAGGCGTGGAGCTCCTCCAAGGATAGATAGCAGTTCAAGGCCACCTTTGTCTCATCGATTGCACGGCACAGATGCTGTCCGTATTAAGTTCTCGATGATGACCAGATTTTCAAGTTAGGATGACGCCTGGTTTTTAGTCACCAGGAGGGTATCTCTGCATGGTTATGCTAGACGGTCCTAATACAGATCAGCAATACGATGGTTTGTAAATTTTGAAGATGTTCGCCCAGCAACTACTATTCCGAGTGATCCTGTGATGTGGCGTTAGGTAGGATTGAAGGGTAATGATCTTTGAATTTGGCTACTTCTGCGCGCCTGCTAGGGCCTCGAAGTTTTCGAACATCCTCTTTTCTCCGGTTTCTGCACGCAGACCAAGTGTGAACCCGCTTACTCGATCCCAGCTTGGTTTGATCAATAGCCAATCGAATAGGAGGTCTTCATTGAACAATTCGTTCTTCCACAAAGTGCCAATGGTTTCATAGTACCCGCAAAATCTCAACACACGACTGTATTCCTTTGTTCCGGGCGGATATTTCTTGACGAACTCTTCAAACTCCTTGATATATTTATCGCCCCAGATGAATCTGCTTGCTGATTCGAGATCTGCAAGCGCTGCCCATTGCATGATATTAAGCATGACCATCGCATCCTGGTGCGTCGGTTTGGTCATTGGATTTTCTCCTCTCTCAACCAAATTATCTTGAGGCTAACAGAGCTGCTGGGCTCAATATCCAATATACAGAATAACTTGTTGAATTTCTATGTGGACAGCGAAGCAAGCTAGCCTATGAGGACAGTACCGGTGGACTGCGTGTCATTGCCATTCGATGTTTCTGGATATTGCCTACCGGGTATGCATTGCTGCCTTGTTCCAAATTCAGAAGGTTACAAGGCCCGATAATATGCATGATCAATCGTAGACTCGTCCTTTCTGCACGAGTCTTGAGAAAATCGTTGAGTTACCGTTCTTCTTCTGAGGGGAGCTAGTTGGCTGTGCGGGTTTCGGCAGCAATCCGCAGGATGGCCTCCAGGGACAAATCAACATCGCGAGCGGTGGTGGCCCATGAGGAAACGCTAATGCGCATGGCGGTCCTTCCTTGCCATAGGGTTCCGCCGCACCAGCAAGTACCCTCTGCTTGCACTTGTTCGATCACCTTGTTTGTGATTTCAGGTGTGCCGAAGGATATAAGTACTTGATTAAGAACCACCTCATTCAAGACTTCATAGCCAGCTTCGCTGAAAGCCTGTGCGAAGCGTTGGGCATGATCGCAGCAGCGATCGATCAAATCTGCAAGACCGTCTCGGCCTAGGGAGCGGAGGGCTGCCCAGATCTCAATCGCACGCGCCCGGCGGGACATCTCGGGCACGAAGAGGTGTGGGTCACGCTTGTCCCCCGCAATAAGATAGGCTGCGGAAGCAGCCATAGCCGCATTCAGATGCTGCTTCTCTCGAACAAAGACCAAGCCGCTATCGTAGGGTACATTTAGCCACTTGTGTGCATCCGTCGCCAACGAGTCAGCTCTTGCTAAGCCTTGGACTAATTGACGCCTTGAAGAGGAGACTGCTGCCCATAAACCAAACGCTCCATCCACATGAACCCAGGCACCCGTCCCCTCGAGCCTTGATGTGATTTCTTCAAGCGGGTCAAAAGCTCCGGTGTTAACATTTCCCGCTTGGAGGCAGACGATGCTTGGGCCTTTGATGTCGGGGAGTTGGTTTGGGATCATCCTTCCTTGTCCATCAACTGGAATGTGTGTGACCCTCTCCCTCCCCAGGCCAAGCATGCTAAGTGCTTTTAAAACGCTCACGTGCACTTCATCTCCTACGATAACCTTGATAGAGGGCGCTCCAAATAAGCCTTTTGCCTCAACATCCCAGCCTTGTGAATCGAGCAGTGCATGTCTTGCCGCTGCCAGTCCTGTGAAGTTTGCCATTGTGGCTCCAGATACAAACCCGATTTCCATCTCTGGAGGCAGAGCGAGAAGATCGATGATCCAATCCCGGCAGGTCTTTTCCAATTCGACACCTACGGGGGAGGAGATCTGCAGGACGGAATTCTGATCCCAGGCTCCGGCAAGGATATTGGCAGCGAGGGCAGCCGGCAGGGAGCCGCCGGTAACAAATCCAAAGTATCTTGGTCCTGCGCTGGCAACGGTAGCAGGTGACCCGATCGTATCAAGTTCGTCGAGGACCTCGGCCGGGTTAATCGGTGAATCTTGGAGTGGCTGGGAGAACATTGCAAGATCTTCAAGCGCGTCAGGAGAAGGGGAAACACTGCGGTCAGGCAGGTTTGCAAGGTATTTAACGGCGCGGCTTGCGGCATCCATGATCAAAGGTTTCATATCGAAGTCCTCCATACGTATAGCGAATGAAAAATTGTTGAACGAAATAAATATCCCCCTGCAGGTTGTGGACAACCTAAGATTCGATTGGGGAAATGCTCCTAAAGGCCTCCCTTTGTGTGAGAGGCAGACAGATAAAGCAGATATGGTCTCTATTTAAGTGGATATTATCTAATTTGATTTGCTAGGATCAATCCAAATAATTGTTCAGACGGTTTTTAATTTAGAGCGAGACTCCCTCCACAGCTTTGGTTCGATCCAGCTGATTCGTCAGAGAATCTATCGCTGCTGTATGTACCGCTATGAGCGGGCGCGCGTGTAGCAAATAATATTCGCAATTCTTGTGGCGCTCCTCATGGAGCCGCATAGATATCGATCGCCGGCAGGCCCCGCTCTTGAATGGTTCCGATTATCCGGTACGTGTTCTTAACTGTCTCTGGCAAATTTCGCCTCAAGGAGAATGGGCGATGAACATAAATGTAATAATCTGGCGGTATAGATCCCGGGTCATCGAAATAGGTCACCGGCGGGGAAGACCTGGGTGCCTCAAAGTAGAACTCGACGGTTGACCATCTTTCGTTGCTATCGAAGCTCCCTGTTAAAGTTCCCGATCGAAACATTTCCCCGACTTGCTCTAGCCCTCTTCGATAAGGGAAGCCGAACACACCTTGAATATAGGACGTCGTCAAATTCGGAAGTTCATAGCCCAGTACGGTCTTCCTCTCCCATGGGTGCTCAACTGTATGGTCGACCAGCATATAGTAGGTAAGGGCGCCAAATGCGAGAATCATGATCCAGGCGATTGCCTGTGAAATGAGCCCGAACAACTTAGCCTTAATAAGTGAGATGATTGCCTCAATACCCAAGGCGGCCAGGATCATAGCTGGCAAGATGTACATATAGATATGTGACCTGGGGTCCCCTCCCAAACCCATGTAGAAGACAAACGGCGCTGCAAACCATGCCAGGACCACCAGGACAATCACCCGTTTATCTTTCCTCAGGATCATGCTCGATCCAATGAGAGTGAGTGCACCCATGGTCCGTAGATAGAGCGGAGGGAAATACAAGCTAAGAAGTTGTTGCGTCTGTAAAAAGGGCGCCCTCGTCGATCCTCCGATTACACGATCACGCAAGTAGCCCGTGACAGAGGCAAAGCCCGGACGGAAGATGAAGGGCACATAGAACAGGGATGCCAGGAAGATCGCCAACAAGCCAGCCCGAATCAAGTGCCGGATTCGGGGCCAAGTCCACTGCTCCTTGGTATGGAAACCCAGTAAGAGTAAAAGGAAAAGTGCAGGTAGGAACGTAAGGGAGTCGTAATGGGAGAGCACTCCGAGGGCGAAGGAGGATAGCCCTAAGTATAGGAAGAGTGGCTTGTCGCGTTGGATCCAGCGAAGAAGGAATAAAGCTGCTAACGAAACTGCCAACATGACAAAGGCCTGATACTGCGCGATTCGGCCAAAGGCCACCAATAAACCGCAAGACCCGGTCAACCCCCCAGCCCACAAGGCGGGGCGCCGGCCAAATCCATCGCGCACGAAGAGATAGATGATATAGACCCCAAGCAGTGAGGCCAACGAGAATGGAAGACGAGTCTCCCACTCCCCATATTCACCGGTTAGGAGGTGAACAGCTAATGTCACCAATAGCTGGATAGGACCTTTCAGCTGCTCAATCAGGGATTTGGGGAAGGCGACATCCAAAGGGTATAAAGCCGAGATTTCGTCTCCCTGGAAATGAGAATAATCTAGGGAGATCAAGCGGAGAGCAGCCGAGCCGAGAAGGATTAAAACTATGGGGAAACTGTCCCTGGCGCTGCGCATAAAACGCCAATTACCGCGCATTTCCAACCTAGAGGTACCCCGTATTTGTTCAAACATAGATACAGCCCACTCCACCGAACCAAAATAGTGTTGGCGGGAAGTGTAAATTAATTTCATGCGGCTTGA
>JBFFQB010000100.1:0-11890 GCA_041573795.1 Anaerolineales bacterium
TCTGAACTGCTGGCTGCCTCTATCACCTCTACGGCAGCCGCCTCCACCGCCTCCGCTTCCTCGACAACCATCACAGTCTCGATCGTGGTTTCAGGCGTGAAAGTGGGCGTATCGACATCGACGGAAACTTCGGATACCGCAGCGACTTCTTCACTCGCCTCGGGCTGCGTGATCTCGGATGGATTGTCCATGGTCATCTCCTTAACGAATCGACGTTGTTCACCATTGGGTCCTCTTTGGTTGTCACACAAGGGGTTAATACAAAAGGACCCGCTCCGAGAGGGGTGATATTGGAAGCTATGGAGGGGGCCTCTGGGGTTCGTTCGATTATTCAGTTGAAGAAACTTTATAGCGTTTTCCAACCAGAGTCAAACGAGCGATGCACTTATCCTGTTTCGGCTGCTGCTCTTACATCGATCTGGGCTGGTTTCCAGTTCTGGATCACGCGCTGGTTCAAACCTTGAAAAGCGGTTAACTGTTTCTCGGGAAAAGCGAAGCGCGACTTTGCCGTCGCCAATAGCAATAGGCAGAAGGACAGATTGCCGAGGTGATCCGCACGGATAAAGCCTTCTTTTGCTCCAAGTACACCCCATAGATGGGTGGTCGTATACGTCCAGAGCACATTCACCGGGTCGCGCTGGGTGGCTGGTTTGTGATTCTCGGCGTTGAGCATCGCCAGTAGATGTTTGAACACTGGGTCTGAGACGAGCGTGAAGAAACCATAACGGCAAGGTGCATTGCAGAGATGGCAGCCCTTCTTACGGTGTAATCGGTTGTCCTTCTTGGCTCGTCCGGCGTGACCGGCGTTCTCGGCCATCAAGGCTTGATAGGCTTCGGCCTTCTGGGGTTTGGTGTCCGCAGCTTTCATCGCCTTGGCCAGGTGTTCCACAGTCTCTTTATCCGGCTCGCGCGTTGCCTGCTGGAAGGCGACCATACGGAAGGCAACCTCCTGCACGACCGCGTCCGTGAACGCCTTCATCTTCAAACCGGCGGATTTGGCAGCCCCTGTTCGCAGTTTCCTGCTGGCCTTCTTTAGATCACTTACATACTCGGGCGGACAGAAAGAGACCAAGTAGTAATAGCAGATCATTTTCTTGACGGCTTCGGCGTTGACTGAATTCGACATGATGGTCCCTCTCTACGATATTTTCTTCTTCGTGGCTGCTTTCTTTACTGCTGGTTTCTTTGTTGCTTGTTTGGTGGCTTCTTTCGCTTTGAGCTCCGGTAGCGGCGTATGGAACACCTTGACCCAGGAGGCCATATCGTCCTGAATACCACATACGATAGCCTGCCCCACCTTCAAGCGAGCGATCACCTGCGGCTGATCCTCCTCCAACGCCAACGCACTGGCCATCGCATCGCGGTCATCGGCCGAGACAAGACGGTGGACGATCTTCAAGTTGGTATTCTTCAAGGCGTCAGGTACGAGCTTGGAAGGCACCTGATCGATGATGGCCAGCCCCTGGCCATAGGCGCGGATCTCGGCCAGGATATCGGCGAACATCTCACCCATCTTTGCCTGCGGGTTGGCATCGCCCCCAAAACTATGCCGGGCAGCCCGTAGTACTCTGTGCGCCTCCTCAAAGATGGCCAAGTGCTGCAATTCACTTGATTCGGGCGAGCCGGCCAGCTCGTGCTGCGCCTGGCGGTACTCGTAGAGAAAGTTCAAGAGCAAAGCCATCGTGAAGCACTTATCGGCGTCATCGCCCATCTGCCCCAAGTTGATCACCACTGGACGATCGAATAGCTCAGGCCAAGGTGTTGAAAAGGAATGATCGAACAATTTACCCTTCCAACCCCGCATCAGACTACCAATGCGGGTTTTCAAGGCAGCCGTAATATTGTTGGTGATGCGCTCTTCATAACCCTTCGCTCGCACCAGTTCACCTATACGGGCATGCAGCTGGCTCAGCGTCGGACAGCCGACACCTTCCGGGGGCAATTCATCCTCCAGCCAGCCCTGGCTGTCGTACAAATCTACGAGCCCTTCTTCCAATATCACGGGCAAAATCTCGTACATCGGGAAGCTGGCGTTGAAGATCGACTTTAGCCGGTCGAGGTGCGGCATGACCTGCGTGAGCGCTCCTGGCAAGCGAATGATGTCGAAGGGGTTGAGCTGCAATTGATCCAGCTTCACACCGCCCCAGCTATCCCGGCCAGGAACGTAGACGGCAATCTTCTGTTTGTACTTTCCGGAGGCGTTGTAACCCAACGCTAGCTGGACATATTCGTCCTTGGCGGGTTCAATGATCATGAAGTTTGTGCCTTGCTGGAGCATTTCATCGATGAAGCGCCGGCAAGTGTTCGACTTCCCGCTACCGGTGATGCCGGTGATGAACACATGACGTGTGAGCGCGTCCAGGTCGATGTTGTAGGCAAGCTGCTCGATCTCCTCACCGCCCTCGAGCACCTTCCCCAGGCTCATCACTCGATCGCTATTTTCCAGATCAGGCGGATTGAGACTGAATGAGGCTGTCGTCTGCACGGATAAGCCGGGCATCTCGCGCACGGGTAGATTAATCAATAACGAAAGTTCTTCGGTATTGAGGGGTGTGGTCAGACCTTCAAAGAGCTCCCCGATCGGGTGGTGTATGGGTTCACCATCATCTGGAGCGACCAGCTTAAGCGGAGGCTGCTGGAAGGCGTCCAGCGCCACCTGCACCTGGCCATCCCAGACCGAGTCAAGGTCATGGATTCGGACTGGTTCAAAGGAGCTTTTCTCCCCACTGACCAGGGCTTTCAACTGAGCCTGCCCTTGCGTGACTGATTCTGCTTGATCACTGAGCATGTATACGCCCACATTCCAGCAGCCCTGCGCTCGGGCGACTTCCAAGCGATTGATGGTCTCATCTAAGAGCCGAGTGCACTCCTCGGCGTGTTTATTGAGGACTTCCTGACCAAAGGTCATCGATTCACCCGTCGACGTTCCTTCGCTGGTGGACGAGCCGAACGTCCGGCTGGTGCTCTCGCTCTCCGATGTGGAACCACCTTTTGTGGTCGAGCCGCCTGTTGATGGTAAAAGCTGCCCGAACATGCCCATCATGCCGGAGAGCAGGAAGGGTCCGCCAGCGGCGACAAGCAGCCCCGCCACGCCAGCGAGACCAGCGGCCTTCAACCCTTTTCCCGCACCAGTTGACGCATCCAGCGCCGTGCCCAAGACACCTTTGCTCTTGCTTTCGGTTTCACTCACCGAATCACTTGAAGAAGTGGAAGTTGATTCGGATTCAGACTCTGATGTGGAAACCGTTTCAGAGGACCCCTTGCTTTGCCCCATCTGAACGGACGTCTTCGTAAAGGCGTGCACCTGACCCGCCAGTGTGTTGCATGCATCGACGGCTTCGGAGACCTCGGCTTCCGCCATAGGTTCAGCCAGCACGAAATAGATATAGGGCTTGCCGCGCATGCCGCGCATCAACCGATCCAGCGATTGTGGGCGCTTATCCTGGGCTTGTTCAGTTTTCGCTGAGGGTATCCCGGTAAAAGCGCGGGCGTGGGAAAATTTGCTGAGTGGAACGTGGACCTTATCGGCGATCTCCTTGTAATCTTCCACCAGACGCACACGTGTGCCGGGCCAGTTTGAACTCAGGAACTGCCCGAGTTGATCAGCGAACAACGCCGGCTGCGTACCCGGTGCTCGCCCAGTTACACCGATGTAGATGCGATTGCGAACACCGTCGCTGCTGATCACGAAAATAAGGGCATAGCGCGGGTCATGAGAGGCCGCCAGCGTCGTCTGGATGGCGCTGAAGTACTCCGTCACCTGTTCATCGACCGGTTTGCCAACCTGTTCAACTTCGAAAAAAGCCACATCCGGTGAGGGGGCGATTTCTGCATCGATGACGGCAAAAATTTGATTTTCGAAAACAGGGCTGTCCAGATAGTTCCTTCGCAATGCGAAAAGCGTTGAGCGAGAGAGGGCCTCCCCCGCTGCGCTGAGCAGCTCCGGTGTGACATTTTCGGTGGTGATCAAAGACAAGCTATCGGGTTGATCCGTCATACCCGCCCTCCCCTACGCATTAATTACACAGCCGATTGGAGTTTCAACCTCCGGTCGCCGAAGCGGATTTCATCATCCAATTCGAGTGTGACAACTTGATCCTTCTCAAGCCTAACATCATTCACAAACGTACCGTTGGTGCTCCCGAGATCAGCGACCTCAATCGAATTCCCGCTTACGACGAGTTTTGCATGGAAGCGTGAGATCTTCTCGCTGATGATATGAACCTCATTTGTGGGTGCGCGACCAACCCGGTTCGTGCCGTTGCTCAGATTGATGGCTTCATCATTCGCAATCAGTAGAAAGGCAGGCGCCTCGGGCGCTGGTTGTTCAGGCGCCGGGTGCTCAAAATCAGGCATGAAGAGCAGGCTGGGACGTGATTTGGAGGTGGCGGCGCCATATTCCAGGCTCACACCGCTTACAACGCTCTCATCGGGATTATCGGCCAACACGAAATCTTTGCCTATAAAGCGCTCATTTAAGTACTGGAAGATGGAATGCAGTTGGGCACCTCCGCCAACCAGGACCACCTGGCCCACCTCATCGTCATTCAATCCGATGGCCTCCATCCCGCGCGCCATCAAACCTTCGAAGCGTGATGACAGGTCCTTCGTCAGGTCTCTAAAACGTGTTTGATCCAGGCGCACGACACCGCGGTAGATCTCTCCATCACGTGTCACCAGCGTTACGGTACGTTGTGGGACACGTAGCGCATCCGTCTCTAAAAGCAACTGTCGGCTGAGCGATTCCTTCAGGCGTTTGGCCACGTTACGCAAGGCCAGCAACGCCCCGGGATCATCAGCAATGGCCGAGGCGGGGATGAGCAGCTCATCGGTAATGCTTCGTGCGATGGCCATATCGTAATGCCCTCCACCGAAGGCCTCACCATAACGGCCGATGAAAAGCAGCTCTCCCGTCGTCGGTTCGACCTCACCCGCCACCAGGTCGGTTGTACTCCCGCCAACATCGACGATGAGTGTGGCCTGACCAGAAGGAAGATGACGCAGGTGACCCTGGCGCTGCAAGCTCAGGATGGCACCTTCGGGCTCGGAGACGAAGCGGACGTTCTCGTGCATGTCTTCGGGTAGACAAGCGCGCACGATGGTTGAGAAATCCTTGAAAATGGCGCCTTCGTACTCGGTCTGCCAATGGACCGGAAAGGCGAAGGTGAACATCACGCGCTCGTCGAAGCTGCCCGTGCGCCATTTTTCTCTTAATAGCTGCGCAAGAACTGCTTCCAGCATCAGGCGTGTAAATTCGAGTGCTTCTTTATGGGTGAATTTCAGCTGGTGTGGTTGCGGGTTCGGATCGAGGTGGGCACCGATGCAGGGCTTGAAGTAATCGCGAATGCGCAGCCGGTTGGCTTCATCCTCAATCTGCGATTGGGCCATTTCCCCGTAGCATTCGATCTCATTGCCATCCGGGGTGAGCTGAAGCACTGCCGGGAGTCGGCGATCAACGAAGCTCGTAAGGGGCGATGGCGAAGGCTCACCCTGCAGGCGAGCCTTATTCCCTATTACGTCATATTGTGCTCGATACAGGCGCCAGTTCGTCGCGCCGCAATCGAATGCGAAGAGAGTTCGTTGTCCAGCTGCTGTCATGATTCTCTTATTTGACGTGAAAGTTTCCTTTTTCTCGTAGTATATAGCTTCGCGTAGGATATTCGCTTTATGAGTGTATGTGCCTCTTGCCTATCCGACAAATCGCGGATACCCATTATTCTGGATGCGCGTCAATCCATTCCTGTGCTCTCAAACGCAGCTCTTCATACTCAGGGATCCCGGTGGTGATGATCATGACTTCCACAAAATCCGCTCGGGCTAGATCGATGTCACCAATCTGGTCAAAACACTCCCCCCGACGTAAGTATATAAAGGGGTTTTCAGGGTCGAGTTCGATATAACGTGAACTATCCTCGATCGCCAAATCACAACGTCCGATCTCAGCATAGAAGTGGCCCCTTCTGTCAAAGGGAACGGGCCAACCCGGATGTGCATGTTCAACCGCCAGGTTGTATTCGTTCAAGGCATTGACTTCATCTCCCCATGCGAACCAGAAAATCTCGGCGCGAAGGATGCGGATCTCAGGGATGGTGGGTTCTAGCTCGATAGCGACATCCAACAATTCCATTACCTGCTCTGCTTGTCTGGGATCGGCAACAACCGGACGATAAACTTCATAGAGCACCAAAAAATTCTCGAAATTTTCTAGCTCCAATCCTGCAGCTTGAATACCATCATTGATCGCTTCAACGACTTGGTCGAGTGCGCTGTGAACCCGGGCTCGATACCTGTACGCGACCGGATCAACTGTATTGATTTCCAATGCCCGATTCAGATCATCCAGTGCCCCGGGCATATCGCCAAGTTCGAATTTTGTGTAGCCTCGATCACGCCAGTATTCGAAGATATTCCCATTGAGCTCAATCGCTATTGTGAAGTCGTCGAGTGCGGAAACCCTGTCTCCCTGGTTAAGCTTTGCATATGCTCTTAATCCGTAGACATCCGCATTTTCAAAGCCACTCTCTAAAGCCATATCCAAAGCTTCAATCGCATTTGTCCAGCGAGCCTGCTTCATGAGTGAGTGCGCATCCTCAAAATACTCTTCGCCACGCTTCTCACTCGCAGGCGCCGCAACCCGCTCAGTCGGCTCGGCGCTTTGCGATGGCTCTGCCGGGGGTAGATTCCCGATCAACCGGGGTCCAAACACGATCCCTGCAATCACGATGATCCCGCCAACTCCCACGATAACTTTATTGCGAGTGGAAGAGAAGAAGGAAGGCTTTTTTTCGCCCTTCCCCAGCGGATCTTCAGCCGGGGGAGATTCCTTCTCGGGGGATGGTCCCTCGATTTGAGACTCCTGCTCATCCTCCATCAGGACGGTAGCTTTTTCAAGATCAGGCGCTGTCGCTGTGTCATCCATCTCGACGGTTGGTTTAAAGAGCGCTTCATCCTCCCCTTTGGCGGGCGCGGCTGAAACTTTCAGTGTGGCATCGGATGCTTCCAACGCCTCTAGCGCGCCTCGTAGTGCCACGACCAGCGCTTCCGCTGAAGGAAACCTGCTCTCTGGCGCTTTCGCTAACGCTGTCTCGATCACCGCTTGCGCCGCATCGGGCACATCATCAACCAACTTGGTAATATCCGGGATCGGATCCGCGATTTGTTTCTGCACGATCGCAATCGGCGTTTGGGCGTCGAAGGGAACCTGCCCGGTGATCAACTCGAAGGCGACCACCCCCAAAGAGTAGATATCGCTCTCGCGTGAGACTTCCTCCCCCTTACCTTGCTCAGGTGACATATAGGCCGGCGTTCCGATCAAGGTTCCTGTGGCTGTGAACTTTTGATCACTCAATAGCCTGGCAATGCCGAAATCCGTCAGGTAAGCCTTCCCGTTTTTATCGAGCAAGATGTTGGAGGGCTTGACATCACGGTGCAGCATATCTTTGCTATGGGCGTAATCGAGCGCCCCGGCGATGTCCTTAATGATCGAGCCGATTTGCTTGATGGAGAGATGTTCTCCTTTTTTCTCGAGCTCGACGAGTTTCGATTGAAGGTCTGTACCATCGATATATTCCATCACCATGAAGATGATGTCATCCTGGATATCGAAGTCATGCACCTGCACGATATTTGGATGGCGCAAATTGGCTACAGCCTTGGCCTCGCGCTTGAAGCGCGCCAGGAAGTCGCCTCCCTCGAGTAAGTACCCATGCAGGACTTTGATCGCAACCTGGCGATCGAGGTGTGTATGAACACCTAGGTAAACTTCAGCCATGCCCCCGCGGCCGATGCGTTCTGTGATGCGGTACTTACCGATTTCTTCCCCGGTTAGGTTCGCCACGGTGATTCTCCGATGTGCGTTATGTTTACGATTATATAGAGAACCTGGTTTTTTAATAAATAGAAGCTCTTGAAGCGGGGACGCGATCCGATGGTTTTTCGGTAGTTGAACGGATTCGATCCCTTGCACCGATAGCATGGTTAGATCTATAGCTAATTTAACCACGCAAGATTCCATTGAAGCTTGGATCTGAATTTTTGCTGACTTGCAGCACAGCAGCTAGATTCTCAAAGCTTACAGATGGAAAGGGCGACCACAGGATCGCCCTTTCCCAGCCTGAGACTTTATTATGATTAGAGCCTCTTTTTTAAAAGAAACAGTAAGAGAGCACTGCGCCCAGGACCAGACCTGCGTAGATCAAGAACTGGGTGAAAGGATAGAAGTAGCTCTTCACCGTTTCTTCGTTCTCCAAGCGCAGTTCGAGCATTTCAAAATAGGGTCGCGGCGCTCGCCGATACCATCCAATCGCCTCCCCTCCCTTGCCGATCAGCGTCTCGGCTTTGATCCAACCAAAGAGGAATTCAAATATGCGCAACGGTTGGCGATAGTCCAGGATGATGAAACCCGTATCATCCTGCAAAACGAGGTCCTCACTATAGAAGAGCCCCGGCACACCACGTCCAATGATCTTCCCCTGGATTGTGCAGGGGATCGATCGAATCCGGGAGACCTTGATCTTCTCAATCAAACCTTGGACCGTCTGTTTCTCATCGAAATTGTGACGGTAGGAGAAGCGACGTTTCAACCACCAGCCAGCACTCAAGCCAAAGAGCGATGCTCCGGTTAATCCAACCTGCAGACCAAGCACAAGGTTTAGCAGCAGGGATAATCCGATACCCACCACCAATCCCAGCACTGGCACATAGTTGATGACCAGGTCGACAAGAAACTCATCCCAGTAACTCTCGGGTTTTTCAGCCCGGAAGCTGAAGCGCGGGATGCCGCCCATGGCGTGTGTCTGCTTCTCAAGGGCCTTTATTCGCTTCGCAGGTAGCGGGTGGGAGGAGGCCAGCTCATAAAAAGCGGCCCAGGGATTCCATAAGTCCCACTTCATGGCACTCTCCATCGAGGTCGCCGACACAGCACCCGTCCCTGCGCTGGCAAGCGCCAGAGCTTGCGCCACTTTGGGATCGAAAATCCCCAGGGTTCTCGCCCCTATCATCCTCGCGTCGTCCTTCTTGCCTTCTTCTTTCGGCGCCCGCGCCAGGCCATAGGCGATCTTGACCAACGCTGTGGAAAGGGAGTCCGGTTTCTTCGAAACCTCCCCCGCAAACTGGTCAGCATAATATTCACGCACACGTGAGAGTAGCAAGACGATGTATTGACTGACAATGTACGCGACGAATGAGAGCAACCCGATGAGGGCAGCATAGCCCCCCCGATCACGCTTGCGGCCGGCACTGCGCATGGTGATGTAGAGAACATAGAGGATCAGCGGCACCGCAGCCGCCATTGTCATCACCACGAAATCCCAATGGGCGATATGACCAAGCTCATGTGCCACGACAGCGTTGCGCTCATCCGGGTCGAGCAAATCCAGCAGCCCTGAGGTGACCACCAAGCGGGCATTCCCGGGGTAGTGCCCAAAAGTGAAGGCGTTGGGATTGCCATCCCGGATGAGGCCGAACCTGGGTTGCGGGATATTGCGCTCAGCAGTCACACGTTCGACAAACGCTGCCATCTGCGGATCAACATCCGTGACCTCGCGCCACTCGATCTTGTAAATCCATTGGATGATGGTTGGGCCGAGCAGGAATTGCAGCAGCAGGATGACCAGGGCAAAGATGACCGCAACCATGACCGGCAGATCGGCATACGTGATCACGCCCATACCGATGGCAAAGAGCAAGCCAAACAGTAGAGCCAGAACGATAAACGATCGCAGGAACAAATTCAACATGGTAATTCCTCCTCCTTGTCGCTATGGATCTGTGCATATCATCCCAGCATGACCCGATATAAAAATCCCAACCTCTGCGAAGTTGGGAGTGGATATTCATGGATGCATGGTTAGCCCCACCCCGCCCAGGGTATATTGGATGGCTCCAAATGAGGCGTACTGGATAGCTCCATTCTATAGGAGTGAAAGCAAACAGTCAAAACCCAATCGGCCTCCGTTGCTGTATTGCAATCTGGTGTAGGATTACGTAAAGTATTATTGATCTTGTAGTGTGGGCTGCACCCAAAATCCACCACAGCAAACTTCCCGAGAGCACCGCGCTTTTTCCTCCCCACAGACCAGAATTACCCAACGCCCCTTCTATGAACAGGAGGGCGATGTGAATCTCAAACTCGACCTGAAGATGCGGCATTTGCGCTGGAATTTACGCGTCCTTTGGATGTGGCTGCTCATGACGCTCTGGTGTGGTTTTTTAATGTTGGTTCTACCCAGCCTTTCGTTCGATTCCTTTCTCATCGGCCTGTTGGCCGCCCTTCTGCTTGGATATCTCAACGCCTGGGTCAGGCCCGTCCTTGTAACCCTATCGATCTCACCCACGCTACTTGTTTTCGGATCGGTCTGCATCGTGATGAATACTGGACTATTGCTGGCAGCGGCCCAGTTCCCTGATTGGATGCAGTTCAGCGGGTTTGTCGGTCCTGGGCTATTCATCTTGCTCGTATCGTCGGTCAATGTCACCTTTAGCGATTTGCTAGCGATCGACGATGACGATTCTTACTATGCCCACCTGGTCTACCAGATCATCCACCTTACGGGGCAGGTTGAGCAAAGCGACGAGCCAGGCATCCTTTTCCTGGAGGTAGATGGTTTGTCGGAACCCGTTCTGCGCCAGGCAATGGAGAACGGTTTTATGCCGACGCTCAAGGGTTGGCTCGAGAAGGGCACGCATCAGTTGATGGGCTGGGAGTGTGATCTATCCTCACAAACCTCCGCCAGCCAGGCCGGCATCCTGTTAGGCAGCAATTTCGATATCCCTGCCTTCCGCTGGTTTGAGAAAGACCAGGGAAAGCGCATGGTCTCCAACAACCCTTTTGACAGCGCAGCGATCGAACAACGCCTATCGACCGGGAAAGGATTGCTGACCCACGATGGCGCCAGCCGCAGCAACCTATTTTCCGGCGATGCCCCACAGGCGATCTTTACGTTCAGCACGATCTCCGATCTCTCCCGTCACACAACCAAGGACTTTTATCCGACTCTTATGGGGCCCTATAACTCCATTCGCATCCTGTTGCTCTTCGCGTGGGATATCATCAGTGAGTTACGCGCCGCTCGCTTCCAACGCAAGCGCGATATCCGCCCCAGGATCCACCGTGGTGGGGTTTACCCGCTTTTACGCGCGGTGACGACGGTCCTGATGCAGGAACTGAACGGCCTGATTTTGATGGGGGATATGATCGCCGGTGTGCCCTGTGCTTACGCTACCTTTATAGGCTATGACGAGGTTGCTCACCATTCAGGAATTGAGCGGCCGGATGCCCTGGAGGTCTTGAAAAAACTGGACGCACAGTTCGAACGCCTGCAGGAGATCCAACGCCTTGCTCCCAGACCGTACAAATTTGTGATCCTGTCCGATCATGGCCAGAGCCAGGGTGCGACCTTTAAACAGCGCTATGGCTTAAGCCTGGAGGAACTCGTGCGGAAGCAAATTTCGATCGAGCATGAGGTCGAGTTGATCCACAGCGAAGAAGCGGGTTGGAGCAATGTCAGTATTTTTCTCACCGATTTATTACGAGATGTGATTCCGGGTAGTGAGCAGTTCCTTGCCAGGCAAATTAGACGCTTTACAGAACAACGGATGGTATTTGACCAGGTGGTGATGGGCCCCTACCGTGAGTTTTTGCAGAAATTTGGGCCTTCTAGCGAACCCTCAAAAGCGGATATCGTCGTCCTCGCTTCCGGCAACCTGGGGTTAATTTACTTCACCCGCTGGACGCATCGTTTGACCCTCGAGCAAATGAACAGGGAATTCCCTGATTTAATCGCCAACCTTTCCGCCCATGAGGGCATCGGATTCTTACTGGTGCAATCCGAAGAGCATGGACCCTTGGCCATCGGCGGGCAAGGTCGACATTACCTGGCCAAAGGACACA
>JBFFQB010000101.1:0-11478 GCA_041573795.1 Anaerolineales bacterium
AGCTCGCGGCGATTGGGGTCAATGCTCACATCGCCAATATGCAACGGTCCTTCCCTGCGAGCAACGCGCTCGCTCCTGCGCAGGATCGCCTTCACACGGGCAACGAGCTCACGCGGATTAAAAGGTTTGGTCAAATAATCGTCTGCCCCCAGTTCAAGTCCAACAATCTTATCGATATCATCATCACGCGCTGTGAGCATGATGATGGGAACCTCTGACTGGATCCGTATTTGTCGGCAAACCTCAAA
The DNA here is from genome assembly GCA_041573795.1 of Anaerolineales bacterium. Lineage (GTDB taxonomy): Bacteria > Chloroflexota > Anaerolineae > Anaerolineales > E44-bin32 > E44-bin32. The sequence continues at coordinate 249 of JBFFQB010000101.1, forward strand.
TCCATCAACCTCTGGCAGCATAATGTCCAGCACCATCAGGGCGGGTTGAAGTTTATCCGCCAGATCCAGAGCTTGCTTGCCATCGAAGGCCGCCTCGACCCGATAGCCTTCCCGCTCCAGGTACATACGCGCCAGATCGACGATGTTGGCTTCGTCATCTACCAGTAGGATCAACTCTCCGGTCATAGGTCTCCCTCTGCAATTGATCGCATACTCACGCTGCTCGCAAGGCAATGGCCTCAATCTCGACTGCAGCACCTTTCGGCAACGCAGCCACTTCAACTGTTGAACGTGCTGGAGGTTCGTCAGGGAAGAACTCTGCATATACCGCGTTCATAGCACCAAATTGAGAGAGATCCTGCATGAACACGGTTGTCTTGACAATGCTTTTAAGACTACCCCCACCGGCCATAAGGACCTGTTCTAGGTTCTTCAGCGCCTGGCGGGTCTGCGCCTCAATTCCCCCGGGAATAAATTCTCCCGTCTCCGGATCGACACCCAAACTGCCAGATGCGAAGATAAATTCTCCTGCACGGATACCGGCGGAATAGGGCCCAATGGCTTGAGGGGCATTCTCAGCGGTGATGACGTGACGCGACATGATCAGCCTCCTGATAACTGGATGGTAGCCTTTGATTGTACGTTCTGTGTTATGGGGATGCAAAATTTGGGGAAAATCCAATAGCGGATTAATCATAGGCGGCGATGCGAATCAGTGTCTCAAGGTCAATTCCTACACAATAGTATGGATCAAGCTTCCAGCGCAGGGGGTTTTCAACAATGTATTGACGGATCCGATTCCAATCCCTCCCGTCATCGACGATGTGTTCGTAGCAGTTGCGCTGCCAAACCGTGAACATCGGATCCTTACAAATCTTTCTCCATTGACGTGTTACGGCGGCTTTGAACACCCTGATGATGGTGAGAGATTTTCATCCCCCTCGATCGAACCAACTCCCCCAATGCTGTAGGGTGGACATGACCCTCTCGAACCTTACCCAATATAATCCTCTTATTATCACTACAAACCGTCACAAAATAAACACCCGGCTGGGAATAATCATAGCCGGGTATGCGAATTGATCGCCGTTTCCTTCTACCCATGTAGCCCCCATCATATGGGCATTTTAACTGCCTGCGTGCGCCGTTCCTACACGACGATATTCACCAACCGTCCCGGGACGACGATGACCTCGCGTGGCTCCTTTTCACCCATAAACCGCTGTGCCGCCTCACTGGCAACAGCCAGCTCGCGCGCTTTATCATCAGAAATATCCGCCGGGACTGAGATGCGATCTCTCACCTTGCCATTCACCTGGACGACAAGTATGACCTCATCCTCCTTTGCCAATTCCGGATCAAAGGAGGGCCAGGGCTGGTTGTGGATGGAATAGGCCTTACCGGCACGCGCCCACAGCTCTTCGGCAATATGTGGGGTCGGCGGCGCCATCATCAGGAGCAGTGCTTCCACAGCCTGTTCAAAGGCTTCCGTTCCTGCCTGACCGGCATCGCGCGCAGCAGCAATCTGATTGTTAAATTCCATCAAGGCCGAAATCACTGTGTTGAATTCAAAATGGTTGAGGTCATGGGCAACCTGTTTTAGCGTTTGATGGGTCTTTCGCAATAAAGCACGTTCAACTTCAGCATTGACTTTACCTGGCTTGGCGTTGCGGGTCTCAAGCACCAGTGTCCAGACACGACTTAACCAGCGCACCACGCCCTGGATATTTTCTGGATTCCAGGCTCCCCCATCGGACCAGCGGTAGCCAAACATGAGATAGGCCCGTACAGCATCTGCACCATAGAGCCCGACCTGCTCATCGGGGTCGATCACATTCCCGCGCGACTTGCTCATCCGTTGGCCATCCGGTCCCAGAATTTGACCTTGATTGCGTAATTGGAGCATCGGTTCATCCCCTTTAACAACCCCAAAATCGCGCAAAGCTTTATGAAAGAAGCGTGTGTAAATTAAGTGCATCGTGGCATGTTCAACCCCACCGGTGTAGGTATCCACCGGCATCCAATACTCAAATTCCTTGGGGTCGAAAGCTCCCTTGTCGTACTCCGGGCTCAGGTATCTCAAGTGGTACCAGGACGAGCACATGAATGTGTCCATCGTGTCTGTTTCACGAACCGCTGGCTCGTCACATTCGGGGCAATTCGTGTTCTTCCAGGTAGGATGGAACTTCAGGGGACTTTCTCCGGTCGGTCGCCATTCGATATCATCGGGTAATTCGACCGGCAGTTCATCCTCTTGCACCGGTACGATGCCGCATGTCTGGCAATAAACGACGGGGATCGGCGCGCCCCAGTAGCGCTGCCGCGAGATCAGCCAGTCGTGCAGGCGATAATTGATGGCAAATGTACCGCTTCCCTTCTCTTCGAGATAGATATTGGTCTTTTCGAAGGCCTCCGTCGCTGGCGTTCCGGTTAACACCCCTGAGTTAATCATCTCGCCGTACTCCGGTAGAGCTTCGGTCATTGTTTGACCGTCCAGTGATTCGACGCCCTCGGGCAGTATAACCGGCACAACATCCAGCTCGAACTTGCGCGCAAATTCAAAATCGCGCTGATCGTGCGCGGGCACTGCCATGATCGCACCGGTGCCATAGGTCATTAAGACATAATCGGCTATCCACACCGGGATGCGTTCATCATTGACAGGATTGACGGCATAGCCTCCAGTGAAGACACCGGTTTTTTCTTTATCCAATGCCTCACGCTCGATATCGGTCTGGCGTGTAGCCGCATGAATATAGTCATGAACTTGGTCATATTGTTCCGGAGTTGTGAGCTTCTCCACCAAGGGATGTTCCGGTGCAAGCACCATGAAGGTTGCGCCCCATAACGTGTCTGGGCGTGTCGTGAAGACTTCGATCGGGTCCCCGGCCTCTGTTTTGAAGATGACACGCGCACCTTCACTGCGACCAATCCAATTCGTCTGCAACAGCTTGACCGTCTCCGGCCAGTCCAGGCTTGAGAAATCCAGGAGTTCATCGGCGTAGTTCGTGATGCGGAAGAACCACTGTTCGAGATTCTTCTTGATCACAGGCGTCTTGCAGCGCTCACAAACGCGGTTATCACCGATTACTTGCTCCCGCGCCAGTGTCGTGTTGCAGTGAGGACACCAGTCTACTGGGGACATCTTGCGATAGGCCAGATCATTCTTAAGCAGTTGCAGGAAGAACCACTGGGTCCAATGGTAGTACTCAGGGTCGGAGCTAACAGCCTCACGCGACCAATCCCACATCGCGCCCATGCTTCGCAATTGACGTTGCATGTTTTCAATATTCTTGTAAGTCCACTCTTTTGGATGGATATTTCTGTCGATGGCAGCATTTTCAGCCGGAAGGCCGAATGCGTCGAAACCAATCGGGTACATCACGTTGTAGCCCTTCATCCGCAGGAAACGGGCACGTGCGTCTGAGGGGGTCATGGCGAACCAATGCCCGATGTGCATATCGCCAGAAGTATAGGGAAGCATGGTCAGAAAGTAGAACTTGGGTCGATCAGGATCGATCACGGCCTCATAGAGCTGATCCTTCTCCCAACGGTCCTGCCACTGCTTCTCGATTTGTCCGGGTTGATAACGTTCTGTCACGATCGTGTTCCTCCAGGGCTCGTTGATCTGCCTTTGCGGAGCTATAGCTCACATGGAGCTGGCTCCTTGCCAGAAATTCAAAATCCCCTCCGTCTCGACAGGGACGAAGGGGACCTCCGCGGTACCACCCTGCTTCCCGGGGTCTACCCCATGGGAATAAACTCCCGGGCTGCTCAATTCGCGCTAACGGGCGAAACCGCTCGCAGCTATTTTATTCACTGCGAGGACCTGTCCTGGCAACCGGACGACAGGCGAGTTCGGCCTTATGGTGCTCCGTTTATACCTTGCCGGGCTCACACCTTTCCCGGCTCGCTGTCGGATGACCTACTACTCCTGCCATGGTCAATCGATAAAAATGTAAGGTGGACCCAGTGGGATTCGAACCCACGACCTCCTCAATGCCATTGAGGCGCGCTCCCAGCTGCGCCATGGGCCCATAGTCGAGGCAAGTGGACCTGGCGGGATTCGAACCCGCGACCTCATCAGTGCGATTGATGCGCGCTCCCAGCTGCGCCACAGGCCCCCAAAAATGGGTGACGGGATTGTACCTGAGAGAAACATTTACTGTCAAGCAAGCCCCACTTCAGCTGCGATTCATGACCAATCGCAAGTAAAATCCACCAGATAATTTGATCACCATCCTACCCATCGCTATAATCAGTTGTGCGGAGGTTCTGAATGTATAAACAACGCTTCGGTCAACTGGATCGACTCCTGAGTGAAAACTCCCTGGATGCGATTGCATTTCTCCCTGGCTCAAACATGCAATATCTCACTGGCCTCTCCTTCCATCTAATGGAACGTCCAATTGTCCTGTTGCACACAGCGGGCAAGAAGTCAATCCTTATTGCACCGGAATTGGAGAGAGCCAAAGCGGAAAGTTCGAATTTAAACATCGAGTTATTCACCTACGCAGAAGATCTAGACTCACGGATGGAAGCTTTTAAAAACGCCAGCGCATCCGTGGGCAGGAACGTAGTTCGGGTTGGGATTGAACCACTGGGAATGCGCTTTCACGAGCTCGCTTTGCTCAAAGAGATCGCGCCGACCTGGGAATATGTCCCTGCCAGCGAGCTGCTTGCCGCCCTGCGGCTGATTAAGAACGAGGCTGAGGTTGCGCTCATGCGTCAGGCCGTCGCCATCGCAGAAAGCGCCCTGTTGGAGACCCTGGGCCTAATCGAACTCGGGATGACCGAGCGTGAAGTTGAAGCGGAATTGGTGCTCCAGTTGCTGCGGGCAGGTTCTGATCCCAACTTGCCCTTTAATCCGATCGTCGCCAGTGGTCCTAACAGCGCCCTGCCACATGCCTCGCCCTCAAGCCGGAAACTTGAATCCGGAGATCTTCTGATCCTCGACTGGGGCGCTCGTGTAGGTGGCTATATTTCTGATTTAACGCGTACCTTTGCACTCGAAATGATCGAGCCCGAACTTGAAACCATTCATCTCATCGTTCAACAAGCGAATGATGCCGGTCGTGATGCCGTTCAACCGGATGTTCTCTGCGGCAGCATCGATCAGGTTACACGCAACGTGATCGAGTCGGCAGGGTATGGTGAGTATTTCATTCATCGCACCGGGCATGGCATCGGCCTTGAGGCCCATGAAGCCCCCTATATCATGGCCGACAACCAGAGGAAACTTGCAACAGGCATGACCTTCACCGTAGAGCCCGGAATCTACCTTCCGGGGCGAGGGGGTATCCGCATCGAAGACAACCTTGTAGTCACTGAGAAAGGGGGCGAGAGCATGAGCCAGTTCGACCGCGCCCTGCGGATTATCGGTGGATGAGGATCAAACCCGGGGGAGAGCCATTCTTTCATATAGGCAACCAACTTGGCTGCCTGCTTGTGCATGGCTTCCCCGGCGCACCCCTTGAGATGGCCTGGCTGGGGGATGCCTTGCGGCAAAGAGGCTTCACTGTCCTCGGCATCCGACTCTTCGGCCATGCCACCGAACCCCCTGACCTTCTGCGGGTACATGCCAGCGATTGGCTGGCGGGGCTGGAAGATGGCTATCATCTGCTCCGAGGGCATTGCTCAAAAATTGTGTTGATCGGGTTCTCCCTCGGCGGTATTTTATCCGCCACAATCGCCTCAGCCCTTGAGCTGGACGGCCTGGTGCTCATGGCCATGCCCATGGATCTTCCCCTGCTCGCCCACCGCTTGCGCCCTTTTTTACCCCTACTCCGGCACGTATGGCCCTATCGCACACCCCCGCAAGGCTCTGATTGGTGGGACAAAGAAGCGGAAGCGCAAAACCTTCACTACACGGTTCAGCCCATTCAAGCTGTCGGTCAATTCTTTGACCTGATCCAACGCCTCCCCACTTCCCTGGCGCAAGTACGTGTACCAACACTCTTGCTTTATTCAAAGAATGATGGCTCCGTCCCCATTGAGCATGGCTCTCGAGCTCTCGATGCGCTTGCTACCGAAGCCAAGGAGCTGGTTTGGATCGACGGCAGCGGTCACAACCTTGCGCGTGACGCGCAACGCCATCAGGTTTTTCAACTCGTCGGGGATTTCGTTCATAAGGTTGGTATGCCGGTATGATGTCTCACATCATGCCGGGTGCTGAACCATTCTTCCTTCCTGGAAACCGGGTTGGCTGCCTGCTTGCACACGGCTTCACGGCAACACCCCAGGAAGTCCATGAGATGGGAATTTACCTCAACCAGCAAGGCTATACCGTGCTGGGCGTCCGCCTCTTTGGTCACGGTACCCGATGGCAGGATCTGGCCCGCTCGAAATGGGTCGATTGGTTGGGCTCGGTAGAAGATGGGGTTCACCTTCTGAGCCATGCTTGCGATCAGATCGTCCCTATCGGGCTCTCCACAGGAGCGATGCTGAACCTGATCCTGGCTTCCCGGATGCGCTTCCCGGCGCTCGTCGCCATGGCAACACCCTACGACCTGCCCGCTATTCCAGCGCTACAGGTTCTTTATCCAATCCTACCCCTTCTCAAGTGGATCCTACCTGCCTATAAAAAGGGAAAGCCGGATTGGCGTGATGCGGAAGCGTGGATGGCCCGGGTGCAGTATGATCGCTATCCGCTCGCTGCTGTGTATGAATTTGGAAAATGTGCGCAGGCCTTGCAGCGAGCCTTACCCCTGGTGACTTCACCCTTGCTCTTGCTCCACTCCCTTGAAGACAACTTCGTCCTACCCGAGCACACTGAGCGTATCGCCGCCAATGTCGCTTCCAGCGATGTGCGGGTGCAGTACGTGCAAAACAGCAATCATGTCATCAGCAGTGACGCCGCCCGCCAGGAGGTGTTTGCTTTAACAGCAACTTTCATCCAAGCGATACTGGCAGCATGAGAGCTATGGAGATAGGATCTCCTGCAAGGAAAGTCAACAAATAATCCTGTAATTTGATCATCGCCTTCGCTTCGTCGTCATAGGCATCCAAATGAATTAAGGAGGTCATCATGTTCCCGTTCCTGGATTGGGGGATCCCGATCATTACCTGGCTTCAAAGCCTGGGAGACTGGCTCACCCCGGTGATGGAAGTCTTTACTTTCATGGGGGATGAGCAGTTCTACATGCTGATCCTGCCGGTTTTCGTCTGGTGGGTGGATGTCGGTTTGGGCCTGCGCATTGGCATCAGCCTGCTGATGAGCGCAGGGATAAATGGCTCAGCCAAGTTGATTTTTGGTCTTCCACGCCCGTACTGGGTTTCCCCGGAAGTACTAGCTCTCAGCGAGGGCACCACCTTCGGCTTTCCGTCCGGGCACTCGCAGAACGCGCTGGTCGTCTGGGGGCGGCTTGCAGCCTGGTTAAAGGGGGGTTGGGGCCGGTTCCTGCTCGTCGTTTTGATCTTGCTCATTGCGGTTTCAAGGATGTATCTGGGCGTACATTGGCCCACCGACGTGCTTGGCGGCTGGTTGATCGGCGGGATCCTCCTGTGGCTCCTGGTGCGCTTCGACGAGCCCGTCCGCAGGTGGATGGTCAGTCTTTCGCTGAGCCGGCAGGTAACCCTAGTGTTTCTTGCTTCGCTAACGATTCTGGCGATTGGGTCTGGCGCCTACCTGACCACCGGCGACCGGATCCTCGCCTACCCCATTCCCGATGGCGCCGACCCGCAAACGCCGGATGACTTCATCACTGCGGCTGGAACCTTGCTCGGGATGGGTGTCGGAGCAGTTCTCCTCTATGATTGGGGACAATTCCGTACCAACGTGGGATGGCCGAAACGTATCGGGCGCTATATCCTCGGGGTCGTCGGCTTGATGGGACTTTACCTGGGATTGAGTGCGCTATTCCCCAGCGGAGAGACACTCGTTGCCGGGCTATTCCGCTTCATCCGTTACGCCCTGATCGGATTCTGGGTGATGTACCTGGCGCCACGCTTATTCGCGCTCATCCGCCTATCCTGAGAGATACCAGGGTATAGGGCTAGTCTCAGTCGACAAAGGAGAAGGAGATGCACTCATCCTTTATGCACCGCAACTATCTGCTAAAACGTCAGGTTCTGGCGCTCACCGGTAAGGTCCGGGTATATACACCATCCGGACAGGTGGCGCTCTACTCCGAACAGAAGATGTTCAAGCTGCGCGAAGACATCCGTGTCTACACCGACGAGAACAAGCTCAGCGAACTGCTCTGGATCCAGGCGCGCCAGATCATCGACTTCGCCGCTGCCTATGATGTCTTCGATCAAACCAGCGGGATGAAAGTGGGGGCGTTACGGCGGAAAGGTTGGAGATCGATCATGCGCGACACCTGGGAGATTCTCGACCCGATCGATCAGGTCATCGGCATCGTGCGGGAGGACAGCCCGGGAAGGGCGCTCCTGCGGCGCTTGTTGTTAGGATCCCTTTTACCGCAACGTTATGAAGCGGTTCGACCTGATGAGCAAGTCATGGCGCAATATACTCAGCGCTTTCACCTCTTCCGTTATGAGCTGGAGATTGAGTTCCCGCTGGAATCCGGGGGCTTGGATCACCGTTTAGGTCTGGCGATCGCCATCTTGCTGGCGATTCTGGAGGGGAAGCAATCCAGCTAGTTTTGTAGACGGACCATCTGGGAGATGCCGGGTGCAGATCATCAACAACACACCCGGCTTTTTTCATTTGGCTCAATGATGAGTGCGTAGCTTGTAACACATGAGGCTAGCGTGAAGAATGATTGCGAACCCGCTGCATCCATGGGGTGGACCTATGTGTCACCTTGGCACCTTCTGAAAGCAAACCCAGGCATTCATCGATGCATTCCTGACTTGTTTGAGGATGATATTAAGTAGATAATCACGGTCAATTTAGATAAATTAGACTTCACCAGGAAGCAACATTGCCAACTTGAAGGTAGGGAAATATGCGCAATCGACGACGGACAATAATCTTAGGGACGATCACAACATGGTATGCTGCCTTGATCTTTGCGTCTTCTGCTTCTAGCACTCAACCACTTTCCCAACCATCTCTAACGCCTCTACCGACATCCACCGATATGCCCCCACCCCTTGGATTATCCATCAGCTCGGGCCTCTTTGCGCAGGAACATCCTGCGCTTCAACCGCAAGGCGATTTAATTGTCAGCTCTGTTTCGGCTGACCGGACCCACTACATCATCGACCAGACCTGGTCCGTAGATTTCACGGTAAGCAACATCGGCGATCTACCCATCGACGAATTCCAGGCCACATGGTCGCTCTGTCGTTTTGGTAACCCCACACCGTATTTCCTGTGCAGTCCGCCTGAGGTCATTAACGCATCCCTCGGCATCTCGCTCGACCCTCAAGAAGCCAGCCAGCTCTCAACCGGTCCCAACCTTTTTGATGGATTGCCCGTGGATGATCCCCCCATCTATCCAAGCGCGCTGCCAAGTATTCCCGATTCAGGGGCTGTCTTTCTCGCCATCGACGTTGTGGCGACGAATAACGGCGTAGAGGCGCCTCAATTTGAGCGCACGACTTCCAACAATCGTGCGATGGCGCAAGTGATCTATCCATCGGGTCCCGCCAATCTAAATATAGCCGAAGACCAGGATGGCGATGGTTGGTCATCTGCTGACGGAGATTGTATTGACACGGACCCCAATGTTTATCCGTGGCATGGTGAGATTGAAGGAAACGGCGTAGATGATGATTGTATGGCTGGAGACGCTGGGGACGATCCGAATTGTCCCGCAGAATACTATCCATTAGAACATGTCGAACCTTGGGAATGCCTTGCACCACCAGGATGGCCGGGGCAGGCGTCCGTTCCACACGGAAGCGAGCAAATACCCTTTGCACAATATGATGCGGATGGAGACGGATTCAGCTTTTATGATGGAGACTGTGACGATACCAACAATAGCATCAGTCCTATCGCGACGGAAATCGAGGATGGCCGCGATAACGATTGCGATGGTCTGATCGACGATGGTTTCCAGAGGCCGGATTGGGCGGTCACTCGGCTCACCCTGAGCCGGGGATACGCCCCTCCAGCCGTAGGGGGCGGACCGCTATCCGCGGCGTTCGGCTGGCGGGTACCGGTACTTTTCTATAACGGCTCGGTGGAGAATATCGGGGAATCCCTCACGGGATGCACAGGTAGGGCTTGTACCTCACAGGAGGGGAATATCGTAGAGCCATGGCTGCTCATTCAAGACTTGGAAGCAACCCTCATGGAGTACGGTGGCTATGGGTACTTCTACTACGAAGAATTCAACTATGGAGGCGATTTCAATCCTGCCTGTCATGGCTTTGGGTTGATCGCCACATTACCCGGGGGCCTGTACAACGAAAAGCACCTCTCGAACAACACCGCCGTGGGAAGCCTTGATGATCTGGGTGGTGTGGACCGTGATCTCTTCTTTGAAGAACCTCCTACGCTAACCGTCCACGATCCGCAAAATCTGCGTATCACAACCAACGTGGCCACCAGTGGTCAATGTCCGGATCCACTTCGATATTATGATGTTATTGGAAATTTGTCTACGCCCATACCCCGCCTCAGGGAGATCTATGTGAATGGCGAAAAGGTGCCGAGTGGAGATCTACTGTTGGGTAGCTCTACAGTCTACTTCGCTCTGCCCGAGCCCCTCCATCGCCGAGACCTCGTCTGTATGCAGGTAACTATCGACCCTCACGATTGGCTGATGGAAGTCGATGAGGAGAACGATATCTTCGTCCGAGTATTCGAGTACCGCAACCCGATCTTCGGGGCGCCACGTCTGGACGTGATTGATACCTTTACTGGCTTTCAAGCCCCTCACTGTGCCAGTCCAACCATCTTATCAGGGACCTTTACCGGGTATAGCGGTGCACTTATCGGTAGCAGCCCGCTACAGATATTTGCCGTGGGGCTGGGCAGCCTGGGTGCCGTGGCTGGCTTTCTTATCAGCCGCAGGCGTGGACTCACAGGCAGCTCGCAAGCCATCATCATCATAGGTAGTATCCTCGTCTCGGCTTTGGCCGGAACCGCAATCGGTTCGGTGGTACGCGCTGAAACTTCGAAGTCACCCTCACAGCCCCTCACTGCTGATCCGATAGCGTTCCAGGAAGTCACCGGCCTGGATTCATGCGATATCTACCTGAGCCCATCGACAGCGAATCCCAAAGAGCTCGCTGTATTCGAACCCAACTCACCAGATCTTGTGCTCGAATTACAATCCGCACCGGAGGCGCCTGAGCGACTTCCCGACCA
>JBFFQB010000102.1:0-11460 GCA_041573795.1 Anaerolineales bacterium
GAAGTGGGGTTTTCGCTCAGCCAACTTCACCCTGGCCCTGCATCAAGGAGACTATGCCCTTACCTTCCAGCGTTCCCATCCCGGCGTGACCACGATGTGGGCTGGCACGATTGGGATGCGCTTCGCAATTCCCGATTACGTGGACCGAACGAATGAGTACGTAGAGAACACCAGCTACAAGATGGATCTAGAAAAAGTGGGCCTAGGGGTGATGCAAATCATCGTCCCGGGACGGCAGGTCGTCATCGTAATCAATGTGCTGATCCTGCTGGTCTGCTTTCTCTATTTGCGCAAATTGATTGGACCCTTGAGTGCGCTCGCCGGTTTGCTGCTCCTGGCCTACGAGCCCTTCTTTATGGCCCACACCCGCATCCTACATGTCGATGGATTCCTGAGCAGCTTTATGTATCTCAGCGTAATCGCCTACATGAGTTTCTTGCGGGATGGGAGGGTATACAACCTGGCGCTTTCTGGCGTGGCGGCAGGGTTGACCTGGTTGACGAAAACGCCTGGCGTCTATCTAGCTGCCGGGATTTTGCTCATCGCATGCTTGCACTGGATCCTCAATGCAACAGGTCAAAGTCGCACGGCGATCTGGAAGAGTGGGTTGAAGGCGGGTTGGCAGCTGATCCTCTGGGGATTGATGGGTACTGCCGTGATGATCATCTTATGGCCAGCTATGTGGGTCCAGCCTTTGACGATCATCAAACAGCTACTAAGAGAAAGCCTGGAGTACGCTGTCCAGGGGCATACCTCACCGGTTTTTTTCAATGGCATTATCTATCGCGATGGAATCGTGCCTCGATCGATCTGGTACTACTATCCACTCACTTATCTATGGCGTACCTCACCGATCGTAATTTTGGGGCTTTTAATGGCCTTGATCGCCTATGTCTTCCGGCTGGATCGCATGCAGGATCGAAACACCAGGAACCTTGTGTTGAGCTTGGTGCTCTTCGCAGCAGGTTTTATGCTCTTCATGAGTATTGGATCGAAACGATCTGACCGCTATGTGTTGCCAACAATCCCACCATTGGCGATCGTCGCCGGCCTGGGATGGACAACGCTATTGGGCGAAATCCAAAGCTGGAAAAAATCCAGAATATGGAAACTCATCCCAGCAGGGATTGTCGCCATTGCATTCATGGCTCAACTGGCTTTACCGGTTCTTTATCGACCCTACTATCTCAGCTATTTCAATCCGCTCATGGGGGGATATCGTAAGTCCCCGGGGGTTCTCCAGGTCGGATGGGGGGAGGGGCTGGATGAGGCGGCAAGGTACTTAAATGCAATGCCAGGGGCCGAGGACTTGGTGGTCGCCTCATGGTATGAGCGCGTATTCTCAGAATTCTTTGTCGGGAAGACCGTCAACATCGAGGATCTAGCAGTAATCAGTCAGGGGGAAATTGATTATATCCTTGCAGCCGACTACATCGTGATCTACTACCACCAATTCCAACGCCGCATGCCCGAAAACCTACTGGGTATTTTGGAAGAGCAATCTCCTATTCATCGATTCTGGTTCAATAACCTGGAGTACATCCGTATCTATGACCCAGAGACATTCACAGCCCCTTAGTGGCACTGGAAGGCAAGCTGGGGCGAGTAGCGGCAGAGCCTCTTCTGGGTCTACCCTTCCGTAGATCTTGCACCGATCCCAATTAGCTTCTTCCTACCCCTGTTTTAGGCTCAACCCTTGCTTCCTGCGTTCGAATAGCACACCCGGGAAGACAGCCCAGTCCAACCCGCGCAAACCCAATTTCGAGGTTGCTGTGATTAATGTGTTGTCTGAAGCCCTGATAACGATTAGAAGAGATCAGCTGAGAGTGGCTGATCTCTAAAGTAGTGGTCAAGTGACCAGGTCAGTTGATCTGTTCTAAGGCGATCGCGCAGACTTTGTAATCGGGGATCTTCGCCCGGACGTCGCGCGCATCCAGGGTGAGTTCGTTCGCAGCTGCTTCAGCGAAGTGGAAGGGGATGAAGACCAACCCTTGCGGCGAACGCTCCGTCAGCAGGGCCTTGACTTCGATGGCGCCGCGACGGGAGCGCACTCGCACCATCTCGCCGTGCGCCACCCCAACCTGTTGCGCATCTTGGGGATGGATCTCTACCGTGGGTTCGGGGTAGATGTCGTCCAACTTCGAGCGGCGGGTCATCGTGCCGCCGTGCCAGTGGTAGAGCACCCGGCCTGTCGAGAGCACGAAAGGGTACTCATCATCCGGGAGCTCGGCGCCAGGCGAGTAGGTCAATGGAGTAAGTTTGCCCTTGCCACTCGGGAAGCTCTCGGCGAAGAGTGTCGGCGTGCCCGGATGTTCAGGTGAGGGACAGGGCCAATGGACACCGCTCTCGCGATCAATACGAGCGTGGTCGATCCCCTGGAATGGTGGTGTTAGGCTGGCCATCTCATCCCAGATCTCGCTGGCAGATTGATAGGTAAAACCGGCGCTCAAATCATGCTCAAGGAGTACTTCGACACGTGCCGCCAGATCACATAGTATCACCCAATCAGGGAGCGCCTGGCCAGGTGGGTCAAAAGCTTTACGCACCAGCTGTACGCGCCGATCGCTGTTCGTGAATGTGCCCTCTTTTTCGGCGAAGCTTGCTGCCGGTAGGATCACATCGGCGTACTCGCTGGTTTCATTCATAAAAATGTCCTGAACCAAAACGAATTCAAGATTCTCCATCACATGTCGGGCATGACGTAGATCGGGCTCGCTCATCATTGGATTTTCGCCCATCACGAAATAGGCTTGAATGGCGCCGCGCTCAGCGGCATCCACCATTTCCATTGTGGTCAGACCGGATTCGGTTGGCAGTTGAGTCTTCCATGCCGCTTCAAATTTCGCCCGGATCTCGGAATCCATGACCGACTGATAGCCAGGGAAGACGTTGGGCAAGCCGCCTGAATCCGAGCAACCCTGTACGTTATTTTGCCCACGCAGCGGGTTCAAACCCGTACCGGGACGACCGAGGTTGCCGGTGAGTAGAGCCAAGTTCGCAAGGGATAGGGCGTTATCTGTGCCGTGGACACTCTGGCTTATGCCCATACCCCAGTAGATGGCGGCGTTTTTCGCCCGGGCATACAGCCGCCCCGCATCACGAATTAAATCTGCGGGAACACCACTGATCTCCTCGGCCCACTCGGGGGTGAAGCCCTCCAGCGACTGGGCATATTCTTCAAAATCCTCTACGCGCGCCTCGATAAACTCTTGATCATAAAGTTCTTCATGCACGATCGTGTGGGCCATGGCCTGGAAAACGGCCACGTCGCTACCGGCTGAGTTGCGTAACCAGTACGTTGCGAACTGTGTCATCTCGATCTGACGCGGGTCGATGACAATTAACTTGGCGCCATTCTTGACCACGGCTTCGCGAAGAAAGGTGCTGATAACAGGGTGGGTCTCGCTAGTATTCGATCCGGTAACGATGAAGACTTCCAGATCTTTCATCTCGGCAATCGAATTGGACATGGCTGAAGACCCGATGGCGATCTGCAGGCCGGTCACTGAGGCAGCATGGCACAGGCGGGCACAATGATCGACATTGTGTGTGCCGAGTACGGCGCGGACGAACTTCTGAAATACGTAATTATCCTCGTTCGTCGCTTTAGCCGAACAGAAGGTGCCGATCGCATCCCCGCCATGCTCCTTCACGATGGCAGCCAATTTCTTTGCGCTGAGATCAAGTGCCTCTTCCCATGTTGCCTCGCGGAAGCCTTCCAGCCCGATGGCTTTACGCGGCGCCGATCCGATATCCTTGCGGATTAAGGGGTGAGTCAAGCGCGAAGGGTGGTGAACGAAATCATTGCCAAAACGCCCTTTCGCGCATAAACGACCGTAGTTCGGTGCGACATCGAAGGGTGCATCGACTCTGATGATATGGTCATCCTTGATCTGCAGGTCAATCTGACATCCGACACCGCAATAGGGGCAGGTTGAGCGTACGCTGCGTTGGGTTTCAATCATGATCACGCTCCTGGGGTTTTCCCTTGCGTCGTTCTTGTCGTTTCTGCCGTCTGATTTCATCGTAGTCCAAACCCTGCTCGAGGAAGAACTCGGTCTTGCCTCTCAAAGCATCGGTGGGGCATACCGCCACACAATTGCCGCAAAAGACGCAAGTGGTCTCAGGCATGGGCGCATCGAAGAAGGTTGCGATGTGGGTCTCATGACCCCGACCCCCAACGGAAAGGGCATAGGTGAATTGCAGGTCATCCCCGCAAGCCTGGACGCAGCGCCAGCAGAGGATGCATTTTTCATAGTCGCGCACATAAAAGGGATTGTCATCTAGAACCGGTTGGGTGCGCGCCTTGGCCTCTGGAAAACGATCGGGGTCTGCATGGTAGGCCTGACTCTGCTGCAGCAGTTCAGGAGCCTGAGATAGATCGGTGCTGGCATGCAGCATCTCGAGGATCGTACGCCTGGTACGCGTGACCCTCTCGCTGCTGGGATGGATCACCATCTCGGGGCTCACCTGGGTGACGCAGGCTGGGAGCAGGGTGCGGCGACCCTCGACTTCTACAACGCACTGGCGACAGATTCCTTCTGGGGTGGTGGCTTCGTGATAGCAAATAACGGGCGTCTCAAGCCCGTTGTGTTCAAGGGCTTGGAGGATGGTCCAATCCGCCGGCACCTGGACGCTCTTCCCATCGATCGTGATCGTGATCTTTTTGCTTTCACTCATGAGCGCTCCTTGCCTTGAAAATGCTCTGGCCAGAGTTCGATGGCGCTGAGAATCGCTGAGGCGGCTGTCTGGCCAAGCCCGCAGATGGAGGCATCGGTCATCGTCCAGCCGACATCCTCCAGGCGTTCCCGATCTTCGGGGAGTCCGGCGCCTGAGGCCAGGCGATTAAGGATCTCGGCCTGGCGTTGGGTACCGAGCTGGCAGGGGTAGCACTTTCCGCAGCTTTCATGGGCGAAAAAATGCCCGAGGTCAGCAAAGATCTGTTTCAGATCAGTTTCCTGGTTGAGAACCACAACGGCTCCAGATCCCAGCCCCAGCCCTTCGGCGCGCGTATCCTCCTGGGTCAGGCGAATATCCAGCTTCGCAGGCGAGACAAACTTCCCCGCCGCTCCGCCGAGCAGCACTGCTTTAATTTCTCCGCCATCTCGCAACCCACCTCCCCGAGCGAAGATCAGCTCGCGAAGGGTAATCGGCTGGGTCACCTCGTATAGCCCCGGTCTGGCCACGTCCCCAGAAAGGCAGAAGAGCCAGGGACCGCTTGAGCCAGGTGTTCCGTAAGCACAGTAAGCTTCCACGCCGATGCGCAGGATCAAGCCCACATTGGCAAAAGTCTCGACGTTGTTGATCACGGTTGGTTTTTGGAACAAGCCATGCGTTGTTGGAAAAGGGGGTTTCAAGCGTGGGTAGCCGCGTTTGCCTTCGATGGACTCAAATAAGGCGGTTTCTTCCCCGCAGATGTAGGCTCCGGCGCCCGAACGCAACTCAATATCGAAGGAAAAATCAGAACCCTGAATATTATTACCCAGGTAGCCGCTCGAGCGGGCGTTTTCAATTACCTGCTGAAAGATGGCCTGCGCGCGAGGGTATTCCCCCCGAATATATATAAACCCCTTCTCGGCCCCGATGGCGAAGCCGGCGATGAGCATACCTTCCAGGATGGCGTAAGGGTCGTTCTCAAGCAAAAGGCGATCCTTGAACGTGCCGGGCTCGGATTCGTCAGCATTGCAGACGATGTATTTCGGTTTACCTGGAGCAGACGCGGCGCCTTCCCACTTGACCTCGGTTGAGAAAGCCGCACCACCCCGGCCGAGCAATCCTGAATCCTTTATGCTGGAGCAGATTTGATCGGATCCGCAATCGAGCGCCTGGTGAAAGCCGAAAAACCCCTCATGTGCGATAAAGTCATCGATACTGGTGGGATCGATCAGCCCAAATCGTCGGGTGATGACCGCCTCGTCGCTGTAGACGTGAGTTTGGAACGCATCAGCCTTGGTTAGCACGCGCTCTGGGTTGGCTTGCCCGACCGGCGTCTGGTCTAGTAATACAGCGGGGGCTAAATCGCATAAGCCCAGACACTCTGTTGCCTCAAGATAATAGCTGCCATCAGAAGTGGCAGTTCCCGGTTTTGTTTCGAGCATGTGCGCTAGCTCTTCTAGCAAGCGCTTTGCGCCCTGACTGGAGCAGGTGGGGCTGGTGCAGACGCGTATCATGTGCTCTGCGGTCGGCTGATCGTGGAGCAAACTGTAAAACTCGATCACGCCAGTGATGTCCGCCAGGGGGATCTGCAGTGCCGTGCTAATTTGCGAGGCAATCTCGGGGGAGATATAGCCGAATCGGGATTGTGCCTCCAGCAAAGCTGGAAGCAGCATGGTCTTACCCTGATCCTTGATCCCTTCGAGATATTCTTTAAGCGACAGTGTGGTCACCTGGTTGGCTTGCATAAATATCTCCAGACTATGCTTTTTACAGAGAAGTATTATAGCCGACAAGAATGGTCATAATTATTCGTCTTCAAATATGATAATTCAGTTGTCCATGGTGAGTGATACACCTATCATAAATATGCTCGGAGTAGGTAGCAGGATCACAGGCTCTGAGATAAATAAAATAGTGCGGGGTGATTATTGTGGTCAGCACAATCAAAGGTCGAGATGAAGCAGGTAGATGGCAGAGGCACTACGATCAATTGGCTCCAAAGATAGGGCAGCTGGCGCCAGATTTTGAACTTTATGATTCGCAAGGTGAGAACAACGTTCGGCTTTCAGATTTCCGGTATAAAAAGCCAGTTGCGTTAATATTCGGGAGTTTTACCTGACCACCTTATGTGCGCGGGACCGGGAGTCTCGGTGATTTGTATGCGCGCTATCATGAGCAGGTTCAATTTCTGAAAGTGTATATCCGTGAAGCTCACCCCATGGATGGTTGGTGGTTAGGCAGGGGGCTGCTCGGGTGGTTGCTGAAAATAGGGGGTGTGCGGGTGGCAACGAATATCTACGACCCCAAGACGATTGAGCAGCGGCGCAGTGTCGCCCGGGATTGCGCAGAAGCATTGCAATATGGCATTCACACCTATGTGGATGAGATGGATGATGCCGTCAATCAAGCCTACGCTGCCTGGCCGACGCGTCTCTACCTCATCGGGCTCGATGGGCGAGTTGTTTATCAAGGTGGATTAGGGCCCTTTGACTTCTTTCCCAGGAAATTAGGGATGGCAATAAAGAAGTATCTATCTTGATCAAACCCCAAGAATCTTGAGAAGCTAACCAATACCGATATTGAGTAGGATTCCAGCGTCGGAGGTAACGAAACGAGATCTAGCGGATATTTTGCCTTGTAAGGACTGCGTAGGCATAACCCTGTTCAGCAAAAGCCTGAATATCCTCAAAATCCAAGCCAGTGACATTAATAATGGGGTCATTTGATCCAAGGTTTGGCCGCATGAAAACCAAGTAAGTCAGCCGATATCCGTTCTTTTCGTATACCTCACTTGTCATGCCTGCATCAAGGTTAGATCCCACAAGCCATCCAGTAATAAGCCCAGGCTTCTGGGCAAAGACATAATCTGGCGCGAACTTCGAGTGGCCGGCTACGAATGTTGATGCTTGTTGTTTTGCGATGTACTTGTCATTTAAACCGTACATATCGATTGAAGCCAGACCTGAATAATAAGGGATCTTGCCAGCCGCACCCGTGGCGACGACCTCTCCAGGATGATTTTCTGCAAGATACTCACCCAGTTCTTGCCAACAGTCGTATTTAGCAAGAGAGTATGAAAACCTTGGATCACTGAGAACGATACTTGCGTACATGATTATGATCAGGATCGAAATGAAAGGCATTGCGCCGGGTATATCAAATGCATTAATGATTTTCGCAAGGGCGATGATGCCGATGGGAACAACGATGAGGAGAAAGCGTTCGTAGTAAACATCTCCACCAATGAATATCCAGTAGGCGATCCATATCAGGATGAATAAATTTTCGAATGAGATAGATTCGCGCAGCGCATCCAGATTCTTAGAAATTGACTTGAGTTCAATACCTGAATTCAATATGACTAAATATAGAAACGGCATGAGGCCAGCGAGGGTTCCAAGAACGAGGAGGAGTTGGAGGGAGTAGCTTACCCTGGCGATCAACGGTCCTGAAACCTTTGCATAGACAGTGTTTGGGAGCAGATCGTGGTAATAAAAATATCGCAGTATGAGGATGCATATCAAGGTAAGCCCTAATACAGCTCCGAAGACACCTGCGATCTTGTACTGACGCTTGATTACAAAATAAATAATCGCGATGAAAGGAAGGATAAATCCATCCGCTCGAATTAAAACGAGTAAAACACTCAAAATTAAAGCAAAGCGTTGATTGCGGTCTTCTCCGTGATCTGTGGAGCAACGCGCGACTGTAACAATAAACGCAATTTGTAGAAGAAGTACTACTGCCGTTTCCATGCCTGAGGCGGTCCAAACCCAGAAAGATGGATAGAGACAAAAAAGGAGACCTGCCAGAAATGACTGCTTTGGTGCCACGCTCATCATATAGTTGTAAAACAAATGAAAAGTCACAACGATCGCTAGGATGTTAAGCAAGGATGAATAGAAGTAGATACTCGAGCCGCCCATGAATAAAAATGCTGGGGCAACCATGAGTACATACAAAAAATTGGAATACCCTTCAACGCGTTGCCCAGGATTAAAAACCAATCCATTGCCTTCCATTAAGTTTTGAGCATAGCGGTAGCTAATGAACGCATCATCTGCACCGAGGGCATTCGCGCAAAGATCTCGATGACTGTAACCCGCAACGACCTGTATTAGGCAAATAGAAACCAAAATAATGATGAGAATGTATTTCTTATGGATTGGACCTAATCGAAGAACCATAGCGCTGATATATCCTTTGGAATTTATTTAGTTAGGAACGATTTGCACTTATGGAGAGATTGTTTATTTTCATTTCGGTTGTAGTCGTTGTAATGGATGCGAGCTTCACATGCGGGCGAGCCACAAGTTTCGCTCGCGGTTTCATGATCATCTCAGTTTAATTGTCCGTCTTGGGATCTGTCCGTATCCCAGCAAGTTATGAAAAAATGCAACAATTCATCTCTGAGAGGCATGGAGATCATCCTTGCGTCTATCGGTTGAAGTGATTCGTGGAGAAGCCCATAGATAGAGTATGAGAAGAACGATTGTTGTCATGCTAATCAATCGGCCGGCGTTGTAACTCTTTGGTTGATATCTAAATGTGACCTGATGTACTCCCGGCTCTACCCATACCCCTTGTAACGCACAATCTACTCGGTATACCAGTGCCTCTTCACCATCAATAAACACTCTCCAACCAGGTGCCCAACTCTCTGAGCGGATCAAAAGACCTGGATCGTCTGCAACTACCCGAAATGTTTCACTATTATTTGAGGTTAGCTCTTGAGTCACGCGGTGTGGTTCTGATCCTTGAACGAAGGGTAAATCTGTTTCCACGAGTGCTGTTGTAGAAAGATCATGCTCGAGCAGGATCTGAGGGCACTCATCAGGCGATATCTTCACACCGCTTCCCAGGCCAAATACCCGTTCGAACCCCTCGGACTGTTGATAAACATAAAGATCATCTTCGTAGAGATCAGGCGTTGCTCCTGGATACAGACTTCGATCAGGTAAGAGGATGTAGCGAATGTTGAATAGTGCCAGTAGCTGTGGATATGGACTGAAGGTTGGGCAGGTTGCGGCTGCGTCCGGGTTAGCCGCCATCGGTGGGACTGCTGCACTATAGCCACGGTAGTCGCAGCCACTAGCGAAGGTGATAACTCGCGTATAGTCACGTAGAGCAAAAGAATCGTACCCGTCGCTGGCTCTAAGCTCTGCGGCGGCAAGTTTCGACATATCCACACCCCCATAGGGGGCAAGACTTCTCTCTTCGCTCTGGGCCGCGCTCTGAAGCAATCTGGTGACAGCGGTCGGTTCTTGTAGTTCGGTTGGTGATTGGGGTTGGACGAGTATGTTTCCCGTCCAATAGAGATCAAAGAAGATAAGCGCAGGGATAATCACGGCTTTGACTCTGGAGGGTGGTCCTGATAAGAGGGTTGAAATGATCAGGATCATGAGGATGGCTGCGGGGAAAACATCGTAGGGTAAGGAAAGACCGGGGATTAAGGACAGCGCAGCAATCAAACCATAAAGGAATCCAGCGCCGTAGAGCAACAATTTGTATCTACCACCAGGGACGGATTTTGATGTGAACCAACTCTCAAAAGCCCATCCGGAGAGTAGCGCAAAAGCGAAAAGGGCGAATACCCACCACCGCGCTGGAACTCTTAATATCGAAAATCCTGGGATTATGGTTTGAAACATGGCAAATAGGGGAGTGTGCACTCCCAGTGCCATGATCAAGCTACCCAACAGCGCTATTCCAGCGTAGCGTTCACGGCGTACCCATCTCAAGCCGATTCCGGATATTGTTAGTGCGAGAGCACCAACACCAGGATAGAGATACCATTCCGGGAATTTGAGCGTAGGCGGCAAGAGCGCATTGAGGATCAGCGCAATAGGTAGGCTCCCAAATTGTGACTCTTGTGCGCTCAATGTGAACCGGGTAGAGATCGGAAGTAATTGGAGGAAGGGGAGTAAATGAACTGCGCTCAGCAAAAAGGCAATCGTGATAGAGATAGCCCAACCCTTCATTAACCGCAGGACGACCTTACTGCGTTGTTGAAATAATTGGGTAATGGAGTGGACGGATAGGGCGAGTAGCGAGAGCGCAAAGAACATCCCGTGGTTCATGATTTGAGCAGCGAGGCCGATGCCTGCAAGCAGAATCCAGCGAGCCTTAGTCGTTGATAAATATCGGTTCCAGCTAAGCCATATCCATGGCCACCAGGCGATGGCGGCGAGCATAGGTATGTGGCCACCGCTGATATGAGCAAGCCACATGGGAGACATTGAGAAGATAAGGGCGCTCATAAAGGCGGCTTGCAAGCGCATCCCAGCTTCGAGACTTGCGTATAGATACGTTCCGAGCCCCATCCAAAAGATATGCAAGACGACGTCGAGATTTAATCCCAAGGCAATTGGAAAAATGATCGTCAGCCAATGGGGAGGGTAGAAAAGGGGCGCGATCGGATGGCCAACCAGGGGGGTCCCACTAAGCAGATAGGGCCTCCAGAGGGGGAGTTCGCCTGTACTAAGGAGGGATTTCTTGACGAAATATATAAGCGGCCAAATTTCACGTGGAAGATCGGTCCCCAACGAGGATGTGGGATAGATCAAAGGCGTTGGCCACGTAAAAAGATATCGTCCGAGCAAGATCAAGGTTAGGCCTGCAAGAGCGCTGATTGCTTTGGCGTTGTCTTTGGTAAAAGCTTTGATGTTCACCACTGAGTCCTTCGTCAATGTAGAAAACAGATATCCGTGATCCCTGCCATCTCCGCGGAGATCTACCTGGCGACCTCGATAAGGTAGTGCACCGCATCGTACTTTACGGGACTTGATCGAGGTAAGCATTAAA
>JBFFQB010000103.1:0-11274 GCA_041573795.1 Anaerolineales bacterium
AACCCCCTCTTTCTCGTCTCGCCTTGTGCGTATAAGCACCGAAAAGCCGTGTTCAGCCAGAGGCAGAGGATTCTCAAAAGCATCGTGGGATAATGGAAACCGATGGGCGATCTCGGTGGAAGGCATCAACAGATCGATGTTATTGTCCATCACAACCGTGATGACCACCTCGTCCACCGGGGGTATCTTGAGCCTCGAATTGGCCATATGGCGTCTCCTTCCAATTCCTCTGGCCCCTGCTCCACTCAAGAGACATGGAGACTGGGTCAGCTAAAGGTCTCGAGCTGAGCGGAATAGCTGAGCAACTACTTCCACCAATACCCGCTTAGGCTGCGTCCGCTCCAGCGAGTGGTTAGGCGGCATTTGGATTAGGAAAGCCTTGACGGTTTCAAGAAGTTCTAATCTATTTCATGATAGAAGCCATCAAAATGCTTTCCTTCTAAAATACACACTTTTTGCAACGAGTGTCGATAAAACTTTACGTTCGTGTTGTCGGGGAATGTTATGAAGTACGGCTGGCAATATTCCCCTTGGTCTTGTTGACCCGTGAATTTGTCGAAATGTGATTTTCCAAAGGCTACAAATGCTTCCCCGACGACAATTCCAACATGTTCCAAGCCCATTCTATAGATGCTTTGATGAACGGGTGGGATGAGTTCGATTAGAGAAGTTGTCGCATGTTGAGATAGCCGTAAAGGCTCTCGCAAAAGAAGCTTTGATATAGGTCTGCCGCTCCAAATATTTTCAACATTTGCGGAACAAATTGTTTCGAGTTTCTGTCGAACAACGAGATATTCTGAAACGGTTTCTGTGCGAAAAGCCAGATGACTGACCTCTAAACCATCAATATCAATCCCAAGTTTTCGAAGCCGTTCAGCTTGCATTGCGTAGAACTGAGCATAATCACCGAGTATTTCCATGGATTTTAGTCTCATGAACAGCCTTGTTCCTTTGTTAGTACAGTCGCCTAACAGTTTCGAGCTGCCTGTCCCGTGGACTGTCGTTCTTGGACAGGCTAGCGTTCTTGGCTAGGGAGCAGCCAGGGATGAGACCTGGCTTGTTTTTTCGCCGCGCATCGTTCGCCGTTCGCCCCAAACGTCCTTATGGGGTCCAGCTTGACTGGATCCCTGGTCCGCCTGTCCTCGAAGCAGAGCGGATAGGGTCGCGTGCACCCCGATGTTCTCCCGGGGCTCTCGTTCATCGTACACCGTTCGTCCCAAATGTATTTATGGGATCCAGCTAGACTGGAGCCTGATGTACCGTAAATCGCCCCCGCAGCGCAGAGGGGTTACGGGCCAGCGAGTGGTTAGGCAGCAATTAGATAGCCACTCATCCACCCCGGAAGGCCATCACAACTTGAATAATTTGGAGTGAATCATAAAGCGCATGCGCAATAATGAGTGGCCATACGCGCCCGAATCGAAGGTAATACCATCCATAAAGCAGTCCTTGAATCGTGATAAACAACATGCTGAGGGGATCTTGGTAAATGTGTGCTAATCCAAAAAGGACTGCGGTCGCGATCAGAACGATCCACTTCACGAGTTGCTGGGGCCATAACCTCCAGAGGTGGTGCAATGCGAACACCCGAATTAACTCTTCGTAAGCCGCAACTCCGATCCAAACAACAGGACCTAGCCACAGAGCGATGAGCATAGGGTTGCCAGCAATACCTCTGATCAGGGTCATAATTTCTTCAGCAGGGGGTTCGGGTCTTGTAGCAATAATGGAGCTTTGGACGAAACCTTGCAGCATCAAGATTCCCAAGGCAACGATGCCTAGAAGCACCCCTGCGATGACATCGGTGTACCACCTTCCTGGTTTGAGCTGCAGTGTTGAGAGCGATTCTCCCAACACGTATCGGTGAATTACCAGAATCAGTACAACGGTGCCACCACCGAGGATCAATGGGTATAGAAAGAGCTCCCTTAGTGTGATTACCCTCTCACCAAGGTGAGTCCACAGGGCAAAGGCATAGACCGGAACATATACCGTCAGAACGGCAAGGATGCGGGTTATTCGACGACTCTGCCAGGACTTGGGAGTGGAACTGATAGATGAGTTCATCTTAGACACACCTCTGAGAACACGAACTAGCGAGTAAATGAATCTTCATGTCTGCCTAACAGCCTCGCACTCCTAGCCCAAGCAGCGGAGCGTATAGGGTCGCGCATGGCTCATCCTGAGGCGTTTACGGGACCCCGTAGCGTAAGCGGAGTGGAGAGCGGCCCCGTTTTGATCTTACAATGAAAAAGCCCGGTGCCGAAGCACCAGACTTTATCGTGATTGGCGCCATGTGCGGCGTCCGCTCCAGCGAGTGGTTAGGCAGCACCCGGAGTTCTTTTGGCAGGCGAGATCCTACTATGGCGTGGAATAAACGGCCCTGCAGCAATCCCCTTGCATATGCCTACGATAGCGAGGGCTCGGAACGCGGCTGTGCACGATACAAAGGTTCCCCAATTAACTCAATCTTGCCGTCCTTCCCAATAGCATATCCTTGGGCAAGCGTATGTGTTACGCCGGGCTCCAACATTTCGACAACAATAGCGGACATCTTTTTGCCACCCAATGTGAGATATGCATCATATGCCAAAACAGCGCTTCTTACGACGTCAGGGAGGTTGCTGAGGCGCTCTAGGACTTCTCTGCCAGCCAAGAGATGATCTTCCACGGAGCCAGACCCCAGGTCCCGACCGCCCTGGACTACGACACTCTTCGTCTCTCCCTTAGTATTCACCACAAATATCTGGGGAAGTGGTGCAATGTCTTGATGCTCAAGCAGTTTGGAGAAGGTAAGAGTCG
Source organism: Anaerolineales bacterium (assembly GCA_041573795.1). Taxonomy (GTDB): domain Bacteria; phylum Chloroflexota; class Anaerolineae; order Anaerolineales; family E44-bin32; genus E44-bin32. The sequence goes on from JBFFQB010000103.1 coordinate 2,803, forward strand.
CATTCAATACCAAATCCCGTGCTTCGTCAGTGAGAAAAGGGGTATTAAAATTCATGGTGAGTGCATATCCTGCGAAGCCCCGTCCTGATTCTTATTGCTGGTGGGAGTGCTGCCTAACGGCTGCGAGCTCATGCCTGCACAAATCGTACTTCGATCCAGGTCGCTGGCTTTGGCCATTTCTCATCTGCTCAATAAACCTCATCAACCGCCATTAGGAGGTATTCTCGATGCAGTTCAGGAGGTGTATAGTGATTGCCATCAAGCCAGGCGAGGCTGGTATGAAGAAGTAGCTAGGGCCTGACCTGGGCGTAGAGACGGATCGCGATTATGAACATCCACGCAATGAGAACGACCGTGACGAGGCGCTGCATGAGGCCCTCCAAACCCGCAAATGCGGGTAAGGACGCCATGACGGCGAAGGCGAGGGCTAAAACGGTTGTAGCGACGGAGTATCCGCCGAGATTTCGCCATCTGGGGTCCCGTCTTAACCTCCGAAACTGGAGTACTGGAGCTAACATGAGGGCGAAGACGGTGACTGATGCCGAGATTGTATGCGGGACGCTCGGCTCTCCCGGGCTAGCGAGGTTCAGGGGGGCAAGTGCAATCCCCACATAACCAACGCCCGCGATGGCCAATGCCGCCGGACCCGCCCAGAAGCCCGGGGGGAGCCCACGGTGGAGGCCATAGGCGAACACTATAATAAGAAGTGCAAACACGAGAATGATGAAGGTCATGACAAGTGCATAGGGAGCTCCAATTGCGCTCAGATTGCTAATCGGATCCCGGAGATGGCTGTAGGTAGGATCCAAAAACCCAAGAACTAGCCATGTAGCTGTGTATAGTACGGGTCCAGCGATTCCCCCTGCGGCGAGGTAACGAACCGTGCGGTTCGGTTGCGCAATAGCTTCGGACATCTTACCCCTCCCAAAAGGCTAGATCGATTCTCTGATAGGCAGTAACGATAACACGAAAGTTGGCACACTGATAAGGCAGAAATACCCGATCAGCTCTTCGGCGGTTTCAATCGCTTCAATGGTATAAACCTTGACGACTATCCCAGAGTTGTCAACGCTCACAGCAGTGACCTACCGATTTCATAGCGAGACTTCTTGAAGCTCGCTAACGGCCTCGAGCTTCGCGTTGCACCCCGTAGAAATAGCGGAGTGGGGAGCAGCCCCGCTTTGATCTTACAATGAAAAAGCCCGGTGCCGAAGCACCAGACTTTATCGTGATTAGCGCCATGTGCGGGGTCCGCTCTCGTTTAGCCTGATGTACCGCAAATCGCCCCCGTAGCGCAGCGGAGAGGGGTGACAGGCCAGCGAGACGTTAGGGCGCCATTCATTGAAGTCTTCGAGATAAGTCGTACCTCAAGACGGATGATCCTCTGAAATGCAAGGCCTGAACAGGCTTAACAATAGATAAAGTTGCCAGAGCATCAAGGAGACTTCGGGCATGCGCAATATCTTCGACACCTGCGGACCCGAACTTAATTTGCGCAGATCTACCAAGCCACAGCTTCTCTATCTTGGTATTGTTGTAACTAATTGTAGGGTATTCAGCATCAGGGGGACCATCAAGTGATGGGATGTACTTGTATCCAAGCCATGGTCTCGAGTTGATGCGCCGGTTTGCGACTACCCGCACAGCACCAATTTGGGATTTCATGGGGGGGATTTCTAGACTGAAGAGCATATGCCCCCAAAGGGATGCATCGCTCTTCAAGGTCCCATCGGACATTTGTCGGATAGGCGTGATATCGGCATACAATTTTGGAACTCCCAAATCCTCCCGTCCACCTAATATTGGCCAAGTTTGATTCTCTAACATCACCAAGATAAGGTCGCCCTCAATATTATCTTGCTCCCCATCATAGGTGACTGCAACTTGAAAGGCCGCCAGGCGATAGCCGCCTCCTGCCATAAACTCAAGCCCGTTATTTTGTGAGAAAAGTACCGTCACGAGCGCTTCCTTTGCTGGGCGATAACAATCTGGGATAAGAGCTTCTAATGCGGCTTGAGTAGTCAAGTATTGAAAAGCAAGGACTTCAACTTGAGGATACGCCCACTTAGGCTTGTCTTGGAGGTCAAACATCGGACCCATAATCAGAGGCATACGGTAGTGCTTTGAAGGATCCGGTTTCATAGTAAACCTCCTGTAAATATGATTCATGCGTTTGAACCCAATAAATAAAGCAAATTGGCGCCCTAACAGTCTCGAGCGGAGGCGCCGCAAGACTATCCCGCCTGCTTTTCGAGCCGTGCGCGGGGTCTGCTCCAGCGAGACGTTAGGCAGATCCCTGTGTCCGCACTTGTTGACGATCAGGCTAGCATGCGGAATGCGTTATCACCCTCTAGCTCAAGGGCGACTGAAAGAAGCATAGCCTCCTGTCCTGGAGCGGCGGCGAATTGAACACCGATCGGGAGCCCGGTGGTGCTAACGCCCATTGGCAGCGAGATTGCGGGGTCGCCGGTTGCGTTCTGGATTGGCGCGAATGGCATATGTCGTTTCTCGCCAGGAAAGGTCACTTCAAAGGGGAGGTCGGGCGCGAACTCGCCAATCGCGGGAGGCAAATCGGCGAGTACTGGGCACAGCAGCAGATCGTATCGCTTAAAAAGCCGATCGGATATTTGGCTCGCTGCGCGCATCCGCCTTACAAGCCCGAGAAAGCCCCACCATTGAGATTTCCACTGTTCGGCGAGCCCTTGTGTCCAAGGCTCGAGTTTCGCGGCGTTGACACCAGGGCGCAGGCGAGCCTGTAGGCGGAGCAGCCAAGCTATGAAACCAATATTATTCCAGGTGTCATGGAGAAGCTGAGCCGGGTAGGGACAGGGGATTTCTTCGACGAAATGACCGAGTGTCTCACAACGGCTAGCGGATTCGAGCACAGTCTTGCGAACTTCGTCGTCAACCTCATCCCCGAGCGGCGAGTCCGTGAATACCGCGATACGAAGACGCTCCGCCGCTGGATTCTCAACAAGGCCGATCGGCGGCAGCTTGCTGCTTGGCATACGCTCCTCAATTGCGGCGAGGAAGTGTGCCGTGTCCCGAACGGAGCGTGTCAGAACGCCGTTTGTCAAGGTCGGCACCGGTAGCTTCGAATTGATAATGGGCTCGAAGCCGCGCCCGCGCGTTGGCTTGAGGCCAACAATCCCACAATGGCTGGCTGGGATGCGGATCGATCCAGCGGCGTCGGTGCCATGGGCGATGGCTGCCACACGAGCAGCGACTAGCGCAGCTGCCCCTCCTGAAGACCCACCAGTTGAGTGCGCGGAGTTCCAGGGATTACGAGTGGGTCCATGGGCGAGAGGTTCGGTTGTCAGGTTCAAACCAAACTCAGGCGTAGCACTCCGCCCCAAGCTAATAAGCCCGATGGCTTGGAACTCGCGTACGAACGGCTCGGTGCTGCTGGCGACGTGTCCAAGATAGGCTCGGGACCCGAAGTCGTTGACAACTCCTTTCTCGTCTTCCAGACCTTTGATGAAGGTGGGGGCGCCGGAGAAAGGGCCTCGCGGCGGCGCCTCGGACTTGCCAACCGCTGACTCGAATGTCTCGGTTGATATTGCGTTCAGGATGGGTTCGATGGTTTTGGCACGCTCAATTGCGGCCACTACGACCTCGCGCGCCGAGATCTCGCCCGCTCGGATCCGTTCCACGGTTGCAACAGCGTCGAAGGCACCGAGTTCAGATTGGTCAAAGACCGTTGTCATGCCGCCTCCTTTGGTTGCCCGGCATATTCCTCAGGATAGGACATGCCACAGGTCGACAATGCTATCACGCCTATGGCCATTCTGAGGATCGCAGCAGTAGGGATCTACCTAACGGCTGCGAGTTGAGCGGCCCCGCCTTCATCTTACAACAAAGAAGCCCGCTCCTCATTGAGCGGGCTTTGGTTTCAACCTTGGGCTGAGGCGGGGTCCGCTCCAGCGAGTTGTTAGGCAGAACCTTCCTAAGTCAGCCTAAACGAGCTACCTATCCGTAAACTTGGAAATCTTTGTGAATCCGCACTCCGGACCGTTTGGCAGAGGGGGTCTCCAAATTCGTCGCAACACTGTCGCCCTGTGTACAACGATCTAGTGGCCCTGTAGCTCAACAGACTTGATTTAGAGCAATTGCCTCCAACAGCCGCTAGCTGCTTGCGCTCACCTGCCCGGCAGCGCGGACAGGTGAGTGGCGCGCTAAATCTGACTTTCCCTCAAGCTTTACCTAGGCGTCGGCAAACTCGTTCGGTCCATCTGGTCGTTCTGCAATCTCTCCTGAACCAATCGGACCACCTGGACGACGGTGTCAACAGCCGTCAAGGTGAAGGCCACGATCAGAACGAAGCGGAGCAAAACCATGCCGCCGAGCTGCATGCTGGCTAGGTCACCGGCCTGGATCAGCGCCATGCCATCTGCGAACCCTGCTACTCCCGCTGCGTTGAGCAGGCTGGTGAGCGCCTGGATCATTAGACCCAACAACAGCAGGCCGAACAAGTTGCTAACCAGTTCCGCGATTCGTGTCGAGGTCCGCCACTCGCCATGCCACAGGATCACAATGTCGATCAGGATCCCGACAAGGAGGACCAGGCTGAACCAAGGAAGGTACGGGTTGATTGCCGGAATGGAGATGTACCCGCCGGCCGCTGCGCCTTGGCCATAGTAAACGATGAGCACTGTCAGCAAAGCGACTCCGAGCCCGATTTTGAATATCTGCTCGCCCCGACTAACGGGCTTCTCCCCGCTAATCGCGGGCAGTTGGCGTGGGTCAAAAGGCTCATCTTCCGGACCAGGTCGAACACCGGCGCGCTGCAGAATTGCAAAGATGATGGCCACCCACCCGATCGCAGTGGGAACGCTCAGGAGAATTCTAGCAAGGGTCTCCAACACATTGATCGATTCCTGCGAGAAAATAGCGCCGGCTGCGACAGCGATAAGTTGGCCGCCAATCACAGCGGCGAGAACGATCCCCCCCACCATGCGAAACAGCGGATAGAGTGTGGGCCCGATCAGGTATTGCCCTTCAGGATAGTAGGACGCTGCCACAGACTCGGGCGATCCCATCTCGGTCAGTAATTCGGCCGCCTGTGCCTCGCTCGGCTCGCCTTCCGACCGGGCATCCAACTGATCTTCCAGAGAAGATCGCAGCTCCAAAACGATGTCGACACGCTTCTTGGATGGCAGTCGTTTCCCCACCTGGTACAGGTATCGTTCGATTAGTTCCATTTTCTTCATTCCTCCAATTCGGTTTTTTCGAGTAGACCACGTACAACTTGAACCAGGGCGTGCCAGTCGGCCTCCAAGTCTTCCAGCGCGCGCTCTCCGTCACCGGTGAGCTCGTAATATCGCCTCGGCCGCGAGCCGCTCACATCCCACTCACTGTGAAGCAGGCCTTGGTCCTCAAGGCGCCGGAGGAGTGGATACAGTGTTCCTTGATCGATCTCAAGCCCACCCTCTGTGAGCTCTTCGATCAACGAGTACCCGTATTTCCGGGCCCTGAGCTGGCTCAGCACGGCCAAGACCAATACGCCCCGTCGCAACTCTTGATTGAGCTTCTGATATTGATCGTTTAGTGTCATCATGTATATCAGTATACTATGTAATATACAGTATTGTCAAGACCCAATATTTGGAGGAATTTTGCGCTGTCACAAGAAGGAAATGATCGTCAGTCCTTAACTCATAGACAGCCATCGATACAATCTGTACGTGAATTTGCGGCTAAGGGAGCACAGATGCTATTTGGCAAATCAAAGCCTGCGGCAGATGATCTTAGATTCGACCGTGGCGGGCTTCTATGGATGCCTGTCTCTGGGTAGGAGCTGACTTTTGCCTAACGGCTGCGAGTTGAGCGGCCGGGGATTGCCCCCTTATATGCACTTCGAGATCCGCGCATCTTGATCACCGATTGCTTCTGACGCGGAATCCCCAGTCCGCTCCAATGAGTTGTTAGGCTGCATTGCTGTTTACTAATGGAGGCGCGTAGCGCATCCTACCAATTGATGCGAATGATATTGTCTAAAGCACTGACCACGCCAAGAACTGGAATAAAGAACAGGATAAATGGGATTAGCCCAAACACCAGCTTAGAAGCCCTTGATTGCATGCGCGATCCAAATACTTGAAACAGGTGACGATAAGCAAGCACGATGCAAACAAGGGAGATGCCAGCTGACACAATAGGCCAGAAATAGAACCCGGGATTGCTCAAGAACATTTCTGGTTGGGTCTCCAGTAATCGTGAAAGTTCAGAGCTTGAAATCGGAAGCGTGATGCCTTCGATTGCTCCTAAGGACATCTTTGCTTCATCCTGAAACACGCCGCTGATGTTGCCTGCTAAAGCCGCGACAAAAAATATCGCCATTGGTATCAGTCGCATGAGAGAATTTGTTACAGCAGCAGCACCAATAATCAGCGTCGTTGAGTTCGCGATTGATCGGTGCAAAAGGATTCCAGTAAACAAGATTGCCAAAATCCAAGTGGTAAACGGACCTAATATCAACCCAGTTGACATTCCTCCGACCGGAAGATTGATATTGAAATCTGCATCACTCGGTTTCTTTCCAGATTCACCCACAACGTTGAATCCGGTGCTCACGTGAATATCGTCGAGCTGGAAACCAAATCCATGCGCCACCTCATGCAGGAACCAAAATGCGATGAGGACGAAGAAGATTGCTAATGCCCACGCCAATAGCCATTTGAGCGTTTGCCTTCGATCCTGTTCAATCATGTCAACCCTCTCCCATTCGGAAACGATGGTTGAGGCTCAGCCTTGAGCCCCATCGCGGCCTAACAACCTCGACCTGCCTGTCCCGTGGGCTGTCGTTCTTGGACAGGCTGGCGATCTTGGCAAGGGAGCAGCCAGGGATCAAACGGGGCGTGTTTTTTACCGCGCATCCCTGCGTAGTCCCGCAGTTCTATGCGGGGGTCTGCTCTTGTTCATCGTACACCGTTCGTCCCAAATGTATTTATTGGATCCAGCTTGACTGGAGCCTGATGTACCGCAAATCGCCCTCGCAGCGCAGCGAGGTTACAGGCCAGCGAATTGTTATGCGGTAAAGCATTCTCGAAGCCCCTGGGGCCAAGGATAGTTCGGTAGATCTACTTCCGCTCGCTCGCCCGACCATTCAGTTGGAAATGCGGGATTCACTTCAACCTCATGACCATTCCCTCTGGGTTCGATACCGAATATGATCCTGACTAGAAGGGCTATAAATGTTCCATTCGTCCATGCAAAGCCGCGCTGTGGAGGATAACGCCCTGGAACAGGGGCGCTTGGCTCCACGACGTTATACCTCTCACGAATGGCACCTTTCGCCACGAATTCGCTAGCGATGAGACGCAGCCATTTCAGAGCAATCCGTGATGCGTCATCGTGATAACCATAATCCCGTAGGCCTTTGCAGACATACCAATGGGAATAGGGCCATCCAGTTGGATAGTTATGCTCAGTTTCGTCAGGCCACCCTGCCTCACATGCAACAAGCCCGTGATCGTACTCAAAGGCCGGAATTTGCTCCACAACTCGGGATGCTTGTTCCCGGCTCGCGACACCTGCCCAGAGAGGCACAAAGGAGGCTAGGGATCTAGGTGTGTCTCGCAACCACCCCCCGGTACGGAGATCATAATCCCTGAAGAATCCCCTGTCGTCATCCCACATGTAGTGATTGATAAGCTCGAGTCGTTTTTCGGCCCTTCCCCTCCAAAGGGACGCATTCTCTCCTTTGGACAAGAGTTCGAAGAATCCGGCCAGGTCCATTTCGGAACGATACAGTTGGCAATTGAGATCTACTGGGAGAACCTGAGTGGCGTCGTCGCCGAAGCGAGGCGTATTATCCCAGCCGCTTTCAGCGATGGCACGGTGATGAGGGGTATCTGGAACGGTCTCGCATCCTCCGTTTCCGCCGAGGTCGATATATCGGCTCAAGCCGATGTCCGTTAGATGAGGATCCGTTATCCAGTATCTCTCATACTCGGTGGTAGCCGCGGTTGTTGCACGCTCAAGCCACGCCAGTTCACCGATCGATGGATAAACCTCGCGGATGGCTGAGGTGAGAAATGGCGACTGGGAGCGCGATGTACATATGGAGTGAGGACCATTGTAGTTGGGGACATGTCCGAACTCCTCGACTTCCTGCACGAGACCATCAACGATTTCCCTTGCAAGTTGCCACTCCCCCTGGACCACGAGTCCTAGCAGAGCAAAGTATGAATCCCAGTAAAAGAACCACTTGAAGAAACCGCCGGGAACAACGAACCGGCCGGGGATAGGGTATGACAGTGACGATCCGTCTCGAGTTATTACAGGCCAATAATCGAATACATGGTCGATAGTGGCGTTAAGCTCGGGCTCTGGAGTGAGTATGGCTGGAGTCATCGAAGGTCTATGCCTGCATGGTCTCTTGATTGTTCGTTGTATTTAATATGGCGACAACTCGGGGGGATATGAAGCGTTGTAGTCGCCACGTAACAGCCTCGAGCGGAGCGGCCCCGC
>JBFFQB010000104.1:0-11005 GCA_041573795.1 Anaerolineales bacterium
AACGGACGGAAATCCGCATTGCCCGACAACGCACTGTACTTCGTGATCGCAGCCGTCAGGGTCGTCTTCCCATGGTCGATGTGCCCCATCGTCCCGACGTTCATGTGCGGCTTCGTTCGCTCAAATGTTTCCTTGGCCATGATTCCTATCTCCTCATTCGTCCTTTTTCTTTATCACTGGCAGGCAAGAAGAGCCCTCAAGGGGACTTGAACCCCTGACCCCGTTCTTACCAAGAACGTGCTCTACCGTCTGAGCTATGAGGGCGTATCGATTTCTAGCACTCAATCCAACCAGCAGGAAGTGGGCGGTGACGGATTCGAACCGCCGTAGGCTTATGCCAGCTGATTTACAGTCAGCCCCCGTTGGCCACTTGGGTAACCGCCCATAGCCCTACAGTCTCTACAAAATCGCCGCCCTGCTCTGCGTTTGCCGAGACGCTGAGCCGACGACGGGAGTCGAACCCGTAACCTACCGCTTACAAGGCGGTCGCTCTGCCATTGAGCTACGTCGGCATGACAAAAACGCGCCTCTCGTGCGCGGCGCCTTTTCTTCGTAGTGCGGACTCCCTCGCCGACTTTGCGCTGGAAGTCTACCAAGATTCAAGGGGTCCGTCAATGTAAAAGTGTTTCGATCGTCGACAACGGTATCAGCGCTGGTATCCGCGTTGGGACCAAACATGATAGAGCGCCAGACTCCCGGCGACGGAAGCATTCAGGGATTCGAGTTGGCCGCGCATCGGGATGAAGACCAAGAAGTCGCAGGAATCCCGCACAAGCGGGCGCAACCCGGCTCCCTCACTCCCGACGACAAGCGCTATGGGTCCGCGCAAATTTGCTTGATCGATCTGTTGCGCCTGGTCGCTTAGCTCAAGACCGGCTATCCAGATACCCTGCTGCTTGAGGGCGCGCATGGCCTGGGCTAAGTTAACCCGGGCAATACGCAAATGCTCGCTCGCACCGGCGGAGGCACTGACCACGGCAGGGGTCACGCCAACTGCTTGTCGAACTGGCAGCAGCACCCCATGAACGCCGACAGCTTCAGCAGTTCGCAAAAGCGTGCCAAAATTTTGAGGATCCTTGAGTTGATCGAGAATCAATAACAAGGCCGGCTCTGAACGGTCCTGCGCCTGTTCGAGGATTTCCGTCAGATCGATGTATGGATACGCTGCGGCTTGTAGGAGTACGCCCTGGTGTTTCTTCGCCCGGGGGTCCATATCCTGGCGGGAGTGAAATTCCACTGGGATGGACAGCTTGCCAGCAACCTGGCGAATCTCCTCAATAATCGCATGGGAGTTTACGCCTTCCTGGATGATCAGCTGCTGGAATGTGCGCCGATTGGCGCGCAGTGATTCTAAAACCGGGTTACGGCCATAAATCAGATCTTGTGATTTCGTACGGCTCATAGGCCTGTGTAAGAAAGGTAAGCGTTCATCTGGCTCAACCTGACCGCCAGGTTGTTCCCTCTTTGCCATCTTCGATCGTAACCCCGAGCTCGATCAATCGATCCCGGATCATATCCGAAAGTTCCCACTGCTTCACTTCGCGCAGGGCGGTGCGGACTTCGAGGAGTAAGTCAATGAAAGCATCGGCACTGCTTTCAAGCTGTTCTTCCTCATCCAGGCGCAATCCCAGGACCGTAGTTAATTCTCGCAGTGCAAGTTGCGCTCGCTCGAGAGGGACAGCTGCAATACCAGCAGTCCGCGCCGAATTAATGGCCTTTACAAGATCGAACAGCTGACCCAAGGCGCCAGCCGAGTTGAAATCATCATCCATCGCTTGCTCAAAACCTGACTGAGCGTTGCTAACGGCGACTTCGAGCTCTTGCTCAACGCCTGGTTCTACATCGCGAAGTGGCGCGGCAGGGCGAGAAGCACCTTTCAAGCGCTCAAGGGCGCGCTCGGCCTGCTCAATAACTTCTTCATTAAAAGTCAGTGGGCTTCTGTAGCTGGCATTTAAAATCATAAGCCGCAACACGTCGGCTTCGTGCTGGGACAAGAAATTCTCCACTGTGAACATATTGCCAGTGGATTTAGACATATCTGCGCCGCTAAGCTGCATCATGCCGTTATGAACCCAATAGGTCGAAAATGGTTTACCGGTGTAACTCTCCGATTGCGCAATCTCATTCTCATGATGAGGGAAGATAAGATCATTGCCTCCCCCGTGAATATCTAATTGCTCTCCCAGGTGGTGGAGACTCATCGCGGAACACTCGATATGCCATCCGGGTCGGCCCGATCCCCAAGGACTCTCCCAAGCGGGCTCTCCCGCTTTGGCTGCCTTCCATAGTGCGAAATCTGCCGGGTCCTCCTTGCGCTCATCCACACCAAGCCGCGTGCCCGCACGCATATCCTCGCTTTCACGGCGTGAAAGACGGCCATAATCCTCATCGCGCCCAACCCTGAAGAAGACATCTCCCTCAACCGCGTAAGCGTAGCCCTTCTCAATCAAGCCTTCAATGATGGCAATAATCTCATTGATTTCTGTGGATACCCGCGGGTAGACTTTCGCTGGGAGAACGTTGAGCTCTTTCAAATGCTGATCGTACTCAGCAATGTATTCTTCGGCTAATTCGAGTGCGTCAACCCCCAGATCCTGTGCGCGGAGGATCACCTTGTCATCCACATCGGTGTAATTCATGACGTGCTCTACCTCGAAGCCTTTATATTCCAGATATCGTCGAATGATATCGAAAACGATCGAGGACATGGCATGCCCCACATGAGCCTTGTCATAAACAGTGGGGCCACACACATACATTCGTACTTGTCCTGGCTCGATCGTGGTGAAGGCTTCTTTCTTGCGCGTCAGCGTGTTGTAGATCTTGAGTGACATGTCTTTACTCAGCGCCCTCATAGCTTCCCTCACCCCCGTTCGGGCGAGCAAAGATCATCCTTCCCGCAGCAGTCTGTAAAACCTTAGTGACCGTAACCGGGATCTGTCTGTCGATATAGTCCTTGCCTTCTTCAATCACCACCATGGTCCCATCATCCAAGTAGCCAACACCTTGACCCGCCTCCTTGCCCTCCTGAATGACATTGACTTCGAGATTTTCTCCAGGGAGGAAAACCGTCTTCACCGCATTGGCTAGTTCATTAATATTCAAGACATTAACGCCCTGTAATTCGGCGACTCGATTGAGGTTGTAATCGTTCGTAAGAATCTGGCTGTTAAGTTGCTTGGCCAGGACTACTAATTTGTCATCAACCTCTCTGATCCCCTCAACATCCAGATCGGTTATGCGGAAGGAAATCGAGGGGTCTTTCTGGAGGCGGTTGAGAATATCAAGTCCCCGTCTACCTCGCTGTCGACGCAAGCCGTCAGATGAGTCGGCAATGTGCTGTAATTCATTCAGCACAAAAGATGGTACGAGCATCGGCCCAGCGACAAATCCGGTTCGAGCAATGTCAGCGATGCGGCCATCGATGATAACGCTCGTGTCCAACAAGACTACATTGCCATCAGCATCACTTGCTGAAGGGTCTTTCATTCCCGCACTAAAGCGATTGCCAAACAAGCTCATGATGTCATTCTGCCGCATGACCATGATGGTGACCCCCAGGTAGCTAAAGAGAATTACCCCAATAAAAGGAAGCAGCTGGCTGAAGGGAGTGGGCAGCATCGAGAAGGGAAAAGCAACAAGCGCAGCGATGATCAGTCCAACAATCAAGCCGATAAGGCCGGCCACCATTGTCCGTACTGAAACCTGGGTGATTTGGGTACGGATGCTGCGGATTGGCCGGGTGGTCAGGAAGGGCGTGACCACCAATCCCATCAGGGCGCCCACCAGACCGAAGATGATCGCCCAAAGGACGGGTTGATCACCTGCTGATTTACCCAGGATCGTGCCGGTGTAGAAGCCACCCACAAATAATGCGACCATACCGATCAAGCGAGCAACAAAATCAACGCTCATAAGATCAACCCCTTATTAAAATCATAGGTGGACGTCCGGTTTCGACGTCCACCTAAAGGATGTCACATCCATGCCAAGCAACTAAGTCGTTTGTTCAGCGAACGAGATCATTCGCTATCTGTTCGCTTTCGTGCAGGATGATAAGAATGAAACCGGACCGAAGGGGGTTTAATGAATGCGATAAATTTCACCCACCCTCGCTGCAGGCATAATATCACGCTCAAAAGGGCCATGTCAACGCACAGAATATCCGGCTTGGATTCTGCTTGTGCTAGCAAGGCGCCTAGAAATAGTAGTTGGATCTGGGCTCTGAGCATTCAATAACAAACCCCCGCCTGACATGGCGGGGGTTTGTATTCTTGCACTGTCAGGATACTCAGGGCAGTTGTCCGACCACATCAAAGCTGGCGATGATCTGATCAACCGCCTCCCAATCCGCATCCGAGGCAATCACCACATCGACGACGATCAGATAGGCGAATTGATCGGTTTTGGATACCGCAGAGAGCAACCACAAACCAGGCCCACCGGCACCACCGCACTTGACAAAATAGTCATACTTGCCGCGGTAATAACCATCGTCATATTCATATCGCCCATCGTATTCGCACTGGTCGCGGTATCCTGCGCTGTACATGTTTAGCAGCTCGATGTACCCTACTTGATTGGTGAGATCATCGCTAACTTTGAAGTTCATCCCGGGGACGCTCCAAGAGCTTTCAAAGCCTCCCAGATCAGATGAGGCGGTGATCCAGGCACCTACGATCTCGTCGTTAAGTGACCAGGCCCGTCCATCGACCTGGTTCCAGGCCGTCGGCACCTCGACGACGATCGAATTGAAGTCATCCGTAACCTGGGTGTATTCACCATAGCTCCCGCTCGAGCCAGCCGAGCTGTAGGGATCATCCCCCCCGGTTCCACTACCCGATGCCAATCCAATCACGTTGAACGTATCAAAGATGTGTCCTGCCGCCTCTTCATCTGACACAGCCACCATCTGGACTTCAACGATGACCATGAAGTCAGCGGGAACGCTCGGCGCAGCAGCCAGGATGACGTAGGATGTTCCCGTACCGCCACAGTTTTCATAGGTATCATATTGCCCAATGAAGGCTCCATCATCATAGCTCTCGCGTCCGAGGTAGTCACAGGCGCTTGAAAAGCCTTCCCACGAGCTATCAAGATATCCACTCAAGCCACCCAGAGCGTTCACGTTGGTCGTCAGGTTATAGCGCATCCCGGGCACATCCCAGGTATCAACGAACCCGGATAAATCCGGTGCAGCCCAGATCGAGGGGCCCATTGACTGAGAATTCCAGGTCCATTCACTGCCATCCACGTCAACCCAACTGGATGGAATCTCGACTTCGAGGATGAACTGATCGTCTGTCACGTAGGTGTAGCCGCTCGCACCTGTGGCACCGCCGGAGGGCGCGCCACCCGGGCCCTGACTTCCCGTAACGGTGAGGCTGCGACCATTAAATTGACCTTCTAGAACCTCGCCCGTTGAATAGCGCAGGACTTCCATTGCGAGGGTCTCATCAACTCCCTTCGTCCGCAGGATATCGCAGTAGTCCTCCATAGTCCCGTCGGTGGCGAGGTCCAGGCCTTCCATTTTCAGGATGATATCGCCCGGCTTCAATCCGGCACCGTCTGCAGGCGAACCGGATTTTACCGACGCGACCCAGATGCCCGTTAAACTCCCATCGGTCGCGGAGACCGCCTCTCCATTGACCCCGATCGAGTCCAGATCTGTCCCGCCACTCAACTGCTGAATTACACCCCGGGCGAGATCACGCGAGATACCGAAAGCCTGCCGGGTCTGGGAGTTGCCCATGTAATGGACGGCAACAACTTTCGAATCCTCGGTGACAACCGGTCCACCGGAGTTGCCCGGGTTGGTAACGGCATCGTATTCGACGACCGAGTCGACCGACGACCAGGGCGATTCGCCGTCCGCCTTCGCTTTCGAAACGATGCCCTTGGTGAGGGTGAACTCAGGATCCCCCAGCGGGAAACCTGCCACATAGATATCCAGCCCAACGTTGATCGGGGCATCAAACCAATCGAGGTAGGAGTAACCTTCGCCGTCGATATCAATCACCGCAAGATCGGAACACTCAGAGACCGCTACAATGCGGGCATTGCGAAGTTCATCCTCGCCCGCGAGCCTCACCTTCAGCAACGCCGCACCGGTGACAACATGGTTATTGGTAACAGCCAGACCGGACGGATCGATGATGAACCCTGAACCAGTCCCCGCCGCATTTTCCTGAACCCCGAACTCGGGATCCACAAAGGTACCCTGCGCTTCAATCTGGATAACAGCTTTCATGACGTCATCCAATTTCGTCACCATGCCGGCTGCAGCCGCTCCATCCGGACCATCCGCACTAGAACTGCCACAAGCACCCAGCAGCATACTCAGCAACAGAGCCATACCAAAGTAGATGACACGCGTATTTACCTTCATCGAATCACTCCTTCTTCTGCAAAGAATGTCAAACTTGAAGTGGCGGAATCGCAATTTGGATTTACTCACCGGTTTCCACGGAATTCCATCCGTTGAAGCGGTTGAACCCCTCTGGCGTCCGCAGATAATAAGCGCTGATTTTACGGGAGACTATAAAAGTTAGCCACTGCTGTGTACTCGTGGTTCCGAGTATAAGAGAAGTTCCCGGGGTTGCCCCTTTCAATCTCCTATCACCCTCATGGGTTGCTTTGTCCCAGCTGGTGTACAATCGGCTCCATTAGAGGTGAAGAATGCACATCTTGATTACCAACGACGATGGCGTTCAAGCCCCTGGCCTTCAGGCCCTAGCGCATGCTTTTAAAAAGCTGGGCAAGATAACAATCCTGGCCCCTG
Organism: Anaerolineales bacterium; assembly: GCA_041573795.1. GTDB lineage: Bacteria > Chloroflexota > Anaerolineae > Anaerolineales > E44-bin32 > E44-bin32. The sequence goes on from JBFFQB010000104.1 coordinate 6,782, forward strand.
AGCGCAATTGGTCTGCTTCTGGCCATGTCAAGACCATGCATCGTCCCTTGCGTGTGAAGGAAACCCAACTCTCAGATGGAACCCCGGCTTTCGCCAGTGACGGTGCTCCTTCTGATTGTGTAGCCTTGGCCTTGCTCGGATTCGTCAAGGAGCCGATCGATCTGGTCGTCTCGGGTATCAACCCGCTAGCCAATGTTGGTCATGACGTAACTTATAGTGGCACCGTGACCGCTGCGATGGAAGCAGCGATTGCTGGTGTTCCGGGGATTGCTTACTCAATTGACCCCCCAAAAAATCACCAAGGCCCGCTCGATTACATCACGGCGGCTTCCGTAGCGGCTGAAATCGCTGGACAGGCTCTACAGCGGTCGGGCAGCGAGACGACCTTGTTAAACGTAAATATCCCTTATGGCAATCGGGATCAAATCCAGGGTGTCGCCATCACGCGCCAGGGCTTACGGGTATATCATGACGCGCTCGATGAGCGTGTCGATCCGCGCGGCAAGGACTACTACTGGATTGGCGGGGATTCGCCTGGCGGTGTAATCGAGCCGGGGACGGACTTCTGGGCGCTGGCCAACCGCTATGTCTCCATCACCCCACTTACACTTGACCTCACCGATACAGGGAAATTATCCATGCTTGAGGCCTGGGAGCTGACACTCTAGCCATTATTCTTACTAAATTTCAAAGCCCCTGGCGAGGATCGACCTGGAGCTTTCTTCCATCCCGAACCAACATGGGTCAGCAGAGATATGAGTCTCCGGAGGAACACGTATGACTTATCTCACTTCTACTCATCTGCAACCCTTCCCTATAATGATGAGTGCTTTGGTCCGTCTTGTCTTGTCTGGCAGACCAAACTTCGATCCACGAATCGACTTGAGCCTTCCTGGCTTGCTTCCAGGTATGGGCTAATCTACACAGCAGAACGGATGGGGCGATGGTAAAGAAAAAAAACGCAAATAGAGAACCTAAAACGCAGACAACCCATCCCAGCGGTGATGAGCGCTACAACGCGATTGATCGAACAATGAAGCGCTTCAGTTACGAAAAGGATGCCTTGCTTGAAGTCTTGCATGCTACCCAGGAGACGTTTGGTTTCCTATCCGAAGACCTCTTGATCTACATCTCCAGCAACCTGCGCGTCCCGCTTAGCCAGGTCTTTGGCGTAGCTACGTTCTACCACCTATTTACGTTTGAACCTCTTGGTAAGCACAACTGCATCATCTGCACCGGCACCGCATGCCACGTTAAGGGTTCAGCTGCGATTGCTGAGAACCTCTCGATACAATACGATGTCCCAGTCGGAAAAACCACCGAGGACGGTCTTTTGAGTCTTACCACGGCAAGATGCCTTGGGAGTTGTGGCCTCGCGCCCGTCACAGTCCTTGACGGAGTTGTGCAGGGTAAGGCAACTTCAGATCACATGATGTATCTTGTAGATCAACTCCTGGCCGAAGAGAACAAAACATAGGTAAAAAAAAAGGAACATATATGACCCGAGAAAAATTGGATAAGTTGGCGGCCCAAGAGCGAGAGCGTCAGGAGGCATTCGACCGTCGCATCTACTGCTGCATCAGCACCGCATGTCTTTCGGCAGGCGCGGGTGAAACCATCAATTCGCTGAAACACAGCCTTAAAGCAACTCGCTCTGAAGAGACGGTTGAGGTCGTCCAAACCGGCTGTATGGGGCTTTGCAGTCGTGGTCCTCTTGTCCGTGTCAAAGACAAATCTGGAGACGAACAATACTTCGCCGATATAGGCCCAGAATTGGCAGAGGAAGTAGTCGCCCAGTATGTCCCGCTGGCCAGGCTCGACGGGAAGAGTACAGAGCTATCGCCCGAACTACTAAAGACACGCGAGAGACTCAAGCTTGCGAAGAAAAAGAAAACCCTGAAGAAACACATTCTTTCACAGGAGTTACCATTCTTTCGTAAACAAGTTAAAGTCGTCTTACGTGATGTTGGTTATGTTGACCCTGAAAAAATTGAAGATTATCTCGCCCATGGCGGTTACCAAGCGCTACATAAAGTCATCAGCGAGATGACCCCCGAACAGGTTTGTGACGAAATTAAGCAAAGCGGCTTGCGCGGTCGCGGAGGTGCTGGATTTCCAACCGGCACGAAGTGGCATTTCGTTCGTAAAGAACAATCTGAAGCTAAGTATGTCGTGGTCAACGGTGATGAGGGCGATCCGGGTGCTTACATGGATCGTACGGTAATGGAGGACAACCCCCATCAGGTCCTGGAGGGCATGATGATCGCCGCCTACGCTGTCGGCGCAAATCATGGCTATTTCTATATCCGTGGAGAGTACCCCATTGCGATTAACCGTATCCAGGCAGCTATTCGAGCCGCCCGGCGAGCAGGGATCCTGGGACGGTCGGTGCTGGGCTCAGACTTCAGTTTCAATGCCGAGGTACGTATCGGCGCCGGAGCATTTGTGTGCGGGGAAGAAACTGCCCTAATCCATTCGATCGAAGGCAAGCGCGGCATGCCGCGCATGCGTCCGCCCTACCCTTCCACTTTTGGTCTCTGGGGAAAGCCAACCGTGATTAACAACGTCGAGACAATGGCTAACGTCCCCTCGATTATTCAAAATGGTGCTGATTGGTATGGTGCTATCGGCACACAAGAGAGTAAGGGTACTAAGGTTTTTGCTCTGGCTGGCCAGCTCACCAACACAGGCTTGATCGAAGTTCCAATGGGCATAACCTTACGCGAAATTGTGTATGACATTGGCGCCGATGTGCCTGGGGACGCTCAATTTAAAGCTGCGCAAACGGGGGGACCCAGCGGCGGTTGTATTCCAGCGGCCCATCTTGATACGCCAGTGGACTACGAGAATCTGAAGGAACTGGGATCGATCATGGGGTCGGGCGGCCTGGTCATTACTGATTCGACGACGTCGATGCCAGAGTTCGCACACTTCTTTATGGACTTTTGTGTTGATGAGAGCTGCGGCAAATGCGTGCCTTGCAGAGTGGGGACGGTGCAGATCCGCGCCCTGCTTGACAAGCTTATTCTTAGACAGGGTGAGGCAGGTGACCTGGAGCGACTGGAGACAATCTGCGAAATGGTCAAATCCACCAGCCTTTGCGGGCTGGGTCAATCGGCTCCAAATCCAGTACTCAGCACACTACAGTTCTTTCGGGAGGAGTATGAGGCATTACTGCCCGCCTGACTAGCACCATGGCCTGGGCGGATCCAGCATATGTAGGGAGTCGTACATGATCAATCTGACCATCGACGGTAAAACCATCCAGGTCGAAGATGGCACCCACGTTCTTGATGCAGCCTTAAGCAACGGGATCGATATCCCGCGTCTGTGCTACCACCCCGAATTGAGCGTCTCGGGTGGTTGCCGCTTATGTCAGGTCGAGGTTGAGGGATATGCGCAGCCGATCACAAGCTGCGGGTTAGCTTGCGCTGAGGGGCAAGTGATTCAAACCCAATCTGATCGATTGACGGAAATTCGCCGGGGCATTATCGATATATTCCTGGCGGATCATCCACTTGATTGTGTCACTTGCGATAAAGCGGGCGTTTGCCAGCTCCAGAAATACGCCTACGAATACGATTTGAAGGAAACATCCTTCATCCCTATTTATTCAAAGAGCCTGTATCAGGATGACAACCCATTCTTTATCCGCGATCACCAATATTGCATCCTCTGTGGTCGTTGCGTACGTGTTTGCGATGAGATCGTCGGTGTGCATGCCATAGATTTTGCCCAACGCGGTTTCGAAAGCCATATCGCCACACCCTATGATGGCCCGATGCTCGATTCGACTTGTGTCTTTTGTGGGAACTGTGTCCAGGTCTGCCCCACGGCTGCCTTGATGCCAGTATCTCGCCAAAAGCGCGGGCGAGAATGGGACCTGGAACGAGTGAGAACCGTCTGCGGATACTGCGGGGTGGGTTGTGAACTTGAGTATGCGCTTAAGGATGGGACGATCATATACGCAGAAGCACCCGAGAATGGCGCAGTCAATGGGCCGTTCCTTTGCACCAAGGGTCGTTATGGGTGGGACTATGCCTCCAGCCCTGAACGCTTGAGCCAGCCGATGATCAGACGTGATCTCGCCCATTCCCTGGGTATCACTGAGGAACCCTGGGAGCTCCCAGAGGATTCTCCACTCGATATCCGCAAGCCCGATATTAACGAATATTTTATACCCGTGGATTGGGAGACGGCACTGGACCTCGCAGCAACCAAACT
>JBFFQB010000105.1:0-10951 GCA_041573795.1 Anaerolineales bacterium
AAATAGGATAAGGATAGTGTTTGGTCTAAGGACTTCGATCCTGTGGAAGCAGCATCCAGACTCGTAGAATATCTTTATGTCTGTAATGCCAGATTGATAAACATTTTGAAGGGTGCGATACAAGCACATTAAACAGGCACCCAGAGAGTGCAAAAATTCACACTGCCCAACCAAACTAGCGGGGCGCGGTGGGTTGGCTGACAACATTAATACCTGGCTCTAGAAGGTGGGAACATTGGGGATATTTTGCTCTCGATCAGGACCACCTTAAATCAAGGGACCATTTTGAAAATAGCCGGATAATCTGAAAATTCCACCACGGCAGGGGTATTGCAAACGAAAATTTCAATAAGCATCGCCACAGCAGAATCGGTGTGACCTGCGGGTCATCTTTGATCTTCTTGCTTCGCAATAATCCTGTTCGATATTGCGTCAATATGAAAAAGAGCACACCATTTGGTGTGTTCATTTATTCTCCCCCTAACGAGGCGCAACTCGAAAACTCTCAAGTCGATATTAGCAATTTTTATCCAATCTTAGGTTCGAAAATCGAAACAAATTGGAAGAATTGTCTCTTATCTCGTTAGGCTTGAAATGAATTCTTCTTCAAAACCTCGGATAGTAGAAAATTGTATATCGGTAAAAGATGCAGCTGATTATAGTGGTTTGGTCAGCAATATTTGAGGAGGTTATTACGAACTAAAAAGTTGATAGGTTTAAAGGTGGGTCAACACTCGGGGCTATATTAATCGTTGCGTATACCTCAAATTTTATAATTTACTTATCCATATTTATTATTTGGGGTATTCCCCTTGCCTTGCTGGCAATCTGATTAATTTCTTGGTTTAAACAAGTTGGATGGTCAGACGTTGGTCTTTATCGGTGAGTAAGTTGGTCAGAGACAATAAACATGGCGTTATATGCAATGCTCATCGTTCAAATTATTGGCATTTTACAGGGCACTTTACAGTTCTTCTTGGGCACAGCAACTGCTGATTTAAGTACATATGAAGAAAGAATGACCCTCTTGTATTTGCTAGGTTAGATAGTAATCTCCTGGACAACAGCGGATTTTGGAGAAGAAGTCATTTATCGTGGTTTTACATGAAACAGGTTGCTCGTCTGTTCGGTGAATAAAAATGATCGAGTTGAGTGATCGGGCTAGTATTAAGTTCAATTGGATTTGGTCTGGTCCATTGTCATCAAGGAATCGGAGACATTGTGGGGACAGCTTTACTTGGTTTAGTTTTTGGTAATTATTATCTGCGATCTGTACGTAAACTGTGGGTACCAATCATCGACCACGGCGTAACCGGAACGATTAGATCTATAATGCTCTATCTCTCTCAGCTGGAATGAATATAAAGTTAATTATATGTTGACGTGGAATTCATGAGTTAGATATATAAATCAATAATGAAAAGGATAAATACAATGAATGCTTTAGATGAACACGAACAAAATTCAGTTTCCGGTCTTGCCAGGTTCTGGCAGCGGTTGCCAGTGTTGGTCCGTGCTGTGATCACAGGGCTCCTAGTGACCATAGTCGGTACCGTGACTTGGATGCTGGCCTACACATTGATCCCTGCTCCATGGTCGGTTGCTTTTCAGGCTATTTTTCTTGTCTTATATGTCAGATATTTCAGTGGACACTGGTGGCCAAGGGCTACAGCAGAGGTCAGGAAAGAGAGCTTCCGCTCGGTCAAGATGACAGGTGCGGTATGGAAGTGGAGCCTGCTGGCAGTTTTACTTTATATAGTTGTTATTCAATCCGTGAATGTGGTTTCCTTCAGGATAATTGAGCTGCCCATGGCTAAATATGAGGAAACGTACGGCACATTCGAGAATTTTCCGTTGTGGATAACCTGGTTAGTAATTATCATATCCGCTATATCGGCAGGTGTAGTTGAGGAGATAGGATTTCGTGGTTATATGCAAGTACCTCTTGAAAAACGATTTGGTCCTGTAATCAGCATCGCTGTCACTACAGTGTTTTTTGTCATACTCCATTTTAACCAGGCCTGGGCTCCGTTTATGATCATCCATCTCGGTGTGATGGCTGTGCTGTGGGGAGCCCTCGCTTACGCTTCTGACTCGCTGATACCAGTTATCATCGCCCACACGATACAGGATATTATCTATTTTTCTTACTGGTTCACGGGTATTGTGGGAAGATTCGAGGCTCAGTTGATTGCCGAGACAGGGATAGATACTCCCTTCATTATCTGGGCATTGATCTTGGTGATCTCGTGCGCTCTTTTCTTTTGGATCGTACGAAAAATCCTTGTTGTTCGACAGTGGCCTAACCCCCGAAATCTTGAGATGAACCCTACAATTTGATCCCTCCATCATGCTAGTGTTTCCGCATTGGAATGTATTAAAGGAAAATCCCGCTCAAAAGCTCGAGCGGGATCCCTTTCGGGTATAAAATTGTACCCCTGCGGCGACTCGAACGCCGGCTTCTGCCTCCGGAGGGCAGCGCTCTATCCACTGAGCTACAGGGGCGTAAAATTTATTCTAATAGATACCTATTGCACCAGCAAGCTAGCGCCTGGCATTCTCCCGGCTCCCGGCGTCCATCACCGCCACAGCAGCGATGCGCACGATATCTGCGACCTCGTCCCCAGTCTGCAACACATGGATGGGGGCATCGATGCCCAGCAGGATCGGTCCGATTGCCTGCGCATTTCCCAAACGAGTAAGCAATTTATAGGCGATATTGGCCGACTCCAGTGATGGGAAGACCAGCACGTTTGCGTCCTTGACTTTACTGAAGGGGTAGCGTTGCTCGACGATTTCGGCTACCACAGCGGTGTCAGCCTGCATCTCCCCATCAACTTGAAGTTCGGGGCGTTTCTCCCGGATCAGCTTTACCGCCTCATACACCTTCTCGGAGAGCGGATGGCGGGTGCTGCCAAAATTCGAGAAAGAGAGCAGTGCCACGCGCGGCTCAATCTCAAGCTGCTCGGCGAAATCTGCAGCCAGGCAGGCTGCTTCGGCAAGGTCTTCGGCCGAAGGATCAATATTCACCGTTGCGTCTGTGAAAAGATAGACACGATCCTCGACGATGATGATGTACACCCCCGCCGCTCGCTTCGAGCCTTCTTTGGTGTGGAAGATCTGCAGGGCGGGGCGGATCACATCTGGGTAGTCATAAGTCAGACCGGATATAAAAGCGTCGGCATAACCCTTAGCAACCATCAGTGGGCCGAAGAAATTTGGATTCCGCACCATTCTGCGCGCGTGCTGCTCGGTGATTCCTTTACGCTTCCTGCGGTCGAGGAGCTCTCGGGCGAGCTCACCCCGAATTTCGGCTTCTCCAGGGTCGATGATTTCAAGATCGCAGTCCAATCCAAGCAGTTCCACCTGGTCACAAACAGCATCTGGGCGACCCAGCAGAATCGGATGACCAATCCCCTCCTCGATCACCTGGGATGCAGCCCGGATGATCTTTGGTTCTTCGCCTTCACCAAAGATGATGCGTTTCGGCCGCTTGCGGGCTTTGTTCATGATGTATTGCCGTACCCGCGCACCTTTGCTCTGCCTTTGCGCCAGCTCCTCGCGATACTGATCAAGATCAATCGTGATGCGGGCCGCACCTGTAGCCATGGCCGCCTCGGCAACCGCTGGCGCCTCCCATAACAGCACGCGTGGGTCAAAGGGTTTCGGGATGATGTACTCGGGTCCGAACTTCAGTCGCTCAACGTTATAGGCTTGAAGGACACTATCGGGCACATCCTCTTTGGTGAGCGCGGCCAACGCTTTCGCAGCGGCGACTTTCATTTCTTCATTAATCGCTGACGCGCGCACATCCAGGGCGCCGCGAAAAATGAAAGGGAAGCCGAGCACGTTGTTGATCTGATTGGGATAGTCGCTGCGACCTGTGGCAACGATCGCATCGGGTCTGACTTCTTTAGCGAGTTCATACTTGATCTCTGGATCCGGGTTGGCCATGGCGAAAATCAACGGTTGTTCTGCCATGGTCTTGACCATGTCCGCTGTTAGAAGATCAGCCACGGAAAGCCCATAGAATACATCGGCGCCTCTGACCGCATCGGCCAGGTCTCGAGCGTCCGTCTCGGCCGCAAAGCGCTCCTTGTAGATGTTCATGCCTTCTTGCCGCCCCTTGTATACAACCCCCCGGCTATCGACCAGCGTGATGTTCTCATGCTTGACCCCCAGCCGGACAGCTAAGTCTGAACAGGAGATGGCCGAAGCACCCGCTCCGGATACCACGATGCGGATATCTTTGAGATTCTTGCCGATCAACTCGAGACCGTTCAGTAGCGCGGCACCCGAGATGATGGCAGTGCCATGCTGATCATCGTGGAAGACTGGAATATCCAGCTGTTCCTTTAGTGTCTGTTCAATATAAAAGCATTCAGGTGCTTTGATGTCTTCAAGGTTGATCCCGCCGAAAGTGGGTGCGATGTTGGCGACGACCTGAATGAAAATATCCGGGTCACGCGTCTCAACCTCGATGTCGAATACATCCACATCGGCGAAGGCTTTAAAGAGGACACCCTTGCCTTCCATCACTGGTTTGGAGGCAAGCGCACCGCGATCGCCTAATCCAAGGATGGCGGTGCCGTTAGAGATAACGGCCACAAGATTACCGCGGGCAGTGAATTCATAGGCAGCCTCCGGTCGCTTGTCGATCTCCAGGACTGGTTGGGCTACACCCGGCGAGTAAGCCAAGGATAGATCGCGCTGAGTATCCAACGGCTTCGTGGGCACAACCTCAATCTTCCCTGGCCGACCGCGACGGTGGTATTCGAATACCTCTTCTCGGGTGATGCTCATGAAGCTCTTCCTTCCTTAATGGGTGTCGTAACGGTTATCAGGCCCTTTATTTTAACAACGATCGGTAGGTTTGGGTGCGCAGGAAATTCCGCTGGAAGAGAGTGGTATATGCAAAACGGTGTCGGGGTACCTGGCCCTGCATCCTTCTCCACATCAGGGAAGTACTGAGCCTACTGGCAGGGGTTGCTTCAGCTTGACTTGCCCTCCGCCCCTATGCTACGATTTATCTACCGACCGGTCGGTAGTATCCCCATGCAACGAGTGGACATCATTCAAGCTGCAGCACAAATCTTTCGCCAGAAGGGCTATCACGGAACTTCGATGAAAGATATCGCCGACGCGGTCCACCTGCAAAAAGCGAGCCTCTACCATCATGTTACCGGGAAGCAAGACATCCTGGTTACGATTCTGGATCAAGCCCTCGATTTACTGATTGACGACATGGAGCAGGTGGCCTACTCCAACGTATCACCGCAAGAAAAAATTCGGGCCGCCATGCGCACCTATGTCAAGCGCCTAACGGAGGATATTGATCTGGCCACGGTCTTGCTAATGGAACATCGCAGCCTGGATGACGATCTGCGTGTCATCCATGTGGATCGTCGCGACCGCTTCGAGGCGCTTTGGCGTGGAATTGTGCAGGAGGGCATTGATACGGGTGTATTCCGCCCGGTTGACGCTCGCTTAACGTCTTTCGCTTTCTTGGGAGTTTTGAATTGGTTAATCACCTGGTACCGACAGGATGGCAGCTTGTCGGGTGAACAGATTGCCGATCGCTTTGCCGAACTGCTGCTATCTGGTCTCGTTGAGCCAGGCGCAGGTGGAGGCTTATGACAGCGGAGATTGAGCAGTTTATATCTGCAGAAGGCGCACGCATTTATCGCATCCCGCTTGTGCTATTTCCCGAGATGAGGGGCTATGCCCACTTGATTATTGTGGATGACGAACTGAATCTTTTTGATGTAGGTTCAGGCTTTGGTGACTCCAACCAAGACTTGGAGAAAGGGCTTGATGAAATCGCCAGGTCCTATGGCGAGGATATTGGCTGGGATCGGATTGCCAACATATTCATTTCGCATGGTCATATAGATCATTATGGTGGCTTGCATTTTGTTCGAGAACGGACGAAAGCTCCCATCATCATCCATGAGTTGGAACGTCGGATACTCACTGATTATGAAAATCGGTTGGATCTCATTGCTGGTCGCTTGGAAGAGTATCTCCTCGAAGCGGGCTTGCCGGAATCCGATCGTCAAGAAGTGATGACGCTTTATCTTCTCCATAAGCAACTCTTCTCCTCAATTCAGGTTCAGGGAAGTTATGAAGCACTGGGCATGCAGCACGGACGGATCAGGTTCGAGCTTGTTCCGGGTCATTGCCCAGGGCATGTAATTGCCTGGGTGGACGACATCCTTTTATCAGGGGACCACATTCTTCAAGAAACATCCCCACATCAGGCGCCCGAGTGCCTCAGCTTGAATATGGGTTTGGAGCATTACTTGAAGTCCTTGGCACAGATTCTTCCAAGGGCGCATGAAGCCTTGTGGACGCTTGGGGGTCATGAAGGCCCAATCGACGATCTCGCAGCCCGGATTGGCGAGATTGCCCGAGTCCATGAGGATCGCCTGAAGGGAATACTCGATCTACTGGAAAAACCGATGACACTTTATGAGGTTTCACGTAGATTATTTCACAATACCGAGGGCTACCATCGCTTGCTTGCTATCGAAGAAACGGGCGCGCATTTGGAATATTTACACACGCGCGGGTATATCACTTTCGCCCAGGGGCCTGATCGGGTCCGCCACTACACACCCCTGATTGAAAGCGCTAAGAACTTTCCAGGATTCAAAGTTTTTTCTGAGAGCTTACATTTGATGAGGGCTCCTGATCTTTAGCTTGCCAGTGCGAGCTGAGGTCAGGAAACAGCGAAAAGGAGTGACCCATGTACTCATTTGAACCGACAGATGAGCAACGCATGCTCATCGACGCTGTGGAGCGGTATGCAGAGACTGACCTCAGCCCGGCGGCACGCGCTGCAGACGAGCTGGGGGAACTGCCTGCGGCACTGATAGAGAAGGGTTGGGAGCTTGGCATCCTTCAGGCCAGTATTCCCGAAGCGTATGGCGGCTTTGGTGATCACTCTGCTGTGACCGGGGTCCTCGCCGCTGAGGCGATGGCCTATGGCGATCTGGCGGGGACTCTGGCTGTTATGGCCCCTTCCAGTTATGTCATACCGATCCTGTTGGGGGGAACGGAGGATCAAAAAAAAGAGCTCATTCCAGCGGTCATTGAAGCAGAATGGAAACCCTATATCGCGGCATTCATTGAGCCTGAGTATGATTTCTATGCGGGAGAGATGCGAACGACGGCTGAGAAAAAGAAGAGCGAGTATGTCCTCAACGGCAAAAAGGCGTTGGTACCTTTCGCTGATAGCGCCGAATCGTTACTCGTCTTTGCCAACCTCGATGGTCGGACACAGGCATTTATCGTTCCCAGCGATGCTGCCGGCCTTTCCGTAGGTGAGCGAGAGTTACTGCTCGGCATCCATGCGCTACCCACCTTTACACTCACTCTCGAGAACGTGAAGGTCACTCTCGCATCACGCATCGGGGGCGAGGACGGCTTTGATCCAATCCCTGTGGTCGCTAGCGCTCAGATCGCTAATGCCGCAATTGCGATCGGCATGAGCAAAGCCGCCCTTGATTACGCCATCCCCTATGCGAAGGAACGTGAGGTCTGGGGTAAGCCGATTGCACAGAAGCAATCGATCGCCTTTATGCTGGCCGAGATGGCGATGGAAATCGAATCCAATCGATTGCTTGTATGGGAAGCGGCCTGGTTACTGGACGAGGGTGAAGACGCCATGAAAGCGGCCTATCTGGCTTTGAATGGCGCCGTTGATACCGCCATGGTTGTGACCGATCGGGCTGTGCAAGTGCTGGGTGGGCATGGCTATATCCGGGAACATCCGGTGGAACTGTGGATGCGTAATGGACGCGGCATTCCCATGTTTACCGGCATAGCGATGGTCTAAGCCATAGGTCGATGGAGGTTGAATGATGATTAGCTTCAAGATGCCTGAGAAATTAGAGCAGGCAAGCGTTTTGATGGAGACGATTGCCGAGAATATGATGCGACCGGTTTCCCGCTACTTTGATGAACACGAGCATGAGATTCCCTGGGACTATATTAATTTCATGCACGAATCAATGAAAGCCATGGGCTCTGGCACCATGACCGAAGCGGCACCAAAGAAGAAGGAAGGCCCGAGTATCAGCTTTCAGCGTTTAGCAGTGACTGCAGAGATGCTTTCCTGGGGTGATGTCGGGCTCTGGTTATGCACACCCGGAGGAGGGCTGGGGGGTGCAGCCGTGAATGCTACGGGCACTCCTGAACAAAAAGAGCGTTTTCTCTCCCGCATGTCGGGCGATAAGCCAGTGTTCGACGCAATGGCATTAACGGAGCCACATGCAGGATCGGCGATGCCGGCCGAAGTACGAACGACTGCAGTACGCGACGGGGATGAATGGATCTTAAACGGCGAGAAGATCTTCGTAACGGCCGGGAACAAAGCCCTGGTGGATTCGGATGGTTTTGTGGTGATCTGGGCCACGATCGATCCCGAAGCTGGCAGGGCAGGCGTGCGACCTTTTGTTGTTGAAGCCAATACTCCAGGGTGTACGGTTTGCAAGATGGAGCACAAACTCGGTATCCGAGCGAGTGATACCGTCTCGATTGCGCTCCAGGATTGCCGCATTCCATTCGACAACATTCTTGGTAGTGCCGAAGTTGTGGATAAGAAGAAGACCAAGAAGGGTTTCAAGGGGGCGATGGCGACATTTGATGCCACCCGACCCCTGGTGGCGGCTTCGGCATTGGGTATTGCCCGGGCGACGCTTGAGCTGCTCAAAGAAATGCTGGCTGAGCAGGGTGTGGAGATCCGCTATGGCCTCCCCCGCAGTCGCATGACCAATATAGAGCGTGAGATCGTTGACATGGAGACGCTCCTACGGTCTACCTGGCTTTTAACTCTCAAGTCAATGTGGTTAGCTGATGAACGCAAAGGGAACACGATTGAAGCCTCGATGTGCAAGGTTAAAGCAGGCGATGTTGTGGTGAAGATCACCCAGCGTGCAGTTGAGCTGATGGGGCCTCTTGGTTACAGCCGCGAACACCTGCTGGAGAAGTGGTTCCGTGACGCAAAGATCAATGACCTCTATGAGGGCACAGGTCAGATCAATCGACTCATTGTTGCACGCAGAATTCTAGACTACACCCGGCATGAGCTGACCTAAGCCGTAATTAGCGATTCGAGGAGCCTATGGAGGTTTGTACCTCAATGGGCTCATGAAGTTGATGAGGAGAAAATTGATGAAGTATCGCATTCAATCTGCTGCTGTGATTGGATCCGGAACCATGGGTGGGGGGATTGCGGCCTTATTTGCAGGGCTGGGGATCCCAACTCTTCTATATGACATTGTCCCGCACGAGCTAACTCCTGATGAAGAGGCTGCGGGTCTCACACTTAAGGATCAAGAAGTCCGTAACCGCATTGTAAATGCGGGGTGGAAGGCGGTGAAAAAGAGTCGTCCACCGGCATTGCTGAGTGAATCTTCTGAGCATCTGGTGACACTCGTAAATTTGGAAGATGATTTTGAACGGCTATCACAAGTGGACTTGATCGTCGAAGTGATCGTTGAAAACCTGAAGATCAAACAAGATCTGTTCTCACGCATTGACAAGATCCGGGCGGATCATACCATCATCGCTACAAACACCTCAGGCTTGCCCATAAGCGCCCTGGCGGAAGGTAGGAGCAAAGGATTCCAGGGGCACTTCCTAGGTATGCACTTCTTCAATCCACCAAGGTGGTTGAAACTTCTTGAGGTGATCCCACACGACGGGACTTTGCCGGAAGTGCTGGAATATGTCATTTCCTTTAGTGAGGATGTTCTGGGTAAAGGTGTGGTGGTTTGCAAAGACACCCCGAACTTCATTGCCAACCGTATGTTCTCGATCACGAATGCCAATGAGGTCGCCTACGCTCTTGATAACGGGTACAGCATCGAGGAAATTGACGCGATCATGGGGGAACTGGTCGGGCGTCCCAAAACGGCGATCTTTCGTTTGCGGGACCTGATCGGAAACGATGTTGCAGCGCATGTTGGCTCCAACCTTTACGACTTGATAGATGGTGACGAAACCCGGGATATCTTGATGCATGAAAGCTCTAGAAAAATGCTCCAGGGTATGGTCGAGCGAAAATGGTTTGGCAATAAGACCAAGGTTGGTTTCTATAAGCGCGTGGATAAAGAGGATGGGTCGAAGGAATTCTGGGTTCTGAACCCTGAAAAAATGGAGCATGAGCCTCCGGAGAGCCCTCGCTTTGGTATTTTCAAAGAAGGTAAGGCGTTCGAGGATCTTGGAGAGCGTTTTGCCTGGTTCCGAGATCAAGCTACGGCTGATGATGGGAGCGAAGAGAACCAACGACTAGCGAATTACATTTATGAAACGACGCTCTTCTCGCTAGGTTATGCCTCTCGTCGTGTACCAGAAATTGCTGATCGTTTTGTCGATATCGACCAGGCAATGAAGTGGGGTTTTGCTAACGAGATAGGCCCCTTTGAGATCTGGGACGGACTCGGTGTGGAAGCCACACTGGAAGAAATGAAAAAACGCAAAATCGAGGTAGGCAACTGGGTGAAAGCGATGCTTGAGGCAGGCTGTGACAGCTTCTACCAGCGGAAGAAGGGGAAGGTCGTTGGATACTATGACCTCAAGAAAAAAGAGTACTTGCCTCTGGTTGCCGATGAACGCATCCTGCCGATTGAGCAAATCAAGGCAAAGAAAGGTGCTGTTTTAAAGACCAATGCTTCCGCCAGCTTGATCGATATGGGAGACAGGATTGGCTTGGTTGAATTCCATAGCAAGGCCAACGCCTTGGATCAAGATATCTTTGATATGCTGGTCTACGCTATGGATCAGGCGGAAGATGATGTCTTTGATGCCCTTGTCATTGGTAACGAGGGAAGACACTTTTGCGCTGGCGCCAACATCTTCTTGATCTGGATGGCGGCACAAGGCGAGGATTACGACCAGATTGAAACAGCTTTGGTCGGTATGCAGGATACGTTGATGCGGATGC
>JBFFQB010000106.1:0-10559 GCA_041573795.1 Anaerolineales bacterium
AAGCAAGCTCTGGATCTGGCGGATAAACTTCAACCCGCCCTGATGGTGCTGGACATTATGCTGCCAGAGGTTGATGGATTTGAGGTTTGCCGACAAATACGGATCCAGTCAGAGGTTCCCATCATCATGCTCACAGCACGTGATGATGATATCGATAAGATTGTTGGGCTTGAACTGGGGGCAGACGATTATTTGACCAAACCTTTCAATCCGCGTGAGCTCGTTGCCCGTGTGAAGGCGATCCTGCGCAGGAGCGAGCGCGTTGCTCGCAGGGAAGGACCGTTGCATATTGGCGATGTGAGCATTGACCCCAATCGCCGCGAGCTGACCGTTGCTGGGGAGGCGATAGATTTGAGAGCAAAAGAATTCGATTTGCTGCTCTCACTGATGGAAAACCGCGGGGTTGTTCTGAGCCGGGAACAACTACTGAATCTGGTCTGGGGTTATGATTTCTACGGCCAGACGCGCACGGTCGATGTGCATGTGGCTCATCTTCGCAAAAAACTCGCCGCGAGTAAGGAAGTTACGATCGATACGGTGACGGGCGTGGGCTATAAATTGATAGGCTGAGCGATGCTTCGATCCCTGCAATCGCGTTTGTTCTTCTCCTACCTGCTGATCGCAGCGCTCATGTTAACCTTGATGGTCATGGGTTTGATCCTTCTGCTGCGCAACAATCCCATTGCGGACCAGGTGACCTACCGTCGCCTGGGAGTGGGACTCCCCTTTATTTCTCGAAGAGAAGGCGGATCGCTTGGTGCGATGAGCCCGCGTGAGCTAGAACAGGCGGTTGAGCGACTGGATCAGGTCCTTGGCAATCGTATCTTCTTACTTCATTCTGAAAGTGGCCTGGTGGCTGACAGTCGCGCAGAACAAGCTTCATTGCCACCTGAGGTAGCCAACAATGTGCTGCAACAAGAGGGGTTGTCACGGGGTCGTTACACGGCGGATGATGCTAGGCAGTGGTTGTACGTTTCACAGCGGCTCAGTAACGGCTATGTCCTGGTGGTCGCAGCCCAACGACCAAGGGTGCCCCTCCTGGCTAGCCTGCAAAGCGACGATTTACTGCGTCCATTAATGCAGGCAGGGGTGATTGCGCTGGGAGTTTCCATTGTGCTTTCATACCTGATCGCCCGCTGGATCGCAAAGCCATTAGATCATATGGCACAAGCGGCGCGAGCGGTGGCAGCAGGCGAATACAAACGCGATCTCATCTCAGCCGGGCCGCGCGAAGTTGCCAGCCTGGCTCGAGCGTTCAATGAAATGATCTCTCAAGTTGAAGCGGGCCAGAAATCTCAACGAGATTTTGTTGCCAATGTCTCCCATGAATTAAAAACACCGCTGACCTCGATACAAGGATTCGCGCAAGCAATCCTTGATGGTACAGCTGAGGATATCCAGTCTCAACAGCACGCAGCCCGAGTAATCTTCGATGAAAGCGATCGCCTCAAACGTTTGGTGGAGGATTTGTTGGATTTAGCTCGCATCGATGCCGGCCAGATTGATTTCAAGCGCGAGCGCGTAGACTTAGTGGCCATTATCAGAAATGTGGTTGAACGGCTGAATCCGCGAGCGCAAGAAGCACAAGTTGGGCTTGAGGTCCTGCTACCAGCATTACCAGGCATGGTTGGTGATGGCGACCGACTTGCGCAGGTCTTTACCAACCTGGTGGATAACGCCATCAAGCACTCCCCTGCGCGTGGACGTGTGCTGATTTCAGGTGAAATCAGTCAGGGTTGGACCAGAATCGATATCGAAGATCAAGGCCCTGGAATCCCCACTGATGAGCTAGCGCGTATCTTTGAGCGTTTCTATCAAATGGACAAGGCACGCACCAGCAAGGGAGTGGGATTGGGTCTTCCCATATCGCAAGAGATCATCCGCAATCATCACGGTGAGATTCTGGTGGAGAGCTCCTTGGGGAGGGGCAGCCGGTTTAGTGTGCGTCTGCCTTTAACCCTTCCTGATGATTCCACCCTCCAGAGCACGCCAGCTCAAATGCGGGGGAGACCAAATTGATTTCTTTCTCAAGATTGCGTGGGACTGATCACTTTTGCTGCATGCGCTTTGGCCTGGTGACTTGCGTTCAGGCCGCAAACGGCTTAGCCACAATAAAGCAACAGGACCCCAGGCAGGTTTAGCTTATCTCCCGCTTTCGATATAATCCTATCCATGGCTATCTAGGGAGGTAGTAGATGGAGTCATCTTCAAGCAGGAACACTCGCTGGTTTGTGATCGCACTGGTCGGTACGATGACCTTGTGCCTGGTGTGCATTGGCACGGGATATCTGGTTTTCAGGTCGGTTATCGATATCTCGGAGCAAGCCGTTGAGGCCGTGAATGAGCTGGTTGATACGGAACCTACCGTGACCGCGGTTATTTCGCCGTCGGAGGAGCCCGGAGATAAAGGCCTTTCGGATCAAACGATGGAAACCTTGATCAATACGATTGTCCCAATCAATGATCCCATTGAGCTGGCTGAAAGATTGCGCGGCGTATCGGGCGTTTCACCAATCCTGGCCACATCGGCTGCACCCATCGCAGAAGGAACTGTGAAAACATTCTGGGTCGGCAATGTCGATACGATTGAAAATTTCCAAATTGAGGCTGAGATGGTGTACGCAACCCCGCACGTCTACTTTTGGGTTGAGCGAGAGGTGAAATACGAGCTGGATGAAGTCCAGGCTCTTGTTGATGATTTTGAAGAGCGCTCCTATCCAACCGTACGTTCATTCTTCGGCTCAGAATGGTCACCCGGGATTGACGGGGATGAACATCTATACATCCTGTATGCTCGCAACCTTGGGAGCACGGTTGCCGGCTATTTTTCAGCGGCAGACTCGCTTCCAGCAGAGGCACATGAATATTCCAATGGGCATGAGATGTTTTACCTCAGCGCTGACAACGTTGAACTGTGGGAGGACTTCACCTACAGCGTGCTGGCGCACGAATTTCAGCACATGATCCATTGGTATCGAGATCGCAACGAAGAGTCGTGGATGAATGAAGGCCTCTCAGAGCTAGCGGCACATCTGAGCGGGTTCGATGTGAGTGGCTGGGATTGGGCCTATGCCGATGACCCGGATATTGCCCTAACCTATTGGCCAACGAGTGGCGGAACACATTACGGCCAATCCTTCCTCTTCATGGCCTATTTCCTGGACCGCTTTGGGGCGGAAGCAACCCAAGCCGTTGTTGCCAACCCGGCCAATGGCCTGACCTCCATCGATCAGGTCTTATTGGACCAGAACATCACGGATGCAGCCACCGGAAGGGTCTTGACAGCAGATGATATTCACCGGGATTGGGGTGTGGCCCTGGTGCTTCAGGACGAGAATGTTGCCGATGGTCGATACGCCTACCAATCCTATCGACCACCCATTGTCCAAAGCGTAGATACCATAGAAGATTGCAGTGCAGCCACAGGTCGCCAAACACGTCAAGTAAATCAGTATGGGCTCGACTACATCCAAATCGAATGCAGCGGAAGCTTTACCCTTGCGTTCGATGGTGCTTCGGTTGTGCCTGTCTTGCCAGGCGAGCCGATATCCGGTGATTTTGCCTACTGGTCCAACCGAGGGGACGAATCTGACATGACCTTGACTCGCAGCTTCGACCTGACAGGGGTCGAGAGTTCTTCCATCGAGCTTGAGTATATGATCTGGTATGACATTGAGGAAGGCTGGGATTACCTCTACCTTGAAGTATCACGGGACGGTGGCGAAACCTGGAAGATCCTCGAGACACCGTCTGGAACGGCTGAAGATTCCTCCGGGAATTCCTTCGGCTGGGCTTACACCGGCTTTAGTGGCGGGGGCGATGCTCCTGAGTGGATCGAAGAGCGCGTGGATCTGAGTGAGTATGCGGGCGAAGAGATCCAGCTGCGCTTCGAGTACATCACAGACGCGGCAGTTAATGGAGATGGCTTGCTGGTAGATGATATAAGCATCGATGCCATTGGCTACGCTGAAGATTTTGAGGGCGATGAAGATGGCTGGGATGCGGAGGGCTGGGTGAAGCTCTACAACCGTCTGCCGCAGAAGTATGCCGTTGTTCTGGTTGAACAAGGTGACGAAACCCGGGTGAGAGAAATTGACCTGGATGGAGCAAACGCCGGGGAGATTGAAGTTGAATTAGGTGGCCAATTCGATGAGGCCACACTCATCATCTCGGGGATGACCAGGTATACATGGCAACCAGCAGCATATACCTTTGAGATCATACCGTGAGTTGAGTCTCCGAGACGTTCATTCAAATAAGGAAGCAGGGGCATGAGATCTCGTGCCCCTGCTGTGTTAAGGACGTGTGTCTTACCGCAACGAAGCGAGGAGGGGGTTACTCCGTCTTCTTCGGCGGGCGTGTTCGCAGATTTTCAAGTTCGGTTTCGAGCTGGGTCACCCGAGCCTGGTATGCATCCTTGACTTCATCACGAAAATTCTCGGTACGTTGGCGGATTTGCAGCCGAAGCTCATCACCCGATAGCGGTGCAAGCAAGATCGCCGTGACCGAACCCACCAAGGCACCACAAAGCGCACCTGCCAGGAAACTCATAAATCGCCGCATTCTTCACCTCCCTAGTATTGTTGTCATTATCGCGCACTTTTTTCGATGATTGCATCGTTTGATTTCACACTTTAATCTGAAGCGATTAAGTTAGTATTGTCAAACGTTGCTTGATATACTCACTGAGGTCTATTTGGGCCAAATCAGCAAGGGATAGTTTATCCCCGGAGGATCCATGGTATCCATTTCAATAGAATACTGTGCAGTTTGACACTACACCGATAGGGCCATCGGTGCGATGGCTGAACTATTACGGAATTTTGAGTATCAGGTTGAATCGGTCAAATTAATACCCGCCGACGGTGGTAAGTTTGAAGTCAAGGTTGGCGATCAATTGATTTATTCCAAGTTACAGACCGGTAGCCACATTGAACCGAACCAATTGGTGGAACTGGTCGGCAAGGCAATCTAAATTCCACGCTGTTTAAACCCTCGTCAAGGATAAGTAAGTGCGAGCCATACTCCAACGCGTCCGACGTGGACGAGTCACAGTAGAGGACAAGATCATTGCCAATATCGGTCAAGGTTACGTGATCTTCCTGGGTGTGACCGTGGATGACACGGAAGAGCAAGCAATCTGGCTGGCGAAGAAATGTGCCAATCTACGCTTATTCGAAGATGGGCAAGGAAAGATGAACCTCTCGATCCATGAAGTTGAGGGTGAGGTTTTGGTCGTGTCACAGTTCACGCTGTACGCCGATGCCCGCAAAGGGCGGCGACCAAGCTTTGCCCGGGCTGCTCTTCCCGAGAAGGCAAAACCATTGGTCGAGTTTTTCACCCAGGCGATTGCGGCAGAGGGGATCCCGGTGCAAGTCGGTGAGTTTGGAGAGCACATGTTGGTAGATATCGAGAATGATGGCCCCGTTACGCTGATCCTCGAACGCAGTGTTGGCGAATGATCTAGGCCCTATGGCTGTAGCGGGATACCCCACGAATACCCGAACCCCCATCGGTTATTCTGCCCATCCGTTCAACCTAGCTCAGATGCATCGGAATTGAATAACGCATACTTGGCCAAGGCCTGATCGGGATCAAGCCAGAGCGCCATATCAAGCTGCACTGCAGCAGCTCCCCGATCGAAGGCTGCGTGTAGATGCTCAGCAGTGTAGAGCCCACAGCCCATGATAACCGGAATATCCAGGATGCGCAGGAAGCGCCCCAAGTGGTTCAAGGCGAAGGGGAACATACCGGGGCCATACAAGCGGCCAGAGACCAGCTCCTGTGAATTAAGAACTAGGGATCCTCTTGGAGGTCCTAGGACTACGGCGTTGACCTCACACTTCATCGTGGCGAGTAAAAAATCCTGATCGGCATCCGGGGGAAGCCTGGCCAGGAGGGGAAGTTGACTCAGATTTGCTGCTGTAAGGATCGCTTCAGCGGTTGAGGGATCGGTGTTTTCCAATCCAATCTCGAGCGCTTGGATGGGGTGATCTACGCTCTCAAGAAGATCGACAACCGTTTCCATTTCCTTTCGTCCATGGGCAAGCACGTGGGCAATCACGGGCCGCTGTCCGTCCTCCCATTTTCCCCGGTACTCAAGCAATACATTTCGTGCTCCCGGATTGGGCAACCCTGTGTGCACCAAAGCCCCACCTGGATATCTCTCAAAATGGGTCGGTTTCGCAGGAGCGCGCCGCTTCAAGCTAATGGGGTGGGTGACGAATGCACCCAGCAAATTGAAATTAAAAGGATATTTAGGATCAATGGCAAAGCCCAATACCCCGGCGCTGTTCATCATCGGTGGGTTGATGATCAGATCCTGTTTTCCGCTCGAAAGGGCCAGACCTTCCACGTTTGCAGCTCCTGATAGGGTGAAGGGTTTTCGAGACCTTATTCCCGCCCCAGGTTATCGATGAGGATGGCGGGATGACAGTGGCGCCTTAAAAATCGTTCAAAAGGATCAGGGACAAGCGTGCCAGGTGGTGGCCAGGCGCGATGCAGACTCTCGACTTTCATGAGGACCTCTGCCAGCTTTAACTGTCGCCCCGCTTCTTGGGAAGAGCGGCGTAAAAAGAGCGCTCCCTGGCTTTGGTGGCATTCAGCAGCTTTGCGTTTGGATGTGAGCCACGGTTGGACGTCTATGACAAAATGAGCCAGGTCCTGCTGATTTGCCAGCCTGGGGCGAGGATGATCCGGAAATTCGGCAGAAATGGTGTAGAGCGGTGTTGAGAAGCCATTCTCTGATTGCAACGCCAATATACAGGCCCGGTGCATCAAGATGTGGGCAGGATGCCCATACTCCCCATTCGACCCATGTGTGATCAGTGCCTGTGAGCCGGTCGCTCGTAAAACTGCGCTGATCTCCTGAGCAAGCGCTTCAAGATCAGCTTTAAAAGGGTGTAGCAACTCGTCGGTCCCTACAAGTGGATCTTCGTAATCGAGGAAAAGCACAGATTTGATACCCAGCACTTTGGCTGCACAATGCAGCTCTTGCTCTCTCAGGCTCCCCAGCCCGGCTCGCTCCACCAGTGGGGGTTCGCCGAGCTCACCTCCTTCTCCGCGTGTTGCCAGGAGCAAATGCACAATGGCGCCCTGATCGATAAGCATCGCCAGCATACCCCCTGCAAGGATGGTCTCATCATCAGGATGAGCAAACGCTGCCAGTACGGTCAGTTCAGTCACGAAATTCCTCAAATTGGCGTACTAATCCCATCTGGCACGTGAGAATCCACCCCCCTCGTTGTGGCATCGCACAGGTCTGGCAAGCTCCAAAACCACAAGGCGTGGGCACATCCACCAGCACCTGGATGCTGGCGTTCGACTTATGCATCAGCTCTTCTCGCAGAACACGATGGCCGTCTGGCCATTCCGACCCGGCCAGCTCGATAGCGATGAAGTCCGCCCAGTTGATGACATCTTCGGCTGCAACCGGTCGTTCAACGTTAGCCGGTAAACCTGCTAACGTCGTTGCGGACCAGAAGGCGACCGATGCAGATTGGGCGCTGGCAAGATTAAGTAGGGGGAGCAATCGTTCCGGGTGTTGGCCCAGGCTGATCAGGTGCCAGTTACGAGCAGTAGCCGGAGGAGAGAACGTGTTGCCAATCGGGCCGAGCATATCAATCTTTTCTCCTGGGAGCCAGGAAGGGCTAGGCACGTGATCAAAGACGATTTGTTGGGGGGAGATGCTGATCGGGAATAGTCGGGATCGGAATGCTTCCCCTGCCTCGGGTTGGTAGGCCAACATAAACTGTCCGACGCCGAAAATGATTGCTGTAGAGAATTCTACGACCAGGGCAGGGGTTCCGATCGGTTCCAGCGTATGAGAGGAGATGACGCCTGTGCTTGGTCGCATGCTCCCGATGCTATCACGGGTGGTTGAGGCAGGGCAATGTCAGCTTGGGGTCGGATGGGGGGAGGGCTGCGTGATAGAATCATATCTGTAGGTCAAATTGTTACGAACGACCCTTGAAGGAGGAGTCCATGAACGTTGCAATTGTTTTATCGGCACTATCTACGTTGGCATGGCTGCTGGCGTTAGTTGTGATCGGCATGTCGATCATGCGTGCTGCGAGGGGAAATCCCCTCAAAGCTGCGACCGCAACTATCGTCGGTCTCATCGCCGTCGCCTTAATCCTGACAACAGTCAGCGCCGGCCTGGTTTTCATCCAACCCACGGAGCGTGGAGTGGTCATTACTGCAATAGGAGAAGGCATCCGTCCTGATGCACTCGAACCAGGCTTGAACTGGGTGGTACCTTTCCTGGAGAACGTGATCATGTACCCCATCACGCGCCAGACATACACTATGTCGATCGCCCCAGAAGAGGGGGCAATACGCGGTGACGATTCGGTCGAGGCGCGAACTGCCGACGGCCAGATTGTTCGGGTTGATGCATCTGTGATCTTCTCGATTGACCCGAGCAAAGTGGTTGAATCCCACCTAAAGTGGTCTGGTGCCTACATCAACAACCTGGTCCGACCTGTCTCGCGTGGTGTGATACGAGATGGCGTATCTCAGTTCAGGATCGATGAGGTTGTCAGCACCAAGCGTTTTGAATTGACCACCTACATGTTGAATCAACTTTCCGAAAGTTTCGATGAAGGTAACCTGATCCTGCATGACTTTGTGCTGCGGAACATCGCTTTCTCGGATGAATATGCCGATTCAGTCGAGCAGAAGCAGATTGCTGAACAGTTGGCGCAGCAGGCCGCCTTTATCGTGCAGCAGCGTGAACAGGAAGCGGAGCAAGCCCGGCAGGTTGCACAAGGTGAGGCTGATGCCGTCGTGATCCAGGCTGAAGGTCGAGCAGAGGCGCGCGTGATCGAAGCGAAAGCTGAAGCCGAGGCCTTAGGTTTAATCTCTGACGCCTTGCGCAACAACCCTGATCTGATTACCTTTGAGTATATTCAAAAGCTTTCGCCTGGGATCCAGGTGATGCTTGTTCCCAACGATAATCCCTATCTGTTGCCGCTTCCTTCTCTAGGAGACTCGGGTTTCGTACCGACTCCGTAATTTAGATAGAATTCCGAGAGAGGATACCGAAAGGCGCCCCTCCGATCGCTGGAGAGGCGCTTTTTGTTGATTCTGAGCTCTGGCGAGTGTTGGCTTACCCCAATCGGATCGCCAGTAGCGGTACGAGCATTTCCTCGGCCGAAAGGCCACCATGTCGCCCAACCAAGGGATTCTCTTTGGATGCCCACCATAAATATGCGTCTCGATGGGTGATGACGGTCAGATCCCCCAAACGATCGCGCGTCACTGGAGCGGGTTGGCCAGGGCCAAATAAACCGGCATCGAGCAGTTGTGAGGATGGAAAGACGCTGAACGCTCCCGGCCAGGTCCGCTCAAGGTATTCTTCGACTGCTGCCCCTTGTCCAGGTTTTACATATAGAAAAGCGAGCCGATTCTCCCCGGTAGGAGACATATGCAGGCGTCGAGTGAGCCCATCATGATTAGATATCTCATAGTTTTGATCTTTTTGTGTTGTTAACTGCCCATGATCTGCCATGAGGATCAGTAAGGTGTCAGCGGCGACGGTATCGCTGATCTTTTCAATAAATTCGACGACCATCGTCTCGGTGAAGTCGAGGAATTCGGCCTCGGCTTGCTCAGAATCAGGACCATGTCGATGAGAGAGACCATCAACCCCGCCATGATAGATCCAGAGCAAGCGTTTATCTGGAATCTTCTGGTTGGTTAAATCCCGTACTGCGATCCATAGATCACTGTGATGCACGAAGCTGTGGGTCGTAACCGCTGGATAGTGCATCCGGGAGAGACCCGAGCCACTGATGCTGTAGTGCAGGAAAGCATGTACCTCGACTCCAGCGGAGCGGAGATGTGGACCGATTGTCTTCACGGGCAAGAAAGTTTCCGGATTGAAGCCGGCACTGTATAGCGACCCAGCGCGATTGTTGAAGATGGCCGGGGCATGGGTAATCATGTTGGCGACCAGTCCGAATTCTTTGAGGAAGATCTCATAGCCAAGGATACCGTGCTCAGCAGGGCTACGTCCGGTCCACAAAGTGGTCAAAGCTGCACTTGTCGTAGAGGGGACAATCGAGGTCAGCGCACCGAGTAAGCCTCGCTTTGCCCAGGTGGCCAGCTTGCTCCGTGGATGTTCCAGCCAGCGTTGGAAGCGATGCAGGGCGACCGCATCGATCAGCACACACACGACTTGTTTTGTCCCCAAGGCAAGTTGGTCCAGCTCCGGGATAGCGATGTGTGGATGATGAAGTTCACCAGCCCGAAACCACGCGGCCAGGCTGCCAGGAAGATTGAGGATGGAAAGTCCGTCGTAGGCAGGGTGAATACAATCTTCGCTTAATTGAAGCTCTGAAAGTTTCTGTTGGCGGATGCGTTCAACCAATGGTTTTGTGAGATCTGGCATAGCGTTGGGGTAGTGCCTCCTTTTGGACCCAGGGGTTGTCTTGCATCGTTGGCTACTCTAGAATGGGGGTAGCTGTAGGTACCTTACTTCCAGCGCAGGACTCTTGGCAAGGAAGAATATTGCCTGGCGGGATTGATATGAGCCAAAATGATGAACTGGAACGTAT
>JBFFQB010000107.1:0-10485 GCA_041573795.1 Anaerolineales bacterium
GATCACCGGTATGACCTGTGCAAACTGTGTCGCTGCGGTCGAACGCAACCTGAAGAAGGTTGACGGCGTGAGCTTTGCCAGCGTCAACCTGGCGTCTGAGCGAGCGACAGTGTCCTTCGACCCGGAACTCACGACGCAGCAAGCTCTGATCGACCGAGTCCGTCATGCGGGCTATGATATTGCTGTTGGGGAAGCGGATTTTCTCCTGCGTAGATTATCCGATGCTGAGGATGCACGACGTTTGGAAGCAGCGCTCATGCAACGCGAAGGTGTTACACAAGCCAGCGTGAACCTGGCGGCAGAACGTGCTCGCGTGCAGTATATTCCAACGGTCGTCAGTCAATCCGAGTTGCGTAAGACAATGTCGGCTGCGGGTTTTGAGGCTCTTTCCGTCGAAGGGGAAACACAGGATGTAGAGCGCCTGGCGCGTGAACGTGAGATCCGCTATCAGTTTCGGCTGCTTGTGCTGGGTTTGGTGTTTACCGTTCCTCTCTTCCTGTTCTCGATGGGTCGGGACTTTGGATTGATCCCAGCCACCATCGCTCACGCGCCGTGGGCCGAGTGGTTAATGTTTGCCCTGGCTACGCCGGTGCAATTTGTCGTGGGTCGCCAATATTACGTTGGTGCCTTCAAAGCCCTTCGCAATCGATCGGCGAATATGGATGTGCTGATCGCCATGGGGTCATCCGCTGCTTATTTTTACTCGATTCCCGTGTTGCTGGGCTTGCTTGATGGCCATGTCTATTTCGAGACTGCGGCAGTCATCATCACCTTGATCGTGATGGGTAAGTTCCTTGAAGCGCGAGCAAAAGGACGAACAAGCGAAGCGATCAAGAAGCTCATGAGCTTACGCCCCAAACAAGCTACCGTTGTGAGAGACGGTGAGCAAACGGAGATCCCCATTGATCAGGTGGTTGTTGGCGACCTTGTCATTGTAAAACCGGGAGAGAAATTTCCGGTGGATGGGGTTGTCGTTGAGGGACGAAGCGCTGCGGATGAATCCATGCTCACGGGTGAATCAATGCCCGTTGAGAAGGGTCCAGGCGACAACGTAGTGGGTGCTGCGATCAACAAACTTGGCCGGGTGAAATTTGAGGCCACGAAAGTTGGTAGAGACACAGCTTTAGCGCAAATCATCCGCCTGGTGGAGGAGGCGCAGGGGAGCAAGGCTCCTATCCAGCGACTTGCCGATCGAGTTTCGAGCGTGTTTGTCCCGATTGTTATCCTGATTGCCTTGCTCACCTTTCTGAGTTGGTACTTCCTAGCACCACCCCCCACAGGAGATATCACCGCCTTCACACGGGCGTTAATCAACATGGTGGCAGTACTGGTGATCGCATGCCCATGCGCGATGGGGCTGGCCACGCCAACAGCCGTGATGGTCGGGACTGGCAGGGGTGCGGGTGAAGGGATACTGTACAAGTCCAGTGAAGCTCTCGAGCGAGCAGGCTCGCTTACTACAGTTGTATTGGATAAGACCGGCACAATCACTCGTGGTCAACCGACAGTGACGGATATCATCCTGCTGGATTGGGAGGGTGACGAAAACCAACTGCTCCAATTAGCCGCCAGCGCGGAAAAAGCATCTGAGCACCCTCTCGCCGACGCGGTTACCGCAGCGGCTTCATCCCGGTCTGTAGACCTGCTGGAGCCCGATCGGTTCGAGGCGATACCGGGCAAAGGGATCAAGGCCTCAATAAACGGCTTCGAGATCAGCGTAGGCTCCCTTGCGTTGCTCGCAGAGCGGGGTCTGGAAGA
The DNA here is from genome assembly GCA_041573795.1 of Anaerolineales bacterium. GTDB lineage: Bacteria > Chloroflexota > Anaerolineae > Anaerolineales > E44-bin32 > E44-bin32. The sequence continues at coordinate 1,759 of JBFFQB010000107.1, forward strand.
CGATGCGGCTGCCGTGAACATGCAAAAATTGCAGCAGGAAGCCAAGACGGCGGTGGCAGTGATTGTCGATCATCGTGTGGCTGGGATCCTGGGAATCGCCGATTCGTTGAAGGAGGGTTCCAAGGTTGCCATTGCAGAATTACAGCGTTTGGGATTAGAAGTGGCTATGATCACCGGTGATAACCAGGCAACGGCTGAAGCAATCGCACGGGAAGTAGGCATCTCGCTCAACGGAAACGTTGAAAAGCTGGTTCGGGCGGAGGTGCTCCCTGGTGGTAAAGCCGAAGTTATCCAGCAGCTCCAGGAAGATGGTCGAATTGTCGCCATGGTCGGAGACGGTATTAATGATGCTCCTGCCCTTGCGCAGGCTGACGTAGGTATCGCCATCGGTACAGGCACAGATGTCGCCATTGCAGCTGCACCGATAACTTTACTCAGCGGCGATCTGCGCGGAACGGCTCGCGCCATTCGTCTTTCACGGGTGACCCTTCGCACCATCAAGCAAAATTTATTCTGGGCGCTCATCTATAACATCACATTGATCCCTGCCGCTGCGTTAGGTTTGCTGAATCCCATGCTGGCAGCTGGCGCGATGGCATTTAGCTCTATCTTCGTGGTGGCCAATAGCTTGAGATTGCGTGGCAATAAGCTCGATCGCTAAGAGCCCCTTGGTTTACCATCATTATTACCCCTTGAGTGTGAATGGTTGATCGATTATCCTATCAGTCGGGAACTAGGCTCCAGGTGGAAATAACGTCTCTATGGCTTACGGAAGGACGTCAATAAGAACATGGTTGAGCTTGGAAGCATCGGTCTTAACCCCTATGGGATCGGAATCTCCGCGCTGGCGGGCATGCTTTCGTTCCTTTCACCGTGTGTATTAGCACTCATCCCGGCTTACATCGGATATCTCAGCGGGCGCACACTCACATCAAGCGGCGAAGTCATTCAGAACCGCTGGTTGACCTTCAGCCACGGGATCGCGTTCGTTCTTGGATTTAGCATTGTCTTTATTTCGCTAGGGGCGGCAGCGTCTGCCATCGGGGCGCTGCTCTATGACCTCAGGCAATGGCTCGCTCGCATTGGTGGGGTTGTGGTGATCATATTTGGCTTGCATACAATGGGTGTCATCACGATTCCCTTCCTTGATTACGACACCCGCCGCCAGGTACAGCCTGACCCAGCTCTGGGCTACTTATCCTCGGCAATGATGGGTGTTTTTTTCTCGGCAGGGTGGGCTCCTTGCGTGGGACCAGTCCTGGGGGCAGTGCTCACGCTGGCTCTAAACAGTGCTCGCATAACAGAAGGTGTCGTCCTTCTAAGCGCCTACAGCGTAGGCTTGGCGGTCCCCTTCCTGCTAGCTGCTCTCGGGATCGGACGTGTTGCTGAGCTTATGCGTCGCTACGGCAAGGCCGTTAGATATTTATCAATTGCCACAGGCGTGATCCTGGTCATCTTGGGGGTGATGCTGATGACTGGAACACTCGAGCGATTGGCGCAGTACGGTTTCTTTGTCGATTTCGGACTTTAAAACTTCCGTGCATATGCCGCAAAATCCCAGATCAAGATATTTTCGACTATTAGCCATCGGGGTATTGATCGGCGCGGCTATAACTCTAGTTGTACTTGCTGGTCTTCCTGAGGTGCCGCGCGCTATCTCGAAAACACGCTCCCCTAGCGCGGGCGACCAAGCTGACTCGAGTGTAGTTGAAGAGGGAGCGAAAACGGTGTCGGTGGGGCAAGCAGCACCGAACTTTGCGCTTCATGATACCCGGGATCGCACCTATGAACTCCAAGGATTAAAGGGTAAGGTTGTCCTGCTAAACTTCTGGGCAACCTGGTGCGCACCTTGCCGGCTTGAAATGCCACTTCTGGAAGCGATCAGTCAGGAATTGGTGGAAGAAGATTTTCTTGTTCTGGGTATCAACTTGCAGGAATCGGTTGCGCAGGTTCAGGAATTTGTGGATGAGATGGGGTTGACATTCCCGGTACTTCTTGATTCAGATGGGACGGTTTCAGGCCTGTATCGCATTATCGGGTATCCCTCAACAATCATCATTGACAAAGCTGGCAAGATACAGACGATCCATATCGGGATCCTCTTAGAATCACAGCTGCGGGAATACTTACAAGAGGCAGGGTTATCCATATGATGCGTGTTACGCTCTTCACCAGGGAGGATTGCACCCTATGTGATCAGGTCAAGCTGGATTTAGCATCGCTTGCAGATGAGTTGCCCCATCATCTGCAGGAAGTCGACATCGATGAAGACCCAGAACTTTACGAGCGCTACAATGAGAAGATTCCCGTTTGTCTCATTGGCCCTTACACATTGGAAGCTCCAATTCGAAAAGTTGATTTGGAGGTTGCGCTAAGAGCGGCGGCCGATAGCCCCAATCGCCCATTACCATCTCGCTCTGCAAAAGAACGGAAGCGTGGGGTGAGTTTGAATCGCGGCTTGCTCTTCTTTTCCCGCCGTTGGCTGACGATCTTTAATCTCATTGTCCTTCTGTATATAGGATTACCGTTTGGCGCGCCCGTTCTCATGAAAGCCGGTTTCCAAACACCTGCTAAAGTCATTTACCGCATTTATCGCCCCCTTTGCCATCAACTTTCCTTTCGCTCTTGGTTCCTTTTCGGCCAACAAGCTTATTACCCGCTGGAACATGCAGGTCTGGGTGTGACGAGTTATGAACAAGTAACGGGCAGCACTACCTGGGAATGGCGTGACGCGCAGGACTTCGTTGGCAATGAACAGGTTGGATATAAAGTGGCGCTCTGCCAACGTGATGTTGCCATCTACGTGGCTATCTTCATCTCGGGATTATTATTTGGCCTGGTACGCAAGCGCATCCGGCCTCTACCGATTTGGATCTGGTTTTTGCTGGGCATCGTGCCAATTGCCCTTGATGGCGGTTCTCAGCTGATCGCAAATATACCCCTTCTGAGACTTCCAGTCCGTGAGAGTGTACCTGCACTGCGCACGCTGACCGGGGCGCTCTTCGGGGTGATGAATGTCTGGCTAGCCTATCCCTATGTTGAAGAGACTATGGAGGACACCCGCACGCTTACCCTGAGCAAATTGGCAGCGGCGGGCGAGCTAACGAAATAGACTGGACAGCTATCGGTCATCCCTGGGAAGATTTGCTCGATCTTGAATGAAAGCAGTCGTCCCTCCCGATTATGCTGCGTGGTAAACTCGGTTTATGCCCTTCTCTCAGCAAAATGGTGTTCGCAGCTATCAGTTTGAGATCTTCAATGGTCACCCGCTATCCCAGGGAATTTTCACCCGGCAAGGAGGCGTAAGCCCCAGCCCCTGGAAAAGTCTCAACGTAGGGGGAACCGTAGGTGACAACCCAGAGCGTGTGGCCTCGAACCGCAGCCAGGTCTTTGAGAGCCTTGGCCGCGAAGTAAGTTCATTGCACGATGTCTGGCAAGTGCACTCGGCTGATGTTGTTCATGCCAAGCTGCCGCGAGGGAACAACCCTGCGCTAAAAGCTGACATCATCATCACCACCAACCCACAGGTCACTTTATTCATGCGCTTCGCCGATTGTGTACCCATCTATATCTACGATCCGCAAGCTCATGCTATCGCCATGGTTCACGCCGGTTGGTTGGGGACGGTCCGGCGTGCAGCTGAAATCGCTGTTAAAGCGATGATCGCCACCTTTGGCAGTTCTGCGGAACACTTGTTGGCTGGGATAGGTCCTTCTATTGGGCCTGACCACTACGAAGTCGGTCAGGATGTCCTTACGCAATTTTCAGCCAGCTTTGGTGAGCATGCCTCCCAACATATCATCGCAAGGGAGCAACAAACCTTTCTCAATCTATGGTCTGCCAATCAGTATCTTCTCGAGCAACAAGGTGTATCTGAGATTGAGATCGCCGGGGTCTGTACCGCCTGTGATAATGACGACTGGTTCTCCCATCGGGCGGAGCATGGAAGAACAGGCCGCTTTGCAGCGTTGTTTAATTTGGAGTGAGTATGCCTCTAAACTGGGTGGAGCACATTCGAGCTCGCCTGGATGTGGTAAACCGAAACATTGCCCTGGCGGCTGATCGATCGGACCGACCGTCCGAGGCTATCCAGATCGTCGCCATTGCGAAGGGTCGACCGGCAGGTGCCATCGAGGCTGCCCTTGATCTCGGTCTTGATCAAATCGGTGAGAATCGAGTTGAAGAAGCGCTGCAAAAAAAGGAATCGCTGCTAAACGCAGCTATTACCTGGCACATGGTCGGTCATATTCAGAGCCGGAAGGCAATTCAAATCCCGCAAAACTTCAGCTACGTGCATTCTATCGACCGCATGAAGATTGCTGAGCGTCTCAACCGTTTTTCAATGGATCAAGGGGTGCGTCCCTCTGTATTGCTGGAATGTAATGTGTCGGGTGAAAGCTCAAAAGGGGGTTGGGATGCATCAGATTCAACCGCGTGGCCCACATTGATCCCGGAGTTTGGCGAAATTGTGCGCCTGCCTGCCTTGAATGTAGTCGGATTGATGACAATGGCACCATGGGTGCAGGATCAGAAAGTCCTGCGCTCGACCTTTCAGCGCTTGAGGCAGTTGCGCGAATACCTTACAAAAGAGCTGGTGCATGAGCTGCCTGAGTTATCCATGGGGATGACGGATGATTATCAATTCGCGGTCGAAGAGGGTGCTACGATGCTGCGATTGGGACGGGCACTTTTCGGTAGTGCCGTGGAATGAGGGTGTGGCGGTTGCGGTAAAATGTGTAAAGAAGGTCAAGCTTTCTAATTTCTGATCGTTTCAATACGAGGACTCTATCTTGTCAAATCTAGCTAACGCAATTTACATTTTTACCCGTCTGTTAATGATGGTTGTTCTGGCGGACGTGATCGCCAGTTACTTTTTAGATCCCTTTCATACTGTCCGTAAATTCCTGGACAATCTTGTTGAACCTCTGCTTTCACCGATTCGCCGGCTACTACCCCCAACGGGTATGATCGACTTAAGCCCCCTCATCCTGCTCATTCTGCTTGAGGTGATTGGTCGGGTTCTGATAGGGATTCTCACTTGAACCGCGCATCCAAGAAACGGGAATTTAAACTCCATGATGGGGAGCGGGGGGCCGCGCTCACAATTCGAGTGACTCCCCGTGCACGAAAAACCGAAATTGGTGGTGTGCTCGACGATGGCACGCTGCGAATCCGGATCGCTGCCCCACCGGTTGAAGGGAAAGCGAACAAAGTGCTCATCGCCTTCCTGGCGAAAGTGCTGGGTGTGCGTAAAAACAAGATAGAAATTGTTGCCGGTGAGCGGGGGTTGGATAAGATCATCTCGGTTTTGGAGATGCCAGCCGATGAGGCCGAAAAGCGCATCAATATCTGGCTTCAAGCGCAGAAATAATTTCGGTCAAGTCTTCTTAATTGAGAGAACCACGGTGAAGCGCTCACACCGTGGCTTTTTTTCGGGTTCGGTTTTCCTACGACAGGCTGCAACCCTGTATGAAATCAGGCATTCCGAGCCTGGGCGAGGATATCTGCTCCACTCGCATACAGTTGCCAAAGTGCTTCAAAAGCAGCATCCCGTAAATAGGCTTCATTTGAGCTCAAAGCCTGGAAGATCTCCAGGGAGAGCTCCTCCCCGCCAACCCATACAATCGCCTCAAGTGCGGATATCTTCTCTTCCTGGGAACCTTTATTGAGGGCACGCCGAACCATTTCCAACGCGGCTCTGCCCGGGGCAACCGCCATACCCTCCTTTTGTGCGAAGCTCTGCAGCCAGGCGAGTTCCGAAACGTCCTCCACCGGTTTGTGTATTTTCCAAGGAGGATTTTGGCGCCGCTCCATCACTTCGGCCGCTGCACCTCGCACGACCCATTGTTCGTCTTCTAATTGAACACGTTGAAGAATCTCTTCAACCCAGTCTTCAGGAATGCGCGCCAATCCAAAGACTGCAGCACGGCGCGTGAGCAAGTTCTTCATCTCGATAGCATCCCGCAACATCGGCCAACCTTCATCGGGATTGCAGGCCAGGGCTTCTGCGGCAGCGATGAGCACACCCTCATCGCTCTCGAGGATAATCCGTCCTAAGCCTTCTAGAGCTTCTTCTGTTCCGATTGCTGCAAGGGCTAAACATGAGGCCTGGCGAGTGTGAAGGTTGCGCTTCGTGTTGATCGTCTGGATGAGGGGCCGCACGGCCTCTTCATCACGTAACCCTCCCAATCCCAATGCGCCTAAAACGCGACTGCTCGGTTTATCGGATTCGAGCATGCGGCGGAAGAGGATCGAGACGGTCTCTTCCTGGGAGGCTGCAAGGGCGTGGACCACCCGCAAGCGCAGACCGTAAGGACGGTTTGGATCGGTCGCAATGGTTGCGAGCCGACGCAGGACGTCTGCGCGCCAACTGGCTTTCTTGGGAGCATCCTTTAGCCAGCGACCTGTGAGTAATAAACCTCGTTCTAGCGGGTCGGCCTTGGATTCAAGCAATCGATCGGCGCTTGCAGAGACGTCGCCAATCGGGGCAAGATACCCCATGCTGAAGTCTGCGGGTCCCCACCCAGGATCGCTAATAATTACCATTTCTCCACCTTCAGCCATCGCCCGTGCGGCAAGATACGATCCAAGATTGGGCTGGGTAAAGGTAAAGCGATTGTTGATGTGGCGGGTCAGAATCCCGGCTTCGAGCATTTCATTCACTGGTGTTCCCCGGCGGATCGCCCGGTCTGGGATGATCCCCGAACGTGCATTTATCCATCCTAGTGCTGCCACCCCCGCGCCCTTGCGTTCGTTGGGGGAAAGGAAACGAGCGATGTAGGCTTCCAGAGCATCGATGGTGCGTCCCCCATGCAAATCTCCGACATACGAAGCCCAGGTCGTCAGCGTGACTTCCAGGGGGGAATGGCCTCGTTGAGATCCTGAGAGCCAGCCTCCGATGAGTGCGGGGTCAATCTCTGCAAGGCGCTTCTTCGGGAGCAACGGCGCAATGTGCTTCTGCCATGCTTCAGACCAGCGCCGTTGGAATACTCGTTGCTGGTGTTCACTCCAGGGGCTGATTGGGATTGGAGAGATCCCGGCTTGAACCAGACCGTTGTAACCAGTTACGGGTCCTGCGATGACAAGCCGATTCCCCGGAAATTCTGCAATTAGACTCTTAATCCAACGAATGATCGAGGGAATTTCACCCGCGCTAAACTCATCAAGCCCATCCAACAGCAACAAGGCGTGTTTACGCCGGAAGCTCGTGCGAATATTCGCAGGTAGCCGTCCCCCCGCATTTGAGCCCAAGGTATGACCGACGGCTTGGATAATGGGTTTGAGCGGTTCTTTTTCAGAGCTTCGATCAAGGACCAAATCTGCGGCGTGAATGAATATGGGTGTCAAATTTGCCAGATCGCCCACAACAGGGTCGGCCAGCGCCACCCGGATGGCGAGATAAGCCAATGCGGTGGTTTTTCCGCTGCCTGGATGGCCGGTGATGAGTAGATTTGCTTCCGAGCGAAGGGCTTCCGGCAAGCTGATGGTTGTGGCTTGATAGATTGCTGAGAGGAAATCCCAATCCGGAAGATTTGGAACGACAGAGAGTGTATCCTCTGGGACCGCATCTCCCTTCTCAGGGTCAGGTTGTGCAGGTGGTGCTAGCAGGCGAGGTTCTACCGCAATCTCGTCTAACGCAAACAATGCTCGTGAGATATGCAGCATTTGGGCGTACTGGATCAAATCTAGGCGATACTGATCGGAGGAAACCTGTTTCTGGCGTCGGTCACTGACAGCCGTCCTTTGGGATATGTAATCTCCAATGGCTGATCGGATTGGCTCAAATTTTGCATAGATCCAGGCCCCCAGGATACCGAAGAACATCCCGGTGAAGAATTCCCACCAATCAAAGTAGGCCCCAAAGGTTCGAAGCCAAATATTCTGAATCCAATTCCACATGCTATCTTATCCTGCGTATAAAATGCGCGAACATTGCGAACACCGAATTAACTCACTTCCACCGGCAACTTCCTGCTGTTTTGAACGTGCAAGCTCTACGCCACAAGCGCTGCAGACCCCATCAATGAGTTGTGCCAGCGCTTTTCCTCCCAAACGTTCACGCAGGGTGTTATAGAGAGCTTCATCTTCGGCGGTAATATTTGCCATAGCAGCTTGACGTTCTTCATCCAATCGAGCCAGGTTGTCGATATGCTCTTCTTTTTCGGTAGATAACTCTTTATGCTGCCTGGCGTTGCGCTGTTGCAGCACATCCAACGCTTCTGTCGCCTGAAGATGTGCCTCTTCAGCTTGCTCTAACTCCACCATTGCTTCTAGGTAGCGATCTTCGAGTGTCTCCAGATGGCGGCGGAGCGACTCAGACTCCATTTGAAGGTCCTGCAGCTCTTTCGGATTGGTGACACTCCCGCTATAGAGTGCCTTGTCAGTCTGGGTGATTTTGTCGCGTTGGGTGGCGACCATATGATCTGCGCTCGAGTTTGCCGAACGTGCTTCTGTCAGGGCGGCTTCCCGCTCTGCGAGGAGGGATTGAGCTTTGCGCAATTCCTCATCTTGCCCAAGAATCTTTTCGATCTCCTCAATACGTGACTGACTCTCATGTAGACCGAGATCGATTTCTTGCAGGCGATAGAGGTTTGAGACGCGACTCATAGTCCGATTATAGGTGTTTGTCGGATGGTTGATCAAGGTACTAATGGCATGGTGCCGAAGGCCTGCAAAACACCTGCTTCTCCATTATTGAGGAGAACTCTTGGGAGAACCCGGAAGAAC
>JBFFQB010000108.1:0-10464 GCA_041573795.1 Anaerolineales bacterium
GCGGGTGAGCCGTCGCTCGTGCTCGCGCCAGTAGAGCAGGATCTCGGGGACCTTTGCGAAGCGAGCTCCGGCCAGGTAGAGCCGCAGCCACAGGTCGTAATCCTCCGGCCAGCCATGCTCCTTGTAACCGCCCACCTGCTCTACCCAGCGCTTCCTGAAGGCCACCGAGGGATGTGCAATTGGGCTCTCGATGAAGATCTCGCGCGTGATCGCCTCGTGACTTACAAGCCGGTTCAACCAATCGATGTAGATCTGAAAACCTTCCCGCACCTGATCTTCAGGAAAACCTTCCACCAGGCTGGCACACACCGCCAGGCCGGGATCTGACTCAAGGGCTTCGACCTGTCGAGCCAGTCGCTCGGGATGGGCCTTATCATCGGCGTCCATGCGGGCGACGAGGGACGCCCGACAGACTTCCAGCCCCGCGTTGAGCGCCGGGATGATCCCCTGATGCTTGATCGCTACAACCCGTACCCGTACATCTTTTTGTTCCCACACTCGGAGCATGTCCAGAGTCCCGTCACTGGAGCCATCATCAATGACGACAACCTCGAAATTGGCATAAGTCTGCTCGAGCAGTGATTCCATAGCCAAATCGATGGTATCCGCGGCATTGTAGCAGGGCAGCAGGATCGAGATACCCGGTTGAGCTGTGCTATGATTTGCTCGATCAATTCCAGATTTTGAGGTGTTTAACATGGATCTCACAGCTCTTGATTTTCAAGCGATGCTCGACGCCATTGTAGCCTTTCTTCCTCGATTGGGCCTGGCACTCTTGGTCTATCTCATCGCTCACTGGATTTCCACCTGGGCGACGCGCTTGCTCCGGCGACGTCTGGCCAAGCAGAGTGCGGACGAAGAACTCATCATCTTATTGCAGATGCTGACTCGCTGGGGTATTAGGGCGCTGGGTATTGTGCTGGCGCTTGAGCAGCTGGCGCCCGGCAGGCTTTCTACCCTGCTTGCCGGCTTGGGGATCGCCGGCATCACCATCGGTTTCGCACTGCAGGACGTAGCCAGGAACTTCATCGCCGGGATCTTGCTACTCCTGACTCAACCGTTCGAGATCGGGGACACGATCAATGTGAACGGTTTTACAGGTAAGGTACTGGCCATCAACTTGCGTTCGACCGAACTGCGTGAGGTCGATGGGCGCTACGTGATCATCCCCAATACTGATATCTTCGTCAGCCCGATTGTCAATTTCACACGCGCACCGACACGTCGCATCCAGCTTCCTTTAGGCATCACCGTCGATACTGATCTTGAACTTTCCACCAGGACGGTGATAGAAGCCATTCAGACGATAGACGGCGTGCTGGCTGACCCCGCTCCACAATTGGTCCTGGAATCCTTCACTGATTCGGTTATCCAGGCCTCCTTGTATTATTGGATTGATGTCGCCAAAGTCGATTATGCCTTTGCACAATCCACCGGTGCCATGCGTATCAACACCGCGCTAAAGCAAGCCGGCATCACGATGCCCTACCCAACGGTTGAAGTCACGATGTTGCAACCCAAAAAAGAGTGAGCCTGATCACCCGCTCTTTTGACTTCTGTCGTTACATAGACAGGTTTGCTGATCATAAATCAAACTCAACCTATTTCCACTTAAGAAATAAACAGGGGCGACCGGCAAGTCGCCCCTACAGATTCTCCCTGTATTCGCCTTAGCTGCGAAGGAAAGGTGCCCTTAGGCTCCTTGTAATTTAATGCGGCGTGGCTTCAATACCCTCCGGCTTAACCAGGTGACAAGCTACCCAGTGGCCTTTTTCCACCTCGAGATATTCGGGATCCTCCACGAAGCAAATATCGGTGGCCACGGGACAGCGGGTGTTGAAGTTGCAGCCCTTGGGTGGATCCGCTGGGCTGGGGATATCTCCTTCGAGGATGACGCGCTGCCGTTGAGCGGCAACGTCTGGATCAGGCACTGGAACTGCCGACATCAAAGCTTGGGTATACGGATGCAGCGGGTTAAGGTAGATCTCATCACGGTCAGTTAGCTCTACGATCTTGCCCAGATACATCACCGCCATGCGATCACTGATATGACGCACCATACTCAAATCGTGGGCTATAAAAAGATAGGTAAGCCCGAGGCGATCCTGTAATTCTTCTAGAAGATTGACCACCTGTGCCTGGATGGAGACGTCCAGCGACGAGATCGGCTCATCACAGATCACCAGGTCTGGATTGAGCGCAAGCGCACGCGCGATACCAATGCGTTGGCGTTGTCCCCCAGAGAATTCATGCGGGTAGCGGTTGACGAAATAGGCACTCAATCCCACCAATTCAAGCATATCTTGAATGCGATCGTGCTTGCTTTGTCCATCAGGGACGCCATGAACGTCGAGGGGTGCACCAATAATCGACCCTACTGTCATGCGCGGGTTGAGAGAGGCATACGGGTCCTGAAAGATCATCTGCATACGGCTACGTATGCGCCGAAGATCCCCACCTTCGAGATCTGATAAGTTGACTCCATCAAAAGTGATCTCGCCACCCGTTGGTTCATAGAGCTGTAAGATCGTCCTTCCAACCGTTGTCTTTCCACAGCCAGTTTCGCCAACCAATCCCAGCGTTTCACCACGCAGAATATCGAAGGTTACACCATCCACAGCTTTAATCGCGCCCACCTGGCGTTGAATGACGATGCCGCGTCGGATGGGAAAGTACTTGCGCAACTTCTTGACTTCAACCAGGGTCCCATTCTCGGCATTCATGCATTCACCTCTTCAGCCACCGCTTCCCAGCGCCAACAAGCAACAGTATGGTCATCATCAGTTCGTTCTAGTGGCGGCATTTCCTCCAGACATTGTTCCACGCGGTAGGAACAGCGCGCTGCAAAAGGGCATCCTTTGGGCAGCGCGACCAGATCAGGTGGTAATCCCGGAATCGAAAGTAACTTCGTGCCCGGTGCCTCATCTAGTCGCGGTAACGAACCCAACAAACCCAGTGTGTACGGGTGGCGAGTTGACTTGTAGATGCTGCGTACTGGACCTCGCTCAATGATGTAACCGGCATACATGACATTAATCGTCTTGGCCAGTTCTGCAACCACACCAAGGTCGTGTGTGATCCACATTATCGCCATACCCAACTGCTCCTGCAGCCTGCGCACGAGGTCGACGATCTGGGCCTGGATGGTGACATCCAATGCCGTTGTGGGCTCATCGGCGATGAGAAGCTTAGGATCGCAGGAGAGCGCCATCGCGATCATGGCCCGTTGGCGCATACCTCCTGAAAATTGATGGGGGTAATCATCTAGCCGTTGGGCTGCAGCAGGAACACCCACCATTTCTAACAGCTCGCGCGCTCGTTCTCGCGATTCAGCCTCAGTCATGCCCTGGTGTAATCTTAAAGCCTCGACGATTTGATCCCCTACTGTGTAAACTGGGTTGAGCGAGGTCATGGGATCCTGGAAAACCATGGCGATCTCAGCGCCACGGATATGCCGCATCTCAGATGAGCTGATCTCGAGCAGATTGCGATCCTTATCAAAGATGATTTCCCCGGCCACGATCTTCCCCGGTGGGCTGGGTATCAGGCGCATGATCGAGAGGGCGTGTACACTCTTTCCACAGCCGCTCTCGCCTACGATACCTAGCGTCTCACCCACTTCCATGTCGTAGGATATACCGTTGACAGCATGGACAACGCCTTCGTCGGTATAGAAGCGGGTCTTGAGATCCTTGATCTCCAACAATTGAGTCATAGCTACCCTAACAGTACTTTCCAATCTTATTTATTGTGGCATTCTTTATATCTGCAGTTTCGGGTCCAGTGCGTCGCGCAAACCATCACCAAGTAGATTAAATCCAAGGACGCTCAGCATGATTGCCAGGCCTGGGAAAGTAACCGCCCACCAGGCCCCGCTCGCCAGATAGCGGTAGCTGGCACCGAGGATTGCTCCCCATTCAGGCTCGGGTGGAATGGCGCCCAAACCTAAAAATCCCAGCGCTGCAGCCGATAAGATCGCGCTTGCCAATCCCATCGTGGTTTGTACGATGACCGGGGATAACGTATTTGGCAGGATGTGTCGAAAAATGATGCGGCCATGCCCCTCTCCCGTCGCTTGCGCCGCCAGAATATATTCCTTCTGAACGACGGAAATGACGGTTGACCGTACTAGTCTTGCATAGATTGGGATGCCGACGACGCCAATAGCGATCATGCCCTTCTCGAGACCTGGTCCAAGAAAAGCCACGATGGCAATCGCCAGCAAATAGGTGGGAAAGGCGAGCAAGATGTCCATCGCCCGCATGATGATCGTCGTTACAAGCTGACCTCTGATTGGTAAACCCAGCACCACCCCTGTGAGTAGCCCCAGAACACCCGTCACAATCGCAACATAGGGGCTAGCCATCATTCCAAGGCCAGCCCCAACGATTAAACCCAGGAGCCCAAAGAGCACCGTGCGCATGAAGCGCCCCTCAAGCAAGTCTTCGCGCAGCGCGGCGAAAATGCCGATTCCAGCAAATAGAAACATCTGCAGGGTTTGGTCAGCGATCCAGGAGGCTAGCGCTCCCAGAGCAAGACCGATCGCACCTAGTAAAAAAACTCGTTCGGCTTTTGAAGGTGTAATATTTTCAAAGAAGCCTGCGATCAATCCGAGAAGCCCACCCACAGAAAGTGAGATCCCCACTGCCACCAAGCCGACACGCAAGGAATTCCAGCCTCCATGAACGACACGTCGGAAGATATCACGTCCGAGCTTATCGGTACCAAAGGGATGGATCGATGCGACTTCTTCCGTCGCTACCAGATTGGGCGGTTTGAGTTTCAGGGAGTAATCCAAGTCAGTTCTGGGATCGTAATCCCAGAAATAATGGGCCAGGACTGCCGATAAAACAAACAACGCTACAATCGCCATTCCCAGACGAGCAGTTCGATTGGAAATAAGTCGCCGCCAGGCATCGACCCACAGCGAACGATGTTCTCGTACGGCGAAATCGACGCTATCAAGATCCTCAGGATTCCATTCAGACATGCGGTTCCTCAATCGTAACGAATACGCGGGTCAAGCACCGCATATGAAATGTCCACAATTAAATTTGCTGCCACAAACACGAGCGCGATCACGAGCGTCCCACCTTGCACGATGGGATAATCGCGCCCAAGAATGGCGTCATAGACCCATTTCCCGATTCCGGGCCAGGAGAAGATTGTCTCGGTCAGCACTGCCCCGGCGAGTAGGCTGCCGGTCTGGATGCCAATGATGGTAATGACGGGTAAAAAGGCGTTCTTCAGTGCGTGCTTAAAGAGCACCAATCCTTCGCGCACACCCTTGGCGTGCGCCGTGCGGATGTAATCCTCTTGGAGCACATCTAGCATGCTAGAGCGCGTCATGCGGGCGATGATCGCCATCGGGATCGTGGCCAGGGCAACAACCGGCATGGCAAGATGCTTCAACGCATCCACCAGCGCTTCCAGGTTACCTGCGAGGAGGCTATCAATGATATAGAAATTTGTCACGGCTTCGAGTTCGATCGCTGGGCTGACGCGACCTCCACTCGGTAGCCACTGCAGGAAGACCGCAAAAAGCATGATTTCCATTATGCCAAGCCAGAAAATCGGCATCGAAACTCCCACTAATGACCCTACCATCGTGACGCTATCCAAGATTGAATTTCGCCGGGCTGCGGAGGCAATCCCAACAGGTATCCCTATGGTGACAGCAACGAGCATGGACAAAAGTGCCAGCTCCACGGTTGCCGGGAAGCGCAATGCCAGGGTTTCGGCTACTGGAATGCGGCGATGAATGGAATTGCCTAGGTCACCCTGGACTAAACGGCCAATGTAGCGGATGAATTGACTATCGACGAAACCTGCGAAATCCCCCTCGTTCAACGCTTCTCGATCTAAGAAAACGGGGCGGTTCAAGCCCAGCTGCTCACGGATGCGCTCAACATTCTCCTGTGCTGCGTGTTCGCCCAGCATTGCCACGGCTGGATCGCCAGGGATGAGCCTCTGAAACATAAAAATTACAAATGCGATTCCCAATAAGGTGGGTATGAGAGAAAATAATCGACGAATGATATATCTGAGCAATTGAGACCTCCCTGCGAGGAAGACAGGGGGGCGGTAGGTTTCCGCCCCCCTGTGAGACCACTCGAAGTTGTTGGTCTTTAATCGGCTGGAGCGATACTGCTGCTCCTACTCGATGACTGTAAATTCGATGTAGTCGGCACCGACAGGCTGCGGTATGTAACCACTGACCTTCGATGAGAAGATCAACGGGGTGTTGTTGTGCGCGATCCAGATGCGAGCGGCATCTTCGTAGAGAAGCTGCTCAACCTGTTGATAGATCGCCGTGCGTTCGGCCTTATCGGGATTGACTGCCCCTTCGTAGAGCAAGCTAGCGGCCTCCTGATTAGCGTACCAACCTTCACGCTGATCAGGCTCTTTGACATCGTCTGCCGAGCTCAATCCGCCGAAGAAGTAGTTGAGGAAGTTGTCGGGATCACCGTTGTCACTGCCCCAACCCAGCATGTAAAGACCCATCAGCAAGCCAGTGCGGCGCAGGCCAAGGTAGGTGGCCCAGTCGCCAGCCAGCTCGAGGTTGGCCACGATACCGGCATTGGCCAAGTCGGCCGCCATCGCTGTGCCAATTTCCTCAGGGCTTGGGTAGTAGAAGCGGGTGACCGGCATGTAGTACAGGGTAAGCGGAATCTTCTGGCCTGCAGTGTAAACCACGTTGCCATCCGCATCCACAAGATCTTCAGCCACGGTCACTTCACTTAAACCATCCGGGAACCCGGCTTCCGCTAGCAAGGCCTTCGCTCCCTCAGGATTGTACTCATAGGCAGTGATGTCGTTGTTCTTACCCCAGATTAGTGGCGGCAGGAATGTCTCCGCCGGCTCACCATAGACGCCGTAGAAGTTCTCGATCAATCCAGGGCGGTTGATGGCGTGGTAGATCGCCTTGCGAACGTTAGGATCGTTGAATTCTTCGATCTTGTAGTTGAAGGCCAGGTAGCCGGTGTTGACTGCCGGTTTGGTTAGGACGTACAGATCCGGATCCGCTTCGGCAGCCGCAAGATCCTCTACAACTGCCTGCTCTAACGCATGGATATCGCCTGCGCGCAAAGCCAAGAAGCGGGCTGAGTCATCGGGGATTACTCGCCAGATGACTTCATCGACCGTGGGTGCGCCGCCCCAGTAATCTGGATTGGCCACTACGGTGATGCTATCGCCTTCGATCCATTCAACGAACTTGAAGGGACCGGTTCCCACGGCGCCAACGCCTGGCAAGCCGTAGTCTTCACCAGCGGCTTCGATCGCTGCAGGGCTGGAGATGGCGAATATGTCCATCGCCAGGTTTTGAACGAATGGCGCAAGCGGTTCAGCAAGGACAAACTTCACAGTGAAGTCGTCAACCTTCTCAACAGCCGTGATGACACTATCATCATCGAAGCCAAACCACATGTACTCGTAATACTCGAATACCTGGCTCTCGAAGTGATAGGGGTTGTCGGTAAAGCGCCAGCGTTCGAAGTTGAAGATCACAGCGTCGGCGTTGAAGTCCGTTCCATCATGAAACTTGACGCCCTGGCGCAAGGAGCAGGTCCACTCTGTTGCAGCGTCATTTGGGGTACATTCTGTTGCCAGCGCGGGGATTGCGACCGTCGATCCAGGCTCGTACTGATACAGCGGCTCAAGGATCTGACCGGTAACTCGGAAGCTCTCACCATCGGTGACGATGGCCGGATCGAGCTGGACCGAGTCGCCGCCACGACCGAAGATGAAGGTCTTCTTCTCCATCGGCTCCTCAGCTGCAGGCTCTTCCGCGGCCGGTTCTTCCGCGGCTGGTTCTTCTGCCGCTGGTTGTTCCGTCGGGGCTGCCCCACCACAAGCCGCCAGGACCATACTGGCAACAATCAGCAGACTGAGGAATAAAAATAATGATCGGCGTTTCACGATATTCTCCTCCTATTTATATGTAGAGTTATTTTTGTGTTCGTTTGCGTATTCAGAATCCTGGATTTTTGTTTCGCCACCTCCTTCGTAATTGGATTTTCTGGGCATCCACCAAGTGTGATTCGCACCCAGCTGTAGCCCAAGATTTGAGCTCACATTGTAACTCATTTTTATCAAGTTCATCTACTCTTTATTCGATACGCCTGGAATCATCGCCGAGGAAGGTAGGCCTATCTGTAAGGAGCTGTACATGGGCAGGGTCCGTTCTCGTCATCAAGCCCGATACCTCAACCGGAACAACACCTCCTTGAAAAGGAGACATCATCTCGATCTGTGCGCTGCAAGCTGCGATTTATTGCGATGATATGGTTAAAGAAATTGCTCCGCAAAATGGCAGGCGACTTCATGGCCCGGTTTTAACTCGCGCAATTCCGGCTCAACTTCCTCACACTCTTGCTTCGCAATCGGACAACGTGGATGAAAGCGACAACCTGAGGGGGGGTCGATCGCACTTGGGATTTCGCCCTTAGGCATGGGAGCTTCTCGACGAGCATCCGGGTCTGGCGCGGGAACTGCTTCTAGCAATGCTTGGGTGTATGGGTGTAACGGCTTCTTATAAACCTGCTCAATATCTCCAAGCTCATTGATTAATCCCAAATACATTATCGCGATTCGATCACAGATGTACTTTGCGGTCGCAAGATCGTGGGTAATAAAGAGATACGTAAGATCAAATTCCTTTTTTAGATCGAGCATCAACTGCAACAGTAATGCCCTCACCGATACATCCGCCATTGCAATAGGTTCATCGGCAACAACCAAATCTGGATTTAAAACAAGCGCCCGCGCCATCACAGCTCGCTGGCGCTGTCCACCGCTCAACTGGTGTGGGAATTTTTCGTAGATGGGAGCCGTTGGTGTCAGGCCCACCCTCTCCATTATCTTCATCACCCGCACACGCTTCTCTTCTCTCGTTGCGGCTTTGAAGATCTCCAGGCTGTGGCCAATGGCATCGCCGATTTTCATGCGAGGGTTGAGAGAAGCGTAGGGATCTTGGAAAATGACCTGCATGCGCTGCCGCTTGATTCGCAATTGCTCGCCACTCAGATTCCCCATTTCCTCACCGTCAAACCAAATCTTCCCATTGGTAGGTTCCTCCAACCGAACAATCGCCCGGCCAGTCGTAGTCTTACCACTACCACTTTCTCCTGCCAAACCAAACACTTCCCCCCGGCGAATACAGAAGCTTATACCGTCCACTGCGTGCACATACCGGCGCTGGCGAGAGAATAACCGGTCAACAAAGCTTTTTTGTACTGGGAACCAGACCTCTAGATCTTGAACTTCAACCAGATTTTGATTTTGCTCCGATTTATTCATTAATCTCTATTCCCATCATAGAGCCAGCAGGCCACAAAGCGCCCAGGCCGAATTTCCTTGAACGGGGGGATGTCTGAAACACATCGCTCCAATGCTTGAGGGCAACGAGGATGGAATCTACACCCAAGCGGCGCATTAATCAGATCTGGTGGAGAACCACTCATGATCTTGAGATCATCACCCACAAGTCTGATATTCGGAACAGAAGCAAGTAGTGCCTGCGTGTACGGGTGTAGCGGATCCTTAAAGAGCAGAGTCGAATCTGCTAATTCTGCTAGTTTTGCGGCATACATTACCGCTACACGATCGGCGATTTGAGCAACCACACCGATGTTGTGTGTAATGAGCAAAATCGTTAACCCAAAGACTCGTTGTAGCTCCTTCAGAAGGTCCAGAAACTGAGCTTCGACAATTACATCTAACGATGTCGTAGGCTCATCGGCAATAATAAGATCCGCCTTAAGCGCCAGTGCCAGACCAATCATGACCCGCTGTCGCATCCCACCGCTCAACTGATGAGGAAAGTTATCAAGACATTCGGTGGTGATGCCCAGTTGATTCACAAGCAATGTCGCCCTTTCACGTAATAATTCCTTGTTTACCACTCCTTCATGTACCGTAATCGCTTCAATAATATGGTCCGAGACTCGCTGTACAGGATTTAACGAGGTCATTGGGTCTTGGAAGATAAGTGAGATACGCTGACCCCGCAACCTGCGCATATCTTCACGATCGAAGGTCATCAGGTCGTCTCCGTCGAAGATAATTTGACCATCAGAGATGTAACCGGGCGACTGGATTAATCGCATAATGGCCCGGCCCAGTGTTGATTTTCCACATCCGGATTCACCTACTAAGCCTAGTATCTCGCCCGGGTATATGTCCAAGTTGACATCGCTGACACCCTGGAGAACCCCCGCTCGCGTGGGGTACTTAACCGAAAGATTACGCAGGCTTACTAATGGTTCTTTTCTCATGAGTTCATGACCTCGAAAGCCGGGGGTTGAGTATCTCGGAGAGACTTTCACCTAGCATGCTCCACCCAAGAGTGACCGCAGCGACCATCAAACCCGGAAAAGTGATCAACCACCACGCACGGCGCAGGTAGTCCTGTCCACGGGCTAGATCAATGCCCCAATCTGGTGTATCTGGCGGTAGGCCTAA
>JBFFQB010000109.1:0-10143 GCA_041573795.1 Anaerolineales bacterium
GGCTGCCCAGGCCTTTGTACGACCCCTAACCTTTCAATCGGTCACAGGGCGCAGAGCCTACATCGATGATGATTTGTGGGGAGAGGAGGCACATGTTCTCCATGTCGGCCTCGCGCAGGATGCCAGCCTCTTTCTCATCGCCCCAGTGACAGCCAACACGATGGCGAAATTGGCCCACGGACAGGCCGACAATCTACTCACGCTCACCGCGCTGGGCGCCGCTTGCCCTCTGGCATTGGCACCGGCGATGGATGTTGGCATGTATGAGCATGCAGCAACGCAGGCAAATGTCGATACGCTCACCGGGCGAGGTGTCACTGTAATTGGTCCCGTGGAGGGGCGTATGGCCTCGGGCAAGGTTGGCCTGGGGCGTTTTGTCGAACCGCACGAGTTGTTCGGCTGGGTGCGCAAGCTGCTCGGGGCGGAGGGTACGCTGAAGGGAAAATCCATTGTTGTGACGGCGGGTGGGACACAGGAACCCCTTGACCCCGTGCGGGTTTTAGCGAATCGATCGTCGGGGAAACAAGGTTTTGCGCTCGCGCAAGCAGCGGTCGATCGCGGCGCCCGGGTCACCCTCATCACTGGACCTACCAGCCTGGCTACACCTGTGGGGGTAAGCCGCGTGGATATTAACACGGCCACGGAGATGCTCGAGCAAACTTTGCAGGCTTGCGTCAAAGCAGACGGTCTGCTCATGGCGGCTGCGGTGGCGGATTTTCATCCCAAGAAGACGCAATCACAGAAGATCAAGCGCCAGGAGGGTGTCCCACAGGTCGTGCTCGAGCCGACCGCTGACATCCTGGCCGCGGTCATGAAAGCGAAGCAGAAACACGATTTCCCCAAGCGCATCATCGGATTTGCAGCCGAGAGCAGCGACTTGATCGAGAATACCAGAAAAAAGCTGGAACAAAAGGGCGTTGACTTGATCGTAGCAAACGATATCAGCGCTGAAGATGCAGGATTCTCTGTAGATTCCAACCGTGTGACGATACTCTCAGCAGCGGGCGAGGTTACAGCATTGGAGCTCATGCCAAAAACCGAGGTGGCTGAGCAAGTTCTCGATCGCCTCGAAGCCCTGTTCGAATCTGGGTAGCAGGCGCTGGTCTGTTATGGGAAATGAGGGCAAGCTGTGGCTCGGTACGCAAGGTTTTAGTTTTAAGGATTGGGTAGGGCCGTTTTACCCCGAGGGAACAGGTCAGAGCAACTATCTGGAAGCCTATGCTGAACGCTTCCCGATCGTTGAAATTGACTCAACCTTTTATGGCACACCTCGCGCCACAACAGTTGAGGGCTGGAAACGACGTTCCCCCCCTGATTTTCAATTCGCAGCAAAATTCCCCAAGCTCATCACGCACGATAAGAAGCTGGATCGTGCCCTCGGCGATGCCGAGGCGTTCATAGGTGTAATGCAGGCTTTAGGCGACAAGCTTTCTGTGCTTACCCTCCAATTTGCCTATGACTTCACCCCTGACTTTTCCGATCGGCTGGATTCATTCCTGGCAGGGTTGCCGGATGGGATTCGCTATGCAGTGGAGGTCCGCAATCGCGGCTGGATAAAACCCGAGTTCGGGGAAATGCTCTCTGAACGTGGTGTTGCGCTAGTGCTGCAAGATCTGCATTACATGCCCAAACTTGATTGGATCACGACTGATTTCACCGTTATCCGCTGGCTTGGTCGACGGAAGGATATTGAGCAATTTGACCGGATCCAAATCGATCGATCTGAGGAACTGAATGCCTGGGCCACACGGGTGAGGGCTTTTCTGAGTGACGGAATCGAAGTCTATGGTTTCTTTAATAACCACTATGCCGGTCACAGCCCTGAAAGCGTGCGTCAATTTGCAAGCTTGCTGGGGGTTACCTTACCAGAGGCTCAGGGCAACGCAAAACCGAAAGGCCAGCTGCGATTGGATCTCAACCATGAATGACACTGCCATCCCTGAGCTCAAACTAGAAGGGTCAGATGGAGCGGATAGCATCGTGGCACAACTGACCCTGGCCTTTGAAGCGCTGGGTAAGGATCAACGTTATCGCGAGGGTGTGAATCGCTTTATCCCTGGTGCTCGGGACGTTTACGGCGTCCGCGTACCCCAGCTGCGCGCGCTTGCGAGACAAATACTGAAGGTACTCGGAAAACAGATTAGCTTGGTGGAAGCTATCGCAGAAGGCTGTTGGAAAGTGGGGAGCCGAGAACACTGTGTGCTCGCCATCCTCATGTTGTCTGACTTAAAGGCCCTCGAGCCAGGCCAGCGTTGGGCATTGGGTCTGCAATATCTGCCTGCCGTGGGCGACTGGGAAACCTGTGATCAATTGTGCATGGGGTTGTTAGGGCAGGCATTGGCGGAAGAGCCCAAATACATCGATGAACTCGAGAGCTGGGTGCATGACCCAAATATCTGGGTGCGTCGGGCAGCCCTGGCTTCAACCGTCGTATTGCGCCGCTCAAAGGCTGATGCTGCTACCCGCTTGGCTTTGAACCAACGCGCGCTGGGTATTTGTTTGCAATTGCTGGACGACAAGGAACATTACGTACGCAAGGCTGTAGATTGGGCCGTGCGCGAGGTCATTCGAAGGGATTATTCCACGGGCAAAAAATGGATGATGGAACGAGGGAAGACGCCCCTCAGCACGGTTGCGCGCTCGACCCTCAAGAAAGCTGCCAAGAAGTTGACCCCGGAAGATGAAGATCGCTTTCTTCGTAGCCTCTCCTAGGATACCCATCCTTGGTTATTCATTGCTACCAGATTTTTCCATAGATTGTTAATTTCAGCTGATTAATTTGCCCCGAACGAACCGATCATCTCGGGCCGGGTGCGAGCACGGGTGATGCGCAGCAGCGGGATTTCAAGTCGTAGTGTCTGCACTAGCCGGGTTAGAAGCGGTGCCGCAAGCTGCTCGGAGAGCAGCTCTTGCTTTTCATCCGAGGGAAGTTGAAGCAGGCTGCAGGTGAGGTATGCCAGGCGTTGTGGATGACTTGGTAGATCGGGGGGGTCGATGCGACGGTCTTTAATGGCGGCCAGCTCGATAAGATAGCGAGCGAGCAAGGGTTGCAGGAGTCGCGCGAGCTCAATGGCCAATGGGTCACTGTCGCCAAGCAAGGGTCGCTCGTGGATTGTCGCCTGAAGATAAGGCCCTTCTCGCAGGACATTGAGGATCTCAATCCGTTCTGTACCCTGCCCGACGAGATTGAGGCGACCATCATCTTGGGGATTCAAGCGCTGAATCGTCGTTAGACACCCCATGTCGTAGGGAACCGGAAGTGGACCGAGCGCCTCAACGCCTTCCTTGATCAGCACCACGCCAAAAGGCAAATCCTCATTCATGCAAGTCTGCACCAGCTCGAGATAGCGGTGCTCAAACACTTGAAGCCGGATCGGCATCCCTGGGAAGAGAACTGTATGTAGGGGGAAGAGCGGAATGATGGAAGTCACGACTGGCGAGGATTGTATCACGCCATTGGAAGCCATGAGCCGCTCAGGAAGTTCGCATGGAGCTTGGAACTTGTGGCACTAGCGGGGGATGGTCATGATTGGGAGCTGATGTTAGATTGAACATCAATAAACAGGGGGTGGAGGTCGGTATGAAACAAAAATTGCACTTCGTTGGTATTGTAATCATCGTTTTAATCCTCAATTTTGCGCTGAGCGGTTGTCTGCCGGCGCAACTCGCCGTTGCTGCGCAAGAGGCTGCTCCACAGGTAATAGAGGAGGCCAAATCTACTGTGCCCGAAGCTGAGCCTCCAAAAGACGATCCGGACCAGGAGCCGCAAACCTTCGCTGCAGCTGAACCCACGGCAACGCCCTCGCCAGCTCCCGAGCAGCCGCAGGTTGAACCGCAGGAGCTTGAGGTCAACCCTTTCACGGGTCTCACTGTCGAGGATCCGCAAACTTTGATGTTGCGCCCGATCCTCGTTTCTATCTCAAATTTCCCGCCTTCGGCCCGCCCGCAATCAGGACTTTCCCATGCGGCCCATGTGTTTTCTACATTCATTGGTTACGGGATGAATCGATTCCTTGCGTTGGTCTACGCGGATGACCTGATTCATTTGGGAGAGGTATTTAACAATCGGCTGGCAGAGGGCGGCGGCCCTGAGTACGCCCTGGGGCCGGTACGCTCAGGCCGGGTGGCATTTGAGGATATCAAAACCCTCTACCCCCATTCCGCACTGATCACGGCAGGTGCCTCACCCAATGTACTGGCGCAGTTGAGCAACCGCACCTCCGTTTATGGCACGGATGAGGAAGATATCAACAGCACCGGGGTGGGTGCCGACACTCTCAGCCAGTTGGCTGGTGCTGCGGCTATCGACCCGAAAGAATATATCTCACTCACCTTCGATCCCAATCCACCGGGAGGTGGCGAGGAGGCCGATTTCCTGCGGGTTGTCTATAACTACTTGAATCAAAATGGCTGGCAGTATAACGCCGACCTGGGTCGCTATATGCGTTTGCAGGATCAAGCCGATGGCTCGGGCGAGCTCTTTCCGATGACGGACGCTCTCACGGGTGAACCCTTGGGATTCGATAACGTGCTGGTCCTCTGGGCGCAGCACACGTACGTTAGTCCAACTGTGATCGAGATCAATCTGGCCTACGTATGGGATCATTTCGGGTTGCTCTACCGCGATGGGAAGGTATATGAGATCAGGTGGGCCACGCGCAGTGGCAAGTTAACAGTATATGACCCGGAGGGCAATCCAGTAGCGCTCAAACCAGGCCAGACATGGTTTGAGGTTATGAGTTATCAATCAACTTGGGACAGGGTAAAAAGCATCGTCCGCTTCCATGAACCCCCTTCGGATTTCTAATTCGGGCGCATTGAGCAGGATAAACGCTCGGTAATTTCCAGGGACACGCTGCAAGCGTGTCCTTTTGTTGCCATATCCGCCTGAACGAAAGATGGCGATGCTACATTACAATTGAGCCGAGAAATCTCATGCACGGGAGAAAGGAGCGCGGACGATGGAGCTGCTAGCATGCAGGATCGAGAAACCGGATGAGATTAACTTTATCTTCGGTCAGTCACATTTCATCAAAACCGTGGAGGACTTGCATGAAGCCCTGGTAGGTGCCATGCCGGGGATCCAGTTTGGCCTGGCCTTTTGCGAAGCTTCGGGACCCGCTTTGATTCGAACCAGCGGAACGTCGGATGAGATGATCGAACTTGCAGCCAAGAATGCAGGTACGATTGGAGCTGGCCACTCCTTTCTCATTTTTCTGGCGAACGCCTTCCCGATCAATGTGTTGGGCGCTGTAAAGGCTGTTCCTGAGGTCTGTAGGATCTTCTGCGCAACAGCCAACCCGGTGGACGTGATTTTGGTCGAGACGGATCAGGGTCGAGCGGTGTTGGGTGTTGTTGACGGGATGAGTCCCAAAGGTGTAGAAACGGATGCGGACCGGGAGGAGCGGCAGGCCTTGCTGCGTCGGTTCGGATATAAATTAGGCTAAAGCCTTTTATTAGAAGGAGCAGCAATGCCAAGGAATAACGCAATTACCGACGTCCCAGGGATCCTGGTCGGGCAGGTGGAGAACATGGAGGCGCTTACGGGTTGCAGTGTGGTGCTGTGTATGCAGGGCGCGGTGGGTGGTGTCGACCAACGTGGTGGCGCGCCAGGGACGCGAGAGACCGATCCCTTGCGGCCCATGCACCTCGTAGAGAAAGTCCATGCTGTTACCCTGGCGGGTGGATCCGCTTTTGGCCTGGACGCTGCCAGTGGTGTCGTGCGTTATTTAGAAGAACAGGGCGTGGGGTTTGATGTGCGTGTCGCCAGGGTGCCCATCGTTCCCGCAGCAATCCTATTCGACCTGGGAATCGGCGATCCAGCGGTGCGGCCCGATGCGGATATGGGTTATCAGGCTTGCCTGGCAGCCTCCGATCAATCACCCCGGGAGGGCAACGTGGGTGCTGGCGCCGGGGCGACTGTCGGCAAGATCCTTGGTATGGCAGGTGCGATGAAATCGGGGATTGGTACTGCAAGCCGGGATTTGGGTGGAAGCGCAATAGTCGCCGCACTTGTCGCCGTGAATGCGCTGGGGGATGTGATTGATCCCGGCACTGGCAAAATCGTAGCTGGTGCACGCCCTGCGAATCTAGGTCCCCTCGAAGTAGGGGGGCCAGGGCCATTTGCCAATACGTTGGAGGTGATGCGGGGGATGGCGGGGAAAATGGCCCTGGGATTTGCTTCACGCGGCAACACGGTCATCGGCGTCGTTGCAACAAACGCCCGCCTTAGCAAAGAAGAAGCCAATAAGGTGGCGCAGATGGCGCATGACGGCCTGGCGCGTACGGTCCGACCCGCTCACACGATGCTGGATGGAGATACGCTCTTTGCCCTCTCAACGGGAAAAGCCAACGTTGACGTAAACATCGTGGGTGCCTATGCCGCTGAGGCTGTATCTGAAGCGATTCTGCGGGCCGTGCGAGCGGCAGAGGGGGCAGGGGGATTGCCGAGCGCCAGCGAGATGCAGTTGGGTGAAGAATAGGACGCACATTGACATCTAAGGCGCGGACCGATATGCTCTCGGTACAATCGAGGTGAAGAATGTTTCGAAGGACAGCAGATAAACCAGCGCCTACACCAGCTGCGCCTGAGCGCGTCGATTCAGTGCTTGGGGCAGGTCTCACCTGGCAGGGCAATTTGCGCGGCAGCGGAGGCGTTCGTATCGAAGGTGCTTTCGATGGTGAAATTGAAGTCCACGGAATTGTAGTTATCGGGGAGACTGGTCGTGTGACCTGTGACCAGTTGCTGGCGGCAACCGTGGTTGTAGCAGGATCGCTCAAGGGAAATATCAAGGCTTATCGGGTGGAGATCGCCAACACAGGACGCGTGTGGGGGGATGTTGTCACGACGGCCTTTGCCACCGAGGAGGGCGCCTTCCTGCGCGGTAAAATCACGATGGAAGAAGAGATGGATCTTGGCCTAGCGCCCGAATCAGAGCAAGATGACTCGTCTGACGAGTAATCTCCAAGTGATCACATAAAGATATGCGTATGGCCCGGATCCATCCACGGATCCGGTTTGTTTTTCGTGCGCCGCGCACCTCATCGTCGAGGGCTCATGGTGCACTGGGTTGCTGAAATATGAGCAGCCAAGATCCCGGGTATGGTTCCCCTGAAGGACTGATGCATTCCTGCGACGTTAGTCCGGTGACGGGGCTCTCACCGCCGCTCAATTGCAGGCTGTAGATCGTCTCAACCTCCATAGTGAAATCGGCGTATCCTGCGCCAAGTTCAGGTTTCAACCCTGTGTAGAACCGATCCTGGCCCTCATTCCAGACGACTAGGACCTGGACTCCAGGGATCCCTTCCCCGGCAGAATCCCGAATCAAGACCTGGATCAAAGCCTCGGAAAGATCGCTGTCACAAATCGCTTCCTGTGATAGCAGCGCGAAGGGCGCGCCGGGGGTGGGACTGGGCGTAGCGGATGGCCTGATGGTGGGAGATGGCGAGATCGTGGCGGTGGGGCTGGTTGCCGCAGGGTTGACTGGTGGTGTGGGGCTGGCTGTGCCGATCAATGCGGAAGGACGTTCGCCCAGAACCGCTGCTAATTGGGCCAATGACCGGGCTTCGGACTCGGGTCGACCGGCAGCCAGCCTGCTTTGCGCCAGACGGCTTAGCGCCTCCGGGGAGGCACTGATCCCAAGTAGCGCCAGGCGTGAGCGAGCGCGGTTAAGATCACCGCTGGCCACGTAGGCCGAGGCAACCAAGCTGAGGTAGTCTTCTTTGAAATCCTGGCGCAAGGAAGCCGGAGCCGTATCTGTGTATTCCACCGGGCTTAGGATCCAGCTGTAAACCAGGCCAGCGGCGAGACCGAGGATGAAGCCAGCGAGGGTCAAGAAGATGCGGGCGCGAGTCATGGCAGGTCGATCTCTGCCGAGGCTGGCATGGAACGCAGGTCCACCGCCAGCAGGTTCAGCGTTTGCAGGTCATTCTGGCTGAAGTTTGCTATAACCCCATAGTCGATCGCCGCGATCACGAAATTAATCGGTGGCTGGGGACCAAGCGAAGCCAAGCGCACACGCGCCAATTCCAATTCCTGTTCTACTGCGTAGGCTTCGGCGATCATTAGCACGTAATCGGCGCGGTGATCCTCTCGTAAAGAGGCGGGGGCTGTATCGACGTATTCAATTGGTCGGATGATCCAGCCGTAAAGCAAGCCGATGATCAAACCCAGGATCAATCCAAACAGTAGACGAGGTGTTGTTCGCATGATCGTCCTACACCTTCAGAGGTGGGCATTGTGCCACAGAGGCGGATGCGTGGCAATCAAGACGGCCCTGGCTTTCAAGCTCGCCAGGGCCGCTATGCTATAATCGCTGGTGCCGAAGGTGGGAATCGAACCCACACTCCCGAAGGAACGCGATTTTGAGTCGCGCGCGTCTGCCAGTTCCGCCACTTCGGCGCACGGCTAGTATATTCAATGGCATATGGACGGTCAAGGTGGCCCTCGCTGATTGCGAGGGATCATGTATGAATCTAGGCATCATCGGTTTATCCGCTTCAGGTAAAACAACCCTGTTTAATGCGCTCGCCGGCACTGCGCTCGAAACGGGCGCCCTTAGTGCTGGGGGTAGGCTGGAAGTCCACACCGCTGCCGTCGATGTCCCCGACGAGCGTTTGCAGGCTATCGCTCCCCTCTTCAATCCAAAGAAGATCACGCATGCCAAAGTCACCTACGCCGACATCGGCGGCATGAGCGTGGGTGCAGGTCGTGAGGGGCTGTCCGGTCCCCTGGTTAATCAATTAGAGAAGTTAGACGGTTTGCTTATAGTCGTGCGTGCCTTCGTAGACCCCCAGGTGCCTCATCCCCTCGAATCAATCGATGCCAGGCGTGATGCCGATGCGCTGGCGAGTGAATTTCTCTTGCACGATATGATCACGGTCGATCGGCGCCTGGCAAAATTACAAGAAGAGCGCGGGAAGGGCGGCCGGGAACGCGCTGTAATTGATAGAGAGATCGATCTGTTTGAGCGTTTAGCCAAGAAGCTAAACGAGGAAAAACCGCTGCGCCATGCAGGTTTGCGGGAAGAAGAATTGCAGATGTTGGCCGGGTTCGGATTGTTGAGCATGATCCCGCAGCTAATCGTGTTCAATCTGGGTGAAGATCAAGCGCTTTCGAGCGTGGATGCAGGCGGATGGCTGGATCCGGCTCTGAGCATCCAGGCGAAGCTTGAAATGGAGATTGCACAGCTCGAGCAGGAGGAGCAAAAGGGATTCCTGGCTGAATACGGCTTGCATCAGCCAGGGCGCTTGCGCGTGATTGAAGCTTCCTACCAGATGCTGCGATTAATCACATTTTTCACCGGGAATGAGCAAGAAGTCCGCGCCTGGACTCTGCCTGAAGGTGGTAATTGCTTTGAGGCTGCTGCTACGGTCCACTCAGATCTGGCGCGCGGGTTCATCCGGGCAGAGGTAATCCAATGGGATGAGCTTATCGCACTGGGAGGGATGAGTGAAGCCCGCGCAGCGGGTAAAATCCGGGTAGAGGGGAAGCAAGGCCTGGTTCGCGATGGAGATCTGGTGTATGTCCGCTTTAACATCTAAGTCCCCGGGTGACCGGGCTGAAGCCTATATCAAGGAGTGAATTGTGGCATACGAACAAGAACGATGGAGCCTGGATGAATTGTTTCCCGACCTGCAATCTCCCGAGGTCGATGCTGCGCTGGCAGAAATGGATGGCTCAATCACAAAATTTGAGCAGCTACGAGAAGATCTCGATCCAGCGATGGATGATGAGCGTTTTGTCAGCATCCTACAGATGTATGAGCTTATCATGCGTCAGATCAACCGTCTCTACGGTTTTGCGAGCTTAAAATTTTCTGAGGACACGCAGGACCAGGCAGCACAGACTTTACGCGGCCGCATGCAGCAGAAGGCGGCCGAAATGGATAACCGAACGATGTTCTTTAAACTCTGGTGGAAAGCCCTGGAAGATCCGGAAGCCGATCGGCTCCTGGGGGTTTCACAGGATTACCGTTACTGGCTGGAGAGTCTGCGCCTGCAAAAGCCTTATACACTGAGCGAACCGGAAGAGAAGATCGTCAATTTGAAAGATGTGAATGGATCGGCAGCCCTGGTCAATCTCTACTCGACGATCACCAATCGCTATAGTTTTAAACTCGAGCTCGATGGTGAAACCAGAGA
>JBFFQB010000110.1:0-10012 GCA_041573795.1 Anaerolineales bacterium
GGCCAGTCAAGCCAGAATTCAACAAGCTTGATCGATTTTCCCGTGAGATTAGACACCTCCAGGGTGATGCGATTGCTGTTGTAATTAAAATTGGCCAATACAACCTTATTGCAGTCGAGGGGGGCGATGGTGCTAACCGTGATAGGGGTGCTGCTGGGTATGAGAATTACGGTCGGGACGATGTTCGGGGTTGATGTTTTTGTCGCTGTTTCCTTGGGCGTAGACGTAGGGGTGGAGGTAGAAGGTACATTTATGGTCGCAGTATTTGAAGGAACCGCTGTACTTGAAGCTGTCGTGACAACTGTCGTAGGTGAGCTCAGGGGTGTTGAGGAGGCTGACAATGTCGGCGTGGGCGTCGTGGTTGACCCTGAAGTTGTGGGGCTGGGCGAGATGTATCCCGAACCAGTCGCCGTGATGTCTGCAGTGGGTGTATTCTCTCCTGGCGTGCTAGATAATGACGTTGGTTCTGGTGTGAGGGTAGCTCCACCTTGCGGCCCCAGTCCTTCGTTGGACGCGTCCATAACTTGCGTTGCCTCTTCTGCTGCAAAAGAAATTTTGATCAAACGATCTTCACCGGCTGCTGCAGCAGGAGCATTGAACAAGGTGTATCCCCAATAGGTTGTCGGACAACCCAGCAGGAAAAGCAGCATGGCGAGAAGCGGAAGCAGCTTCCGGCTTCGCCGCTGCTCACCATTAAGATTGAGCCTCATTTCGGAGCTTTCAAGCACAAGCGTTGTGCGTTCAGGGATAAACGCCTCCGGTTTTATGCGGCCGGATGTGAAGTCAATGGAGGCCTCCATCGCTTTTTGGAAGGCATGATTGAAGGAAGCGATCGATGCGAAGCGATCGGCCGGGTCCTTGTCAAGGGCTCTGAGAATGATCTTCTCAACCTCGATCGGTAAATTGGCGTTCTTGGAAGAAGGAGCGGGTAGCGGATCCGTGGCGTGCTTGATGGCCACGGCCATGGGGGTATCGCCCTCATAGGGTAAAGCCCCGGTAGACAGCTCGTACAGGATCACACCCAGGGCATATTGATCGGCTTTGGCCGTGATGGGCTCGCCCTTGATCTGCTCAGGGGACATATAGGCCGGGGTTCCGATGAGAGCAGACCCGGTCAGGTTGAGCGAAGCGTCATGGATGTGAGCAAAACCAAAGTCAGAGAGCAGGGCATTGCCATCGCCGTCAAGCAGGATATTCGAGGGTTTGACGTCACGATGGATGACCCCATTCTCATGGGCGAAATGCAATGCCGAGGCGATCTGGGAGAAGATCTGAGCGCCCTCCTGGGGTTTTAGTGGGCCGGAGGTCAACCTGTCGGTCAGGGTTCCCACGGACATGAATGGCATGACGATATAAGGAATATCTTCGAACTCGCCATAATCCAGGACAGGGACAATATTCGCATGCTGCAGACGCTGCAGCACCTCAGCTTCCCGACGGAACCGTTGGCGAAATTGGTCGTTTAGGGAGAGAACCTGCAGCATGACTTTGACTGCGACCGTCGTGCCATTCGATACGTCGGTGGCGCGGTAAACGCTGGCCATGCCGCCCTGGCCAATAGCTTCCTCAATGCGATAGTGACCGAGGGATTTGCCGATTAATCTGAACATCTTACATATAATATCTTTCCGGGCGGACGCCCAGATTCCAGCCCAATGGGTCGAATCCCAATCGTTTCTGTTCAAATTTGATGCATGTACTCAGATTAGCACCACCTGTGCAGATTATGTGTTTACAGTTTCCTATCGATTTTTTATGGAGCAGGAAGGCTAGATTTGGAACCACTATAGGGGAATTTCAGGCCACTTATGCTTGCCTAGCGTGCTGGCCGCTATCTCGGTCGAGCGAAGACGATGACGAAATAACCACCATGATCACTTTCACTACTGTATACGTATCCGACGCCAAACTCCGTGTAGTTTGGACTGAGGATATTGGCTGTATGCGGCCCGCTGTTCATCCACCAATTGAAGGCGCGAACAGGATCGGTTGAGACCATATAGTTTTCACCGATCCATGACCACGAGTACCCCTGCCGTTCAACCCGGTCGCGGACGCTCGAGCCATCCGAGCCGGTATGACCGGTGAAATGGTTGCAAGCCATATCGGCAGCTTGCACTCGGGCTGCTGCACGCAATTGACTCTGCACTCGATACGCATAGAGGCCGCGCGAAGCACGCTCATCATTGACCAATTGAACGACCCGGTCTTCATGGCTGGTGTTCAGCGAGTAATTGCAGGACGTACTTATCGGGGTCTCGGTTGCTGTCGGCGCCACTGTGTTGGTTGGCGCAAGCGTGCTGGTCGGTGCCAGCGTGTAGGTGGGCAAGGCCGGGTCCCAGGTATTCGTGATCGTTGGGGAGGCGGATGGCGTTGCGGTTTGTGAAGGTCGGGGGGTGCGTGTGCGTGTGGCACTTGGCTTTGCTGTCCAGGTTGGATAGGGCGTGCGTGTCGGCGTTTTCGAAGGGGTGAGCGTTCCTGTTGGTGTTGCGCTGGATGTAGCCGTAAGTGTGACCGTCTCCGTGGGAGTGGGTGTTGGGGTAAAGGTGACGGTTGGAGTGGCCGTGATGGTGCCAGCGATTGAGCTCATGATTAATTCCGGGAGGATAGGATCCGGGGTTGCCAGAATTTTATCCCCTGAAGGAAGAATCTGGCCCGGTGGGATCGCGCGAATCGGGGCTTGGGCCGGGGATTTGATTTCCCTGGGTTGGGGGGGGAGATAACCCAGTTGGACAAGATAGGTTTGCACATGTTCGCCAAGCTGCGCTGGCGTGACGCCATACATGGCTTGCGCGCCGAGGATTAAACCGAAAAGGGACAGCCCCAGGGTGAGGGCTGACCAGACCATACTCCAACCGAGAAAACGCCAAAATCGAGCGCCTCGCCGCCGGAATCGCTGATTCTTCGCACGAGTTTTCCCCATCCTGACTCCATTGTGCGGGCATGACCTTGATCGAGCCATAGCGAACGGGTACTAAGCTGGCTCACCAGGTCGTTAATCCAATCTTCAGGATTCGTGGATATAAACTTCATATCCATTGATCAAACGAATGGACAGGTCGTAGCAGCCAGGAGAAGGCGTGAAGATTCCCAGCATTACCAATATCCCCCCTGGCGTGGGAAATATCGCCCTGCTTGTTGCGATTTTCGCGATCACAGGGTGTGCTCGTATAGCACGCGTGGAATTTGAGACACCGCAGGACCAACCCACATCATCCCCAACGATGATCTTGCCGCCGACTTTAACACCGAGCCCTACCCCGACTGCGATCCCAGCCGAGATCAAGGATGTGCGTCCATCCATTCCGCAAAATCCCAATCCCCTGGGCCTTATGACTCGTTGTGGAGTTGCAGATGTCTTTGATTATCCCCTTGATCCTCCAGATGCAAAGACGGTAAGAGGTGGTCGCGATTTTGGTGTCTATCGAGATCGCTATGATGGCTACCACACTGGTGAAGATTGGTGGTACGAGCGAGGTAGGAGTTTGGGGAAGCCGATCTTCAGCATTGGCGATGGCAGGGTTCGCTATGTAGCCTCCTATGGTTGGGGTGATGATCTGGGGACTCTGGTCATTGAACATATCCTGCCTGATGGCCGACGCCTATATTCATTCTATGGTCATGTCGAACCTGACAGCCTGAAGCTGCGCACCGGTCAATGTGTTGCGCGGGGTGAGCAAATTGGCCTGATCGGTGATCCACGCAGCTCCCCGCACCTGCATTTTGAAATCAGGGTTATTTTCGCTGATGCGCCCGGTCCCGGGTACTGGTCGGTGGATCCAGCCCGTAGTGGTTGGTTTCCGCCATCGCAGATGATCGAATTCTCACGCTATTCCGCTGATCAACGCGTGCGCTGGTCGAGGACGCTCGATTCTGTGCGTGCTTCTCCTTTGGGATGGTTGACGACAGATCTATTACTGATGCAGGAAGATAAAGATCTCGTTGTCATCGATGTACAAACGGGTGAAGAACTGCTGCGTGAGGGTAGCGAGAATGATCGTTTGGCAGCAGTCTGGGAGGCGGAAACCGAGATTATGTACATTGGCGATCATGCCGGGGTGGTTCGCGCGGTTCCGATCGAAATCTCCACGCTCCTTGATCAAGAAGAAATATCTATAGGGGATCCCATCTGGCAAGTAGAGCTCGATAGTGCTCGAGCTCTTGCGCTCATTCCTCAACGGGAGGGTTTGATTATTCTTGAAGGGGAAACATGGCACGCCCTTACGGCTAGCGGGAGAGAACGATGGACAACCACTGCTGGTGGGAGGGTGGAGAGCTGGGTGGGGATAGACGATGGGGTCTTGCTTGCCATTGGTGGGGATGAGCCTGATCTGTGGACATTGTCAAACGCTGGCGCGCAGGCATGGGATCGCGGGAAAAGCGGCGTGCTCTTCAACGTAGGCGGCCGGCTACTTCTGTATGCAGAGGATGCGCTTTACAAACTGGAACTGCAATCCAGAGGCCTCGAACGCTTGCTTGCCTGGAATCATGCCCAGTTAGAGCATGCAGGCGCGCTTGAAATGCCGCTGGGAAGGATGCTTCTTAGTCATAAAGATGTAAACGATCATCGCCTGATGATGCTTGACCCGCAGGGATGGGTTCTGTGGGAGCGCTCTCTCGCTTCAATCGCGGCGGACGATCTCGAAATGATTCGCTGTATGGGAACGGCATGGTTGGTGGTAAAGAAAGAGCTCCCATCGGGCGTGGAGTTTAATATCTACAGCCTGGACGAGCAGGGGGTCCTTGAAAGACGCTATCAATCGGTGATTCGCTCCCTGTTTGCCGGGGAGATTCAATCCTCCTGTGTGCAGGAGAAGGAGCTGCTCATCACCCTGGGGGAGAAGCGCCAGCTTCTGTTTGAGCCTCCACGTTCGGGCCCTGAAGCCCAAGATTGAAGATTCGCGGCTTGCTTCCACCTCAGGGGTTTAAACTCATAGCAGCGATAATAGGCGTCGCATGAGGATGGAGGAATGACAGTAGAAAAAAGGGTCGATGGAAAGCTAACCCCCATGAGCCCTCAGGTTAATCTGCTTGCACACGGGTTGGGACGCTTCCTGTTGTGGTTATTCGGTTGGTCAGTCAGCTGTGAAACCTTGCCAGGAGATAAATTCGTATTAATCGGAGCACCGCATACCAGCAACATGGATTTTTTCTTCATGTTAATGACTTCCTGGTCTCTGCGGCTGAAGCTGCATTGGATTGGGAAGCACACACTTTTTAGGCCACCGATTGGTTTGCTGTTGAAACAGCTCGGTGGCATCTCGGTAGATCGTCGCGTAAGCCAGGGAGTTGTGGATCAAATCGCAGATCAAATCAAGGCGGCGAAAGAATTTATATTGGTGATCGCGCCTTCCGGTACCCGCAGACAAACGGATCACTGGAAGTCTGGATTTTATTGGATCGCGCATAAGGCGAATGTCCCGATCCTGTGTGGGGCGCTTGATTACGAAAAGAAGCATATTAATCTGGGAATGAGCTTGAGGCCCAGCGGAGATGTGAACGCAGATATGGGGTCTGTACGCGCGTTCTATGAGGACGTCCAGGGGCGCTTCCCGCACGAGCAAACAACGATCCGCTTACGCGAGGAAGCCACCTAACGACTGCCTCAGGCCTGCGAGCTTAAGGTCGTCAGGAACCCGGGGCGTTTTTCTCATGATAAAGGCTGACATCACAGCCTGTCTATTTGCACTTGCGTGGATTTTACGTAGACTAAGGGCATCCAAAATATCCGGGAAGGAGGCATTCATGACCACGATAGGGCAATTGCTCGATCAGAAAGGTTCTCAGGTTTGGTCGATCCCTCCAGACTCAACGGTCTATGATGCCCTGCGTTTGATGGCGGAGCGTGATATCGGGGCACTTCTCGTCATTAAAGGAGAGCGCCTGGTTGGGATCCTGTCAGAACGGGACTACGCTCGTAAAGTGATCTTGCAGGGCAAGAGTTCGATGAAGACCGCTGTGCGGGAGATCATGACGGAGCGTGTGATCGTGATCAGTCCGCAGAATACCCTTGAAGAGGGCATGGCTCTGATGACCGAAAAGCATCTGCGCCACTTACCGGTGGTCGTAGATGAGAATGTTGTCGGTGTTGTATCCATCGGTGACCTGGTGAAGGCAAAGATTGCCGATCAGCGCTTTATCATCGAACAGTTGGAGCGTTATATCGCCGGTGCCTAACCCCAGGGGGAAATTCGCATGTGCCAGAAGCTGAAATCATCGAAGCTGGCAGTGAGGTCGTACGTGAGGGAAGCCCGTACGAACAGGGCGAACGCACCGAAGGAATACTGATAGTTGTTCTCGGTGTAACTTCCGACTTGCTGACCATTCACATAAAACACGAAGCGGCCCTGGTAGGCCAGGACGCCTAGCCGATTGGTAGCGCCGAGACCTTGTTGGATTAGGGTGGATGGTGCCCAATCGACGAGGATGCGGGGGCTAGCATCATGATGGTGGCGGCGGAAACGCCAATGGCCATCACAGGAGACTTCAAAGCCGTAACCGCTTCGGCCATTCTGCTGGTCGACTCGCAGTGCAACTCCGATCGAATCCTTAGCGGTGCAATCCCCGTTGATTCCAGTGACCTCAACATAGACATTTCCAGACTGTTGAGCTGTCATTGTCCACCAGGTGTAGCGCTCTTCGGGCTGGTAATCCACGCCCGTCAAAGAGCCGGCAACAATGGAATAGGCAGCCGATCCTTCT
Organism: Anaerolineales bacterium; assembly: GCA_041573795.1. Lineage (GTDB taxonomy): Bacteria > Chloroflexota > Anaerolineae > Anaerolineales > E44-bin32 > E44-bin32. The sequence goes on from JBFFQB010000110.1 coordinate 6,703, forward strand.
TGATTGTAGGTGCCCCAATAGTTATCTCCATCGAAGGAATCGGTGAAATCCGGGTTCTCCAAATCGAGTATGCTTCGTGGATCCGATTCGAGGGTCGGGAAAGTGGTGGGTTCTGCGAATTCCGTGGGGAAGGTGGCCGGTTCGCGTGTGGAAAGCGGTTCGGCGCTTGAAGTCTCTGCGACGCTTGAAGTCTCCACGACGGATTGTTCTGCCTGTGCTTGCAAAAGGCCAGCTTGCTCTGATCGGGAGCGCAACCCCAGGACTATGGCTAGAGTAATAATAGGCAGCGAGATGGCGGCGGCAAGGCCCCAGCGCGGGATTTTGAACTTTGTTTTTACAGGTCGAGTGGAAGCCTCGGAGGAACAAGCCTGTCCTAACGCGGAGGCAAAGGCGTTAGCTGTTTCGAAGCGCTGTTCAGCTTCCTTTGCGAGAACCTGACTTAGCACAGCTTGCAAGGGTGGACCGGCACCAGCAATCGGAGGTGCAGGCGTATGGATCTGCATATACATCATCGAAGCGGCCGAATCGGAAGCAGTCCCGAAGGGCAGGTGACCGGCTACCATTTCATAAGCCATCACACCGAGCGAGTAGATATCGGCGCGTTCGTTAATCTCCCCGCCTTCGACCTGTTCGGGGCTCATATAAGCAGGGGTGCCCATCACCATGCCGGGCGCTGTCCGCTCGGGCGAAAAACTGATGCGCGCCAAGCCGAAGTCGGTCAGCACCGGTTCAACATCGGAGGGTAATGGCTGTCCGGCGCTGATCCCCTGAGTGCCATTGCGCAGCATGACATTGGCAGGTTTGATATCACGGTGGAGCACACCTTCACTGTGGGCGTAATCAAGCGCGTCGGCAAGCCGGTAGATCAACCTGGCAACCATAGGCCGTGGAATCTGAAGCGATTTCAAGCGCAGGCTGTTGATATAGGCGGAGAGCGAGAGGCCTTCCAGCAGTTCCATAACGATGTAGGGCCGGCCGTCAATCGAATCGAAGTCGAAGACACGCACGATATTTGGATGGCGCAGGGCTGCGACGGCTTGGGCTTCATTGCGGAAGCGCTGCAGAACGTGGGAATCTTCGGAGAGATGGGCGTAAAGAATTTTCACCACCATGGCGCGGTTCAGGGTCGCATGGTGGCCCATATAGACCTCCGCCATGCTGCCGCGATCAAGGCGCTTCTGGATAACGACCTTGGATAGGGTCTTCCCGATCCAATCCGACAACACAAACCTCCTGACAACGTCAGGTCACTTTAAGCATACCTTGAAGCGCGAAATTGCGCGCTTTACGGTTGCCTATCATCTCAGCCTCGTGGAGATCGTGGGGCGGCAAAGAAAGAGCGCCTCATTGGAGGCGCTCTTTCAGCTTCTACCAAGTGTTCCTCAAAGAGATACGGGTGGACGGCGATTGAACCAGGGTCGGGCGCGCTCGAGCTGCCCGGCCAGGCGGAAGAGCTTGTCTTCTTCGCCATAACCTCCCATAAAATGCATGCCAACAGGTAGATCTTGATCATTCCAATACAGGGGTACAGACATCGCAGGGCCACCAGAAAAGTTACAGAGAGCTGTATATGGGACATATTCCAGTAAATCATCAGCACCCGTTTTTATCAAATTAGCCGCCTCGAGCAACCACCCCGCGTTGAGACTGGAAAGGAATTCTATGGCAGTGCGGGTCGTTCCTTGAAGTAGAAGTTCCCCTAGCAAGGGTGGCGGAGTAGAAGCCGTTGGGGTCAGGAAGAGATCGTAGGTCATCAGAAATTCGCTATAAACCCTTTCTATCTCTTGCCTTTTGCGGAGTGCATCCACCAGGTCGGATGCCTTCATTCGTCGAGCGACGAGTACGAGCGCCCAAGTTGGCGCCTCAAAATCGCTGGGTTTGGCGCGGATTCCTGATATTTGTTCCGCTTGTTTAACCGCTGCTGCAGTTGCGTTGGCAATCAAGGTCAGATAAGCGATCGTCGCCGATATCCTATCAACCATCGGTGAATCCTCAATGAGGATATGACCGAAATCCTCTAGCATTTTTACCGTTGATTCAAGTCCCGCAATGCAATCAGGATGTACGTTTTTCCCAAGGATTGGTTTTGACGTGTACGCGATGCGAAGTTTCCCAGGATCACGGAGTGCTTCTTCGCTATACGGTCGACCATGATATGGTGGAGGTGGTATTGAACCTGGGTGGAACCCATGAGTTTCGTCGAGCATCGCCGCACTGTCACGAACGGAACGGGTGATGACATGTTCAACCGCAAGACCAAACCAGTGAGCATCAACGATGGTTCCGCTCGGAGTCCGACCTCGTGTTGGCTTTAGCCCAAAGGTGCCGCAGTAAGAACTAGGAATACGAATTGAACCGCCGCCGTCCCCGCCACTTGCCAGCGGAACCATCCCCGATGCAACAGCAGCTGCTGTGCCGCCGCTAGAGCCTCCTGCAGACCTTTTCAGATCCCATGGATTGCACGTGGGCCCGAATAATTCAGGTTCTGTGGTTCCGAGGATCCCCATTTCCGAAGTGCTTGCCTTGCCAAGGGTGATCACTCCTGAGGTTTTGAAACGCCGTACCAATTCGCTATCTTGGTCAGGGATGTAGTCCTTGAAGTACCGAGCCCCACTTCTCGTTGGCTCACCAGCAAAGTCTGCGAGTAAATCCTTCAAAAGGAACGGCACTCCTTTGAAAGGCCCATCGCTGAGCTCGCCCTGAGCGGCCTGACGTGCGCTTTCGTACATCTTGTGGATCACGGCGTTGAGTTGCGGGTTCAGTGCCTCGATCCGTCGGATTGCTTCCTCGACGAGCTCGAGGGGTGTAATCTCTCCCTTCTTGACCAATTCGGCCAAACCCAGTCCGTCATGCTCACTGTAGGCTGTCTTGATTGACATGGGGATCCCTCGTCTTGCGGATGTTCCATCATCGCGGAATAAAGGTTGAGATTCAAGTGCATAAATTCACTGATGAAAGTTATAGGGAGACAGAGTTCTCGCGGGGTGTACCGCGCAAGGCTACGTCCAGGGTTGGACAATCGCCGTCCCTGCTACGGAGTAAATCCTATTGAATAGCTGGCTGTTCCTGCTAGCGGTGAAAGAAGAAGAACAAGGTCGTGTAGATGACCGAGATCTTCAATGCTGGTCCATCCGGGAGGGGATGACGGGGCTTATTGCGATCCCAGTGAGGTGTATTTCCAGGATGGTACCGCTTGATTCAGCGCTCCTCCCAATCTGGAACCGGTTCGGAAACACTCCAGAGGAAGGCGAAGGTGCCGGTTTTGCCCAGATGGCTGAAGCGCTTTTGCAGCTCCTTGGATCGTTTCGCA
>JBFFQB010000111.1:0-9361 GCA_041573795.1 Anaerolineales bacterium
CCCCCACAGGCCGCCAGCGCCAAGCTGGCGACGATGAGCAGGCTAATGAACAAAAAGATTGTTCGACGTTTCACGGTATTCCCCTCCTAAATGATTGTTCGGGTAAATTGGTCATAGTCTAATTTTGCATGTTGATCCTGGTTTCTTCTTCACCTCCCCTGCTCAAGGTTTGGCTGTGCGAAACACGCCTAGAGAGCTAACGATAATCATTATTCAGCTATCATTCCACTTCTCATACCACCGAAACCCGACCTGCGTTCAATCTTTCCCTGCGACAATTTTGCTACAGCCGTAATACGTCCTAGAATTACCCACTTCGACCTCAAACAATGATTACGCGGAGAAGGATCAATGAGTAAATTCCCTTACGGACGCACATTTATCCTTGGCTTTGGTTTCTTCGGCATCAGCATCATCTGGCCGCTATTTAATAGCCTGATCCCGCCGATGCTAGAAGACCTGGGTCTTTCGGCACTGGTGGTCGGCTTTGTCCTCACCTGGGACAATATCATCAACATGTTTGTCCAACCCTGGATTGGCAGCCTCTCCGACCGCACCCGCTCGCGCTTCGGTCGTCGTAAACCCTTCTTGATGCTTGGCGCGCCGGCTGCCGGGCTATTCTTCATCCTGGTTCCCTTCGTGCGGGAGAATTTCGTCTTAATCGCCCTGGCGATCCTGGGGACCAACCTGGGCATGGCCGTCTTTCGCTCACCGACGATCGCCTACCTTGGCGACTTATTCCAACCGGCGGACCGTAGCAAGGCCAACGGCGTGATCAACTTAATGGGCGGCCTGGGTGGTGCCGTAGCTCTCTTCGGCGGCGGGGCGCTCTACAAACTCGGCGTGCCCTTACCTTTCATCGTCGGATCGGGCGTCATGCTGCTGGCAATCCTGGTCGTTCTGCTGGCCGTGCGCGAACCGCAGAGCAGCGATCCCGGCTCGACCCTTGAGTCCCCCGGTGTGGTCGCCAGCGCCCGGCGCGTGCTTGGTGGTCGGGATCGCAGCCCGATCTTGTTGCTGGCAGCCATCTTCTGTTGGTTCGTCGGCTGGAACGCCATGGAAGCCTTCTTCACCATCTACGCCCGCAGCGTGCTGGGCATCGATATCGGCAGCGGGACGCAGATGCTGACCGCCTTCGCCGCGACCTTGATCCTCTTCGCCATCCCCAGCGGTTTGATCGCTACGCGCTTTGGCCGCAAGCCAACCATCCTGGTTGGCCTGTGTGGAATGTTTGCCGGACTCGTCACGGGTTTTTTCATCCGCCAGGCCACCATGCTCCTTGTGACACTGGCTGTCATGGACCTCTTTTGGGCGCTGGTCAACATCAACTCGCTGCCGATGGTTTACGACCTGGGTGATGAAAATAGCATTGGCGCATACACCGGCTTGTATTACTTCGCCTCCTCGGCGGCCGCAATCACAGGCCCGATCCTGGGCGGCTGGCTGATCGATATCACCAGTCACAGTTCGATCTGGATTTTCAGCGCCGGCTCCATCTTGTTGGCCGCGCTGGCAATGCTGCAAATCCCGACTAACCCTCCCATCAACTGATGTCTCTTAAAGGAAATAAACAGTGGCGGCTGATAGAGCCGCCACTGTTTCGTGCTGGAGAAATTTTGCTAACCTAGTCTGGCCTGATGACCATCCCTTCCTTCAAAACGGCATCCTTGGGGATGATCACAATGCCATCATGAACGCTCCAGGAATCTTCATCGATGTCTACTCCTGCAGGGAAGGGTTCAATCACCACGCCCGGGCCGATACGGGCGTTCTTGTCGATGATCGCACCCTGAATGCGTGCGCCCTTGCCGAGGCCAATGGGCGGCGCGCCAGCCGGCGGATTCTCGGATTTCTCCTCATAATAATCTGCCCCCATCATCACGCTGTCGCGCAGGATAACATCTTCACCAATGATGCTGCGTAACCCGATAACCGAGCGTTCGATCTCTGCTCCTTCAATTACGCAGCCATCGGCAAGCGTCACTCGATCGAGCCTGACATCATAAATGCGCGTACCGGGCAGGAAGCGCGGTCGCGTAAAAATCGGCGCCAATGGATCGTCAAAATGGAAGGGCGGTTCGGCCTGTGTCAGCGCCAGGTTGGCTTCATAGAACGCTTGGATCGTGCCAATATCTTGCCAATAGCCGTCAAAAGTGTAGCCATAGACTCGATGGGATTGGATGGCAGCCGGGATCACATCGCTTCCAAAGTCATCCAGGTTCGAGCCAAGCAGTTCGATAAGAACAGGGAGCTTGAAGGCGTAAATCCCCATCGAGCCCAGGTAGGGCTCTCCGGGATCATCACGGCTGATAAAAGGCGCAACCGCTTCCGCCTCAGCCGGTTTTTCAATGAAATCTGTGATGGCGCCATCACTGGCCAATTTCAGGATCCCAAACCGCCCCGCATCCTGCGCTGCGACGGGTTTGACTGCGACGGTTAGATCAGCGTTCGTCGCGGTGTGAAAGTCGATCAGTTCGCCATAGTCCATGCGGTAGAGATGATCGCCCGCCAGTATAAGGACGTTTTCAGCCCCGGTCACGCTGATCTCAAACAGCTGTTTACGCACAGCATCAGCCGTGCCCTGATACCAATCGGCGCTCTGCCGGGTTTGCTCGGCAGCCAGGATCTGCACCCAGCCGCTGTGAAAGACATCAAAGTTATAGGTCTGGGAGATGTGCCGATGGAGTGAGACGGAATTAAATTGCGTCAACACGGCAATATGCGAAATCCCCGAATTCAGGCAGTTGCTCAGCGGGATGTCAACCAAGCGGTATTTGCCCCCAATGGGAACCGCAGGTTTGGCGCGAAGCTTGGTCAGAGGCCACAACCTCGACCCGCGGCCTCCTCCCAGAATTACACCGAGCACATCGAGTTTCGCCATCCTCTACCCTCCAGCCTTGAACTTAAGGTGCTTATGCTAGCGCGGTTGCATCGGGATGCGTTACCCGTTCTAAACGGTTAACCTGATCAGCTAACCACCCCTGCCAATGTTGCCTTCGAGTTCAAAAGCCAGGGCGTCTTCCGGCTCTTCACCCCCGTAGTCAGTTAGATCCTCAAGCGTGAGACGCAAATGCAATGAATCTACTTTGGGGTTGCGCGCCAGGTGGGCAATTACCGCTTCATCCACCTGGATTCCAAAAGATTTGAGCAATGTGCGCATATCATCTCGTTTTGTTGATGTCATCGCAGATCTCCTTAAGCCCCTGCTAGATTACCTCCATAGTAATGCCACTCCGATGCTGACACCAGCCCCCAGTAACGTTGCGAGGAAATTCACGCCATCGTTGTTCAACCAGCGCCAACCACGCAGATACGCGGAAGGGGCGCCACAGTTATGCGTTGGGTGCCTTTCTGTCTCGACTTTACAGACAGGACAGGAATACATTGCTTGCCAACTAGCCCCGAGCAGGCTGTCCATCATCGTGCCGGTGATCCCCCCGACAGTTCCAGCCAAAATGAGGCGCCAGTCACCTGTGAGCAAATATCCCCCTGTGCCGATGGCCAAACTTCCCAGGACCGCCGCGCTGGTGCCCAGCAACGTCACGCCTCCCGAAGTTCCGCTGGGCACTACCCTGCCGTTAAGGATCGACCGTGGTGCCGTCCGGCTGAGTACCCCGATTTCCGTAGCCCAGGTATCTGCTGTTGCAACCCCGATTGCGCCTACAAAGCCGACCAGGGTCAGTGGGGATCTGCCCCAACCGAAGAGCAGCATAAGGAACGCCCCAACGCTGCCATTTGCCAGCACTTGCCAGGCATCGCGCCGGCCGCCTTTCTCGAATTGCCCATGGAGGGCGGCTTTGCGCCTCGCCCCAAATTGCGTAAGGAGACTTGAGCTCAAAAAAAAGAAAATGACCAGCAGTGCTGCGCCCAACCCCCCAAATCCGTAGATCACTGCACCGAGGCTGGCCGCCACCACAGACCCTGCCAGCGTGAGCGCCTTGAAACGCAAGCCAAGACCACCCACCGCCGCGCCAAGGAGCGTACTCAAGAGTAATCGATTCAGGTCCAATCAACCCCCGTTGGATAACCTGTGGATGGTCTGCATTTAGCCTGTGGATAACTGGGGTTAGCCTGTGGATAAGCGGTGGACATCACACGCTGCCTAAGAGCTTTAATACGGCTCCCCACATCAACCCGCCAACAAGAATGGCACCGACCCAGAGTGTGTAAGCCAGAGGGCGATTGGCGCTCGTGCGGTACATCCACATACCAAAGAAGAGATCCAGGAGCCAGCTGGCACCTGCGATCATCGGCAGTAATAATAGCCGTCCTGCGGGGGCCAGGGTGTCGACTGCCCCAGTCGAATCAAACCCGAAAGCCACCGGGTCCGTTATCCCACCTACGGCAAGCAAGAGGTAGCCGAGCAGCGCTACAGGAAGCAGGCCTCCAAGAATAACCAGCAGGAGGGCGGCTCGATCGGATCCCAAGCGCGCCAGCGCAAAATTTGGCCGGGTCGAGATTGCCTGGTAGGTTGATAGTGCGCCCATCCGCAGTGATTCTGTGACCGCCTTGAGAAATTGGTCGACGTTTTTGGGGGAAATTGCCACAAAGCGATCTTCACTTTGCACAACCACCATATCCCTTGGACCGCGCGTGGCAAAATATTCCACTTCGCCCAGGTTTTCAACGATCCTACTGCCAATCACCAAACCCGGCCACCATGCCCCTAGAGCAGGCATTTGATCCATTTGGAAAGCCTGGGCTCGATCCACGCGTGTCAACTGCTGGATAGGGATATCGTCATATGCCAGGCCCCAGCGAATTTTAAGGCCATTGCGATCGATACTGTAGCTAGCTGTAAACAGACCATAGAGGCGATACACGACCAGGATCAACAGCGGCAAGCATATTAACGGCAAGACGACCCACAATGCCAGCCAGATCGAAAGCTGGCCAGCACCCATCTGAAGAACACTCCAGCCGATGCCAAGCAGCAAGACCCCGATGATCAGGGTGCCGATCAAGAAACCTTGCAGTTTGGGAGGTCTGGTATCCATCGCCGAATTATAAAGAAGAGCTCCTTGTGATGGGAGCTCATCCGTTGTCGCTACCATGCAGGAAGAGAGAGAAGGTGCGCCTGCGTAGAATGTTAATCACCCATGCTCGGTTCAGCCACGTAAACCGGCGTATTCCAGTGTGTATAGGCTGGCATCTTCCCGCGCACAGCGTCGTCAAAGAGTTGGCGCAATTGTGTCGTAACGGGCCCCATCAGGCCGTCAGCGATCGGGCGGTGATCAACCTTGGTCACTGCGGTAACCTGGGCTGCCGTGCCTGTCATGAATAATTCATCGCACAGGAATACTTCGGTACGATCAATGGAACGCTCCTCTACCTCCAACCCGAGTTCCTCGCGCGCCAGGGTTATGATCGTGCTCCGGGTGATACCTTCGAGGATGTTGTCTGTTATCGGCGGCGTGATTAGCTTGCCAAATCGCATGATAAAGACGTTCATTGCACTACCTTCTGAGAGATGGCCATCGTTCGTCAACACAAGCGCTTCGTCGAAGCCTGACCGCGATGCATCCGTTTTAATGAAGGCCGAGTTGATGTAAGCCCCTGTAAACTTTCCGCGGGCAGGGATGGCATTATCTTCAATCCGGCGCCAGGACGAGAAGGTCACATGCGCGCAATCATCGTGTTCAACATAGCGCGTGAAGGGGATGGCGAAGATGGTCAATTCCGAGTCAAGGTCATGCAGCCGTACACCGATGATCTCATTGGATTTGTAGATCAACGGCCGGATATAGATATCCTCGCGAAAATCCTCTGCACGGATAAGATCCAATGTATACGAGAGCAATTGATCTTGAGTATAGTCAACCTGCGCAGCAATCATCCTGGCTGAGTTCAGTAATCGAGTGAAATGGTCATGAGAGCGAAATATATATAACTGTTCTTGTTCTGCATTCCAATAAGCTCGAACGCCTCCAAACGCACCGGTGCCATAATTGAGCGCATGGGTCATCACTCCAACTTTAGCCTCTGTATAGGGGACGATCTCACCTTTGAAAAATGCGAATTTTGGAAGGGCCACCGCAGCTTACCTCCTGAGGGTATGGGGTCAGACAGGTTTAAGGGTGAAAGAAATGCAAGATCATTATAGACTGTCGACGAGAGTACAATCAAGGATACTTCCAGCCCAGTTACATTCTATCCTCGACCTTCTAATCGCGTCTGTAATTTCCAGACTGTGCGACAAACCAAAACGTCCGGCTTTAGCAGCCGGACGTTTCATATCTCGTTCTTTCCAGGGGCTACGCCTCTCGGAATTCTCCTTCGACCACGTCGCCCTCTTCCTGTCCGCCTTCGCCACTTTCCGTGGCGCCTTCTGGCGGCGATTCTTGTGCATACAACTGTTGGCTTAGCGCGTAGCTCGCTTGCTGGACCTCTTCTGTCAAACGCTTGATTTCATTGACATCGTCGCCTTCCAGTGCTTTGCGCAGGTCAGCGATCTTCGCTTCGATTTGGTCGCGGTCTGTGTCTGGTACTTTCTCACCCAACTCGCGTAGAGCTTTCTCAGCTGAGTAAGCCATCGTGTCGCCGCTATTCCGGGCTTCGGCCAAATCGCGTCGTTTACGATCCTCCGTGGCATGGGATTGAGCTTCTTTCACCATTCGTTCGACATCACCCTTGTCGAGATTCGTCGAAGCCGTGATCGTAACCTTCTGTGATTTGCCCGTAGCTTTATCCTTGGCCGTGACATTGATGATGCCGTTCGCATCGATATCGAATATCACTTCAATTTGCGGGATACCACGCGGCGCCGGCGGAATACCTTCCAGCCGAAAACGACCCAAGGTCATATTGTCGGCAGCCATCGGTCGCTCACCCTGGAGAACATGGATGTCGACTGCTGTCTGGCTGTCCTCGGCTGTCGAGAACACTTCACTCTTCTCTATCGGGATGGTCGTGTTGCGCTCGATCAGGGTGGTCATCACCCCACCGAGAGTCTCCACGCCCAGCGAAAGTGGTGTGACATCCAGCAGGAGCACATCCTTGACCTCGCCGGCCAGCACGCCTGCCTGTATAGCTGCGCCGACAGCGACAACCTCATCAGGATTTACGCCCTTATGCGGGTCCTTATTGGTAAGTCCTCTTACCAGGTTTTGCACCATGGGCATACGTGTGGCACCACCAACCAGCACAACTTCGTCCACTTTATCGGTAGAGATCCCTGCGTCTTTGAGCACGGCATCGAAGGGGCCTTTAATCCGATCGACCAGGTCTTCCGTCAATTGGTCAAAGGTCGCTCGCGTTAGTTTCATCTGAAGGTGCTTTGGACCGGAGGCGTCAGCCGTCACAAAGGGTAAATTGATTTCTGTCTCAGTGACTGTCGACAGCTCGATCTTGGCTTTTTCTGCAGCTTCACGTAACCGCTGCAATGCCTGCCGATCTTCACGCAGGTCAATGCCCTGCTCCTTCTTGAACTCGTCGGCAATCCAGGTCAGAATGCGCTGATCCCAGTCATCGCCACCGAGGTGCGTATCCCCATTCGTGGCCTTTACCTCAACCACACCATCACCCACCTCTAGCAAGCTGACATCAAATGTTCCGCCCCCCAGGTCGAAAACCAGGATGGTCTCATTTTCTTTCTTGTCGAGGCCATAGGCTAAGGCTGCCGCGGTCGGCTCGTTGATGATGCGCATGACCTCCAGGCCCGCGATCTTGCCGGCGTCCTTGGTTGCCTGACGCTGCGAGTCGTTGAAGTATGCCGGAACTGTGATGACGGCCTTTTCGACCTTCTCGCCCAGGTAGTCCTCTGCATCATTCCTGAGTTTCGCCAGAACCATGGCCGAGATCTCCTGTGGGGCGTACTCTTTACCCGTGGCTGGAACCTTGATGCGAACATCATCGGTGGGGCCTTCGACCACATCAAAGGACACCATCGCACGCTCAACTTCTGTTTCCTCAAACCTTCGCCCGATGAAGCGTTTGATAGAGTACAGCGTGTTCTCAGAGTTAACCACCGCCTGTCGCTTGGCTGTTTGCCCAACCAGGCGTTCGCCATTGCTGGTAAACGCGACTACTGATGGGCACAAGCGCCCACCTTCTGCGGTGGAAATAACTGTCGGATCTCCACCCTCCATCACTGCCACGACGCTATTCGTCGTGCCTAAGTCAATACCAATAATCTTTGCCATTGAAACTCACCTCTCTGTTTCAGTCTAAATTGCTCTCCCATCATAATGGGTTCGCGCAAGAGGATTGTTAACATATTCTTTGACGCTTATCAACAAACCAGAAGTGGCCGGTAGGATTGCCGCGACCAAAACTGGTGTGGGTTTCAGATGCAGGGCTACAATGCCTACGTAAGAATATTGTAGTCCAAGGCATCTCTACAACCGGGGCAATCATTTTTTTGATATAGTCTTCGCGATCCTATCCCTTGGAGAGTGTAGCATGGATCATTTGACCGATTTCAGAGCACAGAAGGATGCTTTTTTTTTAGAAGATCATCATAGCCCACTCACCGCCGAGCAAAAACAATCATTTGAAGGTTTGCAATATTTTGACGATAACCCGGAGCTCAGGATTGAGGTCGATCTTGAAAGATTTGATCCGGTAGATCATGTCCAAATCCAGACCAACACCGGCGCCGTGCAAACCTATGAGCGCTTCGGCCGTTTTCGGTTCATGGTCGCAGGTGAAGAAGCGGAGTTAACCGTCTTCCGCAATGATCACGGTTACTTCTTGCCCTTCGCCGATGCCCTTGCCGGGAAAGAAACCTATGGTGCCGGCCGATATCTCGAGCCTGAAGAAATCGGTGACGATCGTCTCGTGGTCGATTTCAACCTGGCTTACAACCCCTACTGTGCCTATAACGAAAACTGGTCATGTCCGATAACCCCGCCGGAAAATCGGATAAGCCTACCGATTCGTGCCGGTGAGAAAAATTTTATATAGGCAAGTAGAGGTAGAGCAGTAGCTGACAAGCTCTAACATCTTTATTTATTGCATGATGGGCTTCTGAAAACCGCTAGGTGCGACCGGTTGGTCGCCCCCATATCTTTTCACGAGAGCACTTCCCAGCGAATCCATGCCCTCACAGATCCCTCAGACCCTGATCGTCAGCCCGAAGGATGTAGGTATTCCTCACGTGGCCAGCAAGAGGGACGATGCTTGTAATTGAAATTCTTTCCAGGGGATCTTCGTCGCGCCTGACCACTCGCAAAGCAAAACATCAACAAGTTATTACCCGTGATACCTATGACACAGCACCACCATCCGACAAACGCTGGCGGTGCCGAAAAATGGTCAACAACAGCACGAACTGCACAAACGCCGTCAGGATGGTTGAGAACTGCTCAAAGTAGAAGACCAGCAAGTTAACTCCTGCCAGGGACAGCAACAAGCCAATGAC
>JBFFQB010000112.1:0-8954 GCA_041573795.1 Anaerolineales bacterium
GGCACCATTGCGGATTTGCCCTTCAACTTCCTCCGTGTAATAGAGTAAGTAGCCTGCGTGCGTGGAGACCTCCCCGAAGAGATCGAAGCTCACCCCAGCGGGGCCGTTGACCAATTCCGAATCGGGGATGATCTTATAGTTAGGGCCAGGCGGACGTGGATTGGGAGGCGGGATACGCAGGTATTGTCCTGCCTGAAGCATATCAGCATTCAACAACCCGTTTGCTTGGGAGATGATTTGTGGTGAGACCTGGTAGCGCGCGGCGATTGAGTTCAGTGAATCACCCCATTGGACGAGATGTGTGACCTCGTCCTCCCTTAGAGGAGGGGACTCCCTGAAAGGATCGGGGGTGGGTGTCCCGTAGACGGTTTGAGGCGCGATTGGCGATGCCGAAGGTGTCATCAGGTTCAGTTGTGTAGGGGTATCAGTGGAGCCAATAATCTCCCCAGCTGGGATCCATCCAACCCAGGGTTTTATAAGGACATTACGAACAACATCCTCTTCCGCTGGCGCGCAGCCCCAAATTGCCAAAAATATCAGCAAGGGAAGGTAACGTTTATGCATTTGAGTTAAACATCCTGCCATTGAAAGCAACATAACATTTTGATTTTGGCTCCCGGCAACCTTTTGCCCCAAGTATCCGTTAGGCCAACACGTGGGGCTTACCGTCCTCATCCAAGGTCCAAGGTGCATATTGCACTTCAGGGTCTTGGTAAATCATGGTTCAAGATCTATGCCAAATTGGGAGACTGATCGGGTGGATCACAGAGATTTCTGGAGAATAAGCGCCGGTTCTGCGACATGCTGAATTTGATTCAAGTGATTTAGAAACGACCATCGGCCTGGATCATCACAGAAAATTTCATAGCCAAGTTGTTGATATAAGCGCAGTGCACCATAATTATTCCTTGCAACACTTATGACCACGCGCTGAAAATCGCCGCTAATCAAAAAATTCTCGGCTGTCTGAATTAACATCCTTCCGACGCCACGATTGCGGTACGCCGGTTTGACGCGAAAGGAATGAAGGTAGCCTGTGCGAAGGCCAAGCACAGCGTTACGCCAGGTGGAGAATAGATTGACGAAAATCTGACCGATGTGTTCTGTATCTGCTTCAGCAATAAAAATCACGCGTCTACCTTTCTTGACTTCCTTCATGGCTTCCTGGTAGACGCGCCGGAAATGGATGTATTCACCATCCCATTCCAATGCCGAAAGGTCGAATTCTGTCGCCTCACGTATCTGCAAACCTGCAATTTCAAGCATCACCTTCAAAATCCTTGACCAACCCTTCAAGTAAGAGCGATTCTTCTTCGGGATCCGTGATTTCTCCATCCAACCATGCGGCTCGCAAGCGCCAAAGGATTTTCCGATAGTGAGGCCCCGGCTGCAAGCCACGTTCACGCAAAGTATCACCTGTTGTGCAAGGTTGGAGTGATCGCCAGCGTGAGAGATAAGTCATCAGCGCCTGTTCTGCCTCTGAATCCTTGTCCAGTGCCAAGTAGGCCATAATCAGGCTACGCTCACGCGCATCCTCCAGCCTTGCAACGATCTCGCTCACCTTGAGCCCACTGGGGAGATCGCAGATAAATTCGCAGATGTGCTGCGCATTCAAGATGTCCGCTTTCAAGGCGCCCGGAAACCGCAATCGTTGCGCGATTGCGGTAATCTCGTTTGGTTTCAAGCGGATAAGCCATAATCCGTAAAGAATGTGGTTGCGGTCCGGCACATCAGGAGATTCCCACTCTAAAGGAATTGAGAAGTTCCTGGCCACTTTGAACTTTTGCTCAAGCCACTCATCCCAAACTAAATCACTGTGAATGGCTTGGAGCAGCCCTAGTTCTACCAGGCGCTGCATGGCCCGTGCAAACTCTTCTTCCTGGAAGATTAAATCCAATTCACTGCGTAGGCGTTCCCCGCTCACCCTGTCAAGCAAGGCCACCGCCTCCTGCAGTAATTCCATCGTTCTCACCTCGATCTGAAATCCCATACGCTGCTCTAGTCGGATCGCTCTCAAGATCCTGGTCGGGTCATCGACGAAGCTGAGGGAATGCAATACACGGATCTTTTTTTCACGCAGATCGCGATTCCCTCCCCAGTAATCGAGCAGCTGCCCGCGGTACGGTTCATCTAGCCGCATGGCGAGTGTATTGATCGTAAAGTCTCGGCGGTGGAGGTCCAGTTTAATGCTGCCTCGTTCAACAGAGGGCAAAGCAGTTGGATGCGTATAAAATTCGGTTCTGGCTGTCACAAAATCCAGGTAAGGAGGCAGGTCGCCTTTACCAGAAGGTTTCGATCCGGCGATCTCGATCAGAGGCTCACTATTCAGGTCTATTTGCCACTTAGCCGTTCCAAAACGCCTATGGCTGCTTACCCTGCCGCCCAACTCTGTTGCAAGTTGTTTCGCCAGGCCAATCGCATCGCCCTCAACGACTAAATCAAAGTCGACGCTGGGCGAGCCCAGCAAAAGGTCTCGAACGAATCCACCGACGATATAGAGTGCAGCCTTGCGTTGTCCTGCAACCTCTGCGATGTACATCAGCAATGCTAATCGCTGTGGGGGAAGCGCCGCTTTCAACGTCTCCAGCGAATCTCCTTCCCCCTCTCGTTCGCTCCCGGTCCCCAAGGCCGTAATCAAATCCGTGCGGGTGACAATTCCGATAATTTCACCGCTTTGCGGGTCTGTCACCGGAACCTGGCCCCAGCCGTTTTCGATCATCAAATCTTGCAGTTGCATGATGGGCTTATCGGCATCGATCGAAACCGTCCCCGCTTTCATCACTTTGGCAATGGATTGCCCGGCCATCCCATGCGTGATAGCCCGGTCAACAGCCCGGCGAGTTAAAAGCCCCAGGACATGACCATCCCGCACAACCGGGTAGCCCTCATGGCCAAAACGCTGCATGCGCTCTGCTGCATCAGCGATGTGCAAATCAGGATCAAGTAGCTGCGGATCCCGGGACATAATTTCCTCGACCGTGCGACTAGGCTCGATCGTGGCCTTCAACGAATCAAGCAAGCTTGCGCGGATTTCATCTAAGGAACGATCGCGAATCAAGGCGGCTGCTGCACGCGTATGCCCGCCACCACCAAATTGTTCCGCGATTCGGCCGACATCCAGCGCCTTGGTTGTCGAACGGGCCACGAGTTGGATATGCCCGTCCAGGGCGACCAGTACAAAGAGTCCATCGGGATCATAGAGATCACGCAGTTTATGCGCCAGTGTTGAAATCTCCTCTTCCAGGCCACCGGCTTCCCCTGCAGTAATCATGATCGTGAGTCCGTGGATTGTGATGGTCTCGCAGGCATCCACCAGGCGCTTGTACAATTCCTTTTGGCCATTGGTTAGGGGATGGTCGAGAAAATCACTCAGCAGGCTTATGCGTGCCCCTTGTTCCAGCAACCAGGCGCAGGATTGAATATCGCGCACGTTCGTGCTGCTATAGGTGAGCGAACCCGTGTCCTCGTAAATGCCGAGTAGAAGCAGTGTAGCTTCAAGGGAACCAATAACCTTGGCCTGCTCTCTCAATTGCTCAACAAGCAGCGTTGCCGTTGCCCCGACATCGTCCAGATGTTTGCTCCAGCTTTGATCCAGATCGGTTGCCGGTGGATGATGATCGATCACATGGACTGTTGTGTCCTTAGTTAAGCCTTTAAGCGAAGGCTTTGATTGGGTATCAACCAGGGTTAAGCTGCTGATCGGCTCGCGCGGCAGATCATCAACTTTAATGAAGGACATCTCGACGCCGTAGAGATTCAAAAAAGCTTGCACATTGCGATTAACCCTGCGCGGCAAGACTGGAAGCGCGTCCGGGTCTAGTAGGACAACCCCGATGAGGCTGGCAACGGCATCAAAATCTGCCTGTTCGTGTGTACAAACGACATGCATAGCCTTGCTCGTCCTTCTCCCTGCATTGGAGGAATCTCGGCTGGATTATACATCGACGTTGAATTGCAGGTACTTTATCGACCCTCCATGATGCCCAATAGGTATCCTTTACTACTGCATGCGTCTACACCGTATAATGCCCTCACGGCATGGATTGAGGCTCCAGCAGGCTCATCTATTCTAAGGAGAGATTTGATGAATCCCGCCGAGATGGCTGAGGGTAAACCCCTAGCATGGCATATTCGCCCCGTAGCTCCCAGGGATGTTCCAAATTTGAGATCCTTATGTGCTGCGTTAGGTTATCCAGTCGGCGAAGATCAACTTGCCGATCGCCTAAGCCACATCATGGCCTTGGATCAGCATGCAATCTTCATCGCTTCCGACGGTGAAGATCAAATGCTCGGGTGGGTGCATATCTATGAACGTCCTTACTCATTCAAGCTCCAGGTGCAGAGCTCGGCGGGCTGGTCGTCGATGCGTGCTATCGCAGACAGGGAATTGGTCAGGCGCTATTGTGCAGTGCTGAAAAGTGGATCAAGGAGAGAGGGCTTACGCTGCTATCGATTCGATCGAATACCGCTCATCGGGGGGCACATACGTTCTACCAGGCACTGCATTACGATCACATCAAGACTTCCCATACCTATAAGAAAGCCTTCTCAGCTTCAACCTAACTGGCTCAATAACGCTGCTAGGCCGGGGCAAGCATGAGGGCCTGGTATGGGGGTAGATGCAATCCAAGCTTTCCTTCTGTGACGACATGGCGTGTCTTGGAGAGTAGATCCGAGATTGGAGTTGAATCAGCCCATGCCAATTCAACGACGGGAAGGCTGAAATCAAGCGCGGTATTGGTCGCATTAAAGACCAAAAGCACACTAGATCCTTGGTACGTTCGAGCCATCGCAACAGCACCACTCTGCTCACTCTTCAAGAACCTAACCTGCCCCCTTCTCAGTTCTATATAAGTCTTTCTCAACTGGATCAGCTGTCGCATGAAATTACGCAACTCAGGATCCCATGCATCTTCTTCCCAGGGAAATGCTCGCCGACTATCCGGGTCTTTCTCACCTTTCAAGCCAATTTCGTCACCGTAATAGATGGCCGGTGCTCCTGGAAAAGAGAAGAGCATCTGGTTGAATAATTTAATTTTGCGTTGATCACCATCCAAGATCGTTGCCAGGCGGGGCGTATCGTGGGATCCAAGCGGGACATAGTGAGAGAAGGTATTTTCCTGAGGATAAGCCTCTACGATCGATTGCACCTTACGCATAAATTCACTTGATGAGATCTTATTTTCGACAATGAGTTCTAACAAGGCATCACGCAGGGGGTAATTCATGAGTCCGTCAAAATGATTGGAGCCTACCCAGCGGGGATCGACATTCCAGATCTCACCTAACAGATATGCATCTGGATTGGTTTGTTTAACGACGTGGCGAAATTCTGCCCAGAAACTGTCATCGTCAATCTCATTGGGCACATCCAAACGCCATCCATCGGCGCCTTGTTCGATCCAATAGCGGGCTACACCAAAAATATATTCACGTACCTGAGGATTTTGTGTGTTGAACTTGGGCAAAGATTTGAGCTTATACCACCCACGATAATTCCTCGCTTCCCCACCTTCATAGGCATGCAGGGGAAAGCGCTTGATATGGAACCATTCGAGATAGGGTGAATCTTGCTGATTTTCCATCACATCGACAAAGGCGAAAAATCCCCGACCGCAATGGTTGAAGACGCCGTCCAGAATGATCCGGATCCCATTTGAATGAGCTTTATCAACAAGCTGACTAAAATCCTTCGATGATCCAAGCTTGGGATCGATCATGTAATAATTAATGGTGTCGTAGCGATGATTGGAGCTGGCCTGGAAAATAGGGTTCAGATAAATCGCATTTACCCCAAGGTCTACCAGGTAGTCAATCCGCTGCCCGATACCCCGAAGATCTCCACCCTGAAAGCCCAGTACAGTTGGCCTTTCTCCCCACTGCTGCACATTGGGTGGGTCATTAGCTGGATCCCCATTGGCGAATCGATCAGGGAAGATCTGATAGAAGACCGAATCTTGAACCCAAGCAGGTACGTTCATGAAGCGAAGTCTCCTTCTGATATTGCCTGGACCTTTGCTACCGGCATGTTATGGCGTCAAGCTGCTTGAGCGTAGGAGCTCCAAACGCTCTTCCGCCAGGCGCAAGGCAAAATTCGGGTCCGCGCCCTGAAGAACAACAGCTTGAATTGCAGCCAGGATCGGCTCTTGCACCAGTTCGAGCTCACTGCGAAGTGGATAAGGGATCCCTGTTCGTAGCATGGATGAGGATTCCAAAAGCAGCCCATCGGTAAGCTCGGTCGCACTTGTGGTAGGGATGTGCGCAGCGCCACCAGGATCGCTTAAAATTCCCTGGGCTTCCGGGCTAAACAGAAATTGTAGAAAATTCCAGGAGGCTTCAAGATTGGATTCTGATGACCCGGCGACTAAATAGGCGTTTTCACTCCATGTGAATCCTCGTAACGGAAAACTCTCGGAGCCATATACAGGCCATGGATCGACCTCCAAGTTTGTCACCCCGACTGCTTCAATAAGTTCAGCCCTCATCTCGGTGCTGGCGATCACCCAAGCTGTCTGTCCCGATTTGAATTGCTGTAACCCTTCATCAGAAGAAAAATCTACCTGGCCCAAGCTTCCAAGCACCGTCAACAAGTTGAGCCAGCACTCGCCTCCTCGCTCAAATAATAGTAGCTCCCCACGCGGGTTAAAAACTTCTTCACCGCAGCCGGCCATCAGCGGCAATGAGACCTCCAGACCAAGGTCCAGGCTGATAGGCTTGCGATCTTCGGCAGCCATTTGCTCAGCAATCTGCTGCCACTGTTCTACATCGGCAACGGGCTCGGCCGCCAGGGTCCGGTTACGATATAGCACCATCCCAAGTAGCTCAAGCGGTAGTCCGAACAATTGTGTCCCTTCGGCGGCTTGTGTCCAAGCGATGGGGTGGATATTGCTCTCCATTCCTGGATCAAGCAGAGGTGAGAGATTGAGTATTAGACCCTGCTCACGAAGATCAGGGCCCCAGAGCGAGGGACCCAGCAAGATACTGGGAGCCTGACCCGATTCCACACTGGATACAAAGGCCGGAAGCAACTGCTCGCTGGTGCGATATGTAATTGCAAATTGAACTTCAGGGTGGTCTATACGATACCGCTCGATGATTGCATGCATCCCCCGAAGTTCGTCAAAGTCCCAGTCTAACCAAATTGCGATCGTCTCCGTCGGGGTGATCGAAGGTAGTGATGTGAGAGTCGGCAACGGCGCTGGCGTCAGGGTTGCTTGCTCGACTTCGCCTGGTTGGGCTAATCGTTCGCTCGGAGAAGTTCCACAAGCAAAGAGCGCCAGGGCTAATAAGAGAGCGATCCATTTTCGCCCGTGGCGCAGGGAAAACACCCTGGTTTGTAATGCCCGAATCGGGCGTGGGTAGGGACGCTGCCGGAAATTCTCGGACTTTGAAATCTTTCTCATCGCGCAGGAGTTTACCATAGTGCGGGGTTCAATCGCCTCTAGGCTCCGATCCGTTGTGGAAATGGCAGCTTATCCCCCCTTGCATTTTATTCAGCCTTTCCCGCTTCAGTGAGTCCGACTGCTGGGGATATAATGCGGTCATGCCCATGGAACAAGGAAACAGCACCTGGCGATTAATCACACATACTGCCCGAGATGGAGCATGGAATATGGCTGTTGATGAGGCAATCCTCCAAGCCGTTGCTGCTAGGAGTATAGCCCCAACATTGCGACTCTACGCATGGGAGCCCGCATGCCTCTCGCTTGGTAGGGCGCAATCCTATGCTGATGTTGACCCAGGAAGACTCGCTGAGCGTGGCTGGGACCTCGTTCGCCGCACAACGGGTGGTCGAGCGATCCTGCACCAGAATGAACTTACCTATGCCGTGATCGCACCCGAAGACCATCCCCTGATGCGAGGGGGTGTATTGGAGAGCTACCGACGGATCAGCGAGGCACTTGTGCGCGGTCTGGAGCAATTAGCAATCGTTGTCGCTGTCCAGGGATCTGAATCCCTATCAGAAGAGGCTCGGGCAAACCCAATTTGCTTCGAGGTTCCGAGTGCGTACGAGATTACCATCCAGGGTCGCAAGATTGTTGGCAGCGCACAGGTCCGAAAACGAAAGACTGTCCTCCAGCATGGCAGCTTGCCCCTTACCGGGGATCTTGGACAGATATGCGATGTCCTTCATTATTCGAGTGAGGACATGAGGCTGAAAGCGAAGCGGGATCTGCTTGCGCGTGCAGCAACCCTTGAAACGTTGGTGGGTAGAGTTATCTCCTGGCAGGATGCTGCTGAAGCCATAGTCAGCGGATTTCAAAAGTCTCTTAATTATTCACTCACGCCACTTGAACTAACACCCGATGAAGAATCGACAGCAACGCAGCTTGTGGAGACACACTTCCGGAATCACACATGGACCGTGCGTGATCTTTGATATAGTTTTGCTCACCTGGACACTACTATCAGAGGAATTTCGCTTTAATCTTCGTTGCGGGCACTTTCAGTGGTTGTAGGGAAGTCTCTCTCTGCCAAAGTTATCATTGTGAAATATCAGGGCAGCTTCCCCCCTTCCCTTAGTACATTGGGCTGTATATTGTAGACATCGTCGCTTACCGGTGGAACTGGTTTGAGTCGGTAGCAGACTCACAGAGTAAAACCCGGTATTTCGTCGTCCTGCGATTGGTCCTGTTACTGCCGGTGTTGTTTATTGTGGGAGGTGTATTGGAGGGTGGTCTTGATCCGAATTTTGGTGGGCTGCACTGGCAGTCGTTCGCCTACGCTTTGTGGGAACAATTCATGTGAATGGCGATGGTGATTACGCTGCTATTTTGGTTCCGCAGGCACTTTACGGAGCAAAGCCCCTCAATTTATTAGTGGCTAACTAGGATTTAATATTGGTTCTCTTGATAATCAGGGGGTTTCCCAGCGAATGGTGACATCAGGAAATCCTAGCGAACGCAATAAGCGATAGAGGTATGCTTCTGCGTTGACCTGTGCCTGATCTAGGA
>JBFFQB010000113.1:0-8925 GCA_041573795.1 Anaerolineales bacterium
ATCGCAGTATACGGGATTGTTATCGCAGGGTGGTCCTCGGCCAATAAATATGCGCTCATGGGGGGCATCCGCTCATCGGCTCAAATGGTCAGCTATGAATTGGCCCTTGGTCTGTCGATCATCGGTCCAATCCTCCTGGCGAATTCGATGAGTATCGACGCGATTGTCTCTGACCAACGCGGTCTCTGGTACATTGTGCTACAGCCCGTTGGCTTCCTGATCTTCTTGCTGGCCTCTATCGCCGAGGTCAATCGGGCACCCTTTGATATGCCTGAAGCGGAGCAGGAACTAACCGCAGGCTATCATGTCGAGTACTCAGGGATGAAATTCGCGCTATTCTTCATGGCCGAATACGGCAAGATGATCGCGGTTGCCTTCATTGGTGCGTCCCTGTTCCTGGGGGGATACCAAGGTCCATTTATTGAAGCCGTTCCCTGGCTCGGGCCGATTTATTTAGTCGCCAAGGTGGTGATTGTTTTATTCCTGATGGTCTGGTTGCGGGCGACACTGCCGCGCTTTCGCTATGACCGCCTAATGGCGTTCGGTTGGAAATTCCTGCTTCCTGTGGCGATCATCAATGTATTGGTAACCGCGGTGCTGGTTGTTTTACTTGGAGGGTAGTGCATGAATCCGCTTGAAATTCTTCGAGGGCTGTGGACCACGCTTCGCAGCGCCTTTGAACCACCGGTAACCTACCAATATCCGGAGGTTAAAAGACCGGTGCGCGAGCGCTTTAAAGGGCGACATGAGCTGAAGCGATATGACAACGGGCTTGAGAAGTGCATTGGATGTTCTCTCTGCGCCGCAGCCTGTCCAGCAGATGCAATATTTGTCGAAGCAGCAGAGAACACGGATGAGAAACGTTTTGCACCCGGCGAACGCTATGCGAGTACGTATGAAATCAACATGTTGCGCTGTATCTATTGCGGTTACTGCGAAGATGCATGCCCTACAGAAGCGATTGTGCTTGAACACAATTATGAGATGTCATTCACGGATCGACGTAGTGCCATCTATACGAAGGAAATGTTGATTGTGCCAGTGCCCAGTGGCGGTCAACCCACTCCCCAGAAGGTAGCCCCCGGCATGTTCAATACATCGATTCCGATGATGGAGGATCCGAAATAGGTGCCTGGATTTGAGGTGATTGGATGTCGATCGACCTAATCCTGTTTCTCAGCATTGCTTTAATTGCGGTTGCAACTGCGGTTAGCATGCTTGCCAGCCGCAATGCCGTCTATTCAGCCTTGTTCCTTGTGCTCAATTTCCTCGCAGTTGCAGCCCTTTATCTCTTGTTGAACGCAGCATTCATCGCTATTGTGCAGGTCACCGTTTATGCAGGCGCGATCATGGTGTTGTTCCTATTCGTGATCATGTTGTTGGGAACGGAGGAAGAGCAAATCGACGGACGTTCTAAGTGGCAGATGCCCGTTGCACTTGCTATGGGCGTAACATTGGCTGCCGAATTGGCATACGTACTTCTGTCGGGAGCCGGGGAATGGGGTGGGTCGTTCGCAAGAGTCGGAGAGGAATTTGGGAGCCCAGCGTCTATCGGGCGCATCCTTTTTAGCGAATACTTGATCCCTTTTGAGATTACATCCGTTCTCTTACTCGTCGCGATGGTTGGTGCGATTGTGCTCACGCTCAAGCGTAAGAGGGAAAGCCAATGAACATTCCTGCCTCCTACGTTCTGACTTTATCCGCTGTACTTTTCGCCCTGGGAATTTTGGGCGTTCTTATCCGGCGCAATGCCATTGTGATCTTCATGTCGATTGAACTGATGCTTAACGCCGCCAACCTGGCGTTTATCGCATTCGCTCGATCGTTCGGACCCGCAACCGAGGGTTTGCGAGGACACGTCTTTGTATTCTTTGTCATCGCCGTGGCTGCTGCGGAAGTGGCTGTCGGTCTAACGCTGATTGTGTCGATCTTCCGATCGCGCCAGAGTATTGATGTCGATGACGTCAGCAGCTTGCGGGGTTAACCCCGCAAGCGGAGGGAAGGCATGAGTTTAAGTGAAGCCTCTCAGGCTGAAGGGCTTTTCATCTACGCCCCGTTGGTGATTGCCCTGCCGGTGGTGGGATTGCTGCTCAATATCATCTTTGGCAGAAGGGCGGGAGAGCGCTTCTCAAGCGTCGTTGCCAGCAGTGCAGTGGGCTCAGCGTTTGTTATCGCCCTGCTACAAATCATCGCTCTACAAGCGCACCCTGAGGGCGCAATCGTGCACGTGGCCGATTGGATCCAGATCGGTCAGTTAGATGTCACCTGGTCGATAAAAGTGGATACGCTCTCGGCAACCATGATGATGATGGTCACCGGGGTGAGCACATTGATCCATATTTATGCTGCAGGTTACATGCATGAGGACGTGCGCTTCCAGGGAGACCCTGGCCGCTACACCCGCTTCTTTATCTTCTTCAATCTGTTCGTCGCTGCGATGATGATCCTGGTCAGCGCCGATAATTACCTGATGATGTTTGTGGGTTGGGAAGGTGTGGGATTGTGTTCCTATCTATTGATCGGTTTTTGGTTTGAGAAAGGCCAGGATGGGATCGGCAATGCCATTGCCGGCAAGAAGGCTTTTGTCACCAACCGCATCGGTGACTTCGGTTTCCTCATCGCCATGTTCCTGATTTTTGGACTTGTAGGCAGTCTGCAGTTCGACGAGGTCTTCCACTGGGTCGAGCAACATGGTATGGCGCAGATCGGGGTCATCTCCGCCATAACGTTGTTCCTTCTGCTAGGTGCGACGGGGAAGTCAGCGCAACTGCCACTCTATGTGTGGCTGCCGGACGCCATGGCCGGACCGACGCCAGTTTCGGCTTTGATCCACGCGGCGACGATGGTTACGGCGGGAATCTACATGATCGTGCGCAGTGCCCCACTCTTTGAGGTGGCCGAGACGACCGCAAACCTGGTTGCTTTAATCGGTGCAGCTACTGCCCTTTTCGCCGCCACGATCGCCGTGGGTCAATTCGACATCAAACGAGTCTTGGCCTACTCAACCATCAGCCAACTAGGTTTCATGATGGCTGCGGCAGGGATCGGCGCCTATGTAGCTGCCATGTTCCACCTTGTGACGCATGCGTTTTTTAAAGCCCTTCTCTTTCTCTCTTCCGGATCGGTGATACAGGGTGTTGAACATGGGCATCACCACGTAGACCACGGGGAAGGGGATCATAGTTTTGATCCGCAAGATATGCGCAACATGGGTGGATTGCGCACGCGTATGAAGATCACATACTGGGTCTATTTAATTGGTTCGCTTGCATTAGCAGGCCTACCCCCCTTGGCCGGGTTCTTTTCCAAAGATGAGATCCTGGCTGATGCCAGCCTGGAAAACATGGTGGTCTACGTGCTTCTGGCAATTGCTGCATTTTTCACCGCATTTTATATGGGTCGACAGGTTCTGATGGTATTTTTTGGGGAACCACGATCCGAGGCAGCCGGCCATGCCGTGGAGAACCCCCCGGTCATGACAGTGCCCCTGATGATCCTGGCAGGTTTGTCAATCATCGGTGGGGCGTTGAATTTGCCGGGGGTTCATACGCTGACCGACTGGCTTGAGAACACACTCCATCATGCCCATGCGACCGAGTTCAATTTCCAAGTAGCAGGCTTGTCCGTCGTGTTTGCTGTAGCGGCGATCCTGATTTCCTTTGTGCTTTACGGGCGCGAACCAATGAGCAAGGGACAGAAGGATCCTTTACGGAAGATCCTTGGCCCCATCTTTGTAGGGATGGAGAATAAGTGGTGGGTCGATGAGTTGTATTCAGCGCTTTTCATCAAACCCTACATCGCCCTCGCGAGCTTCCTTGCTGACGTGATTGACTGGCGCTTCTGGCACGATTGGTTCCACGACAGCGTACTGGGCGCCGCCTATCAAAACGGCAGTCGTTGGCTGGCAAGTGCTTTTGATTTGAAGGTCATTGACGCCACTGCGAATGGCCTGGCAAGTCTGACCAAGGGTGCGGCAGCTCGATTGCGGCTTATACAAACCGGCTATGTTCGGAATTATGCGCTCGCCGTGCTTGTCGGCGGTGTGCTTGTACTGAGTTACATCATATTCGGATAGTTAGGCAGAGGACTTCCTATGAACACAATGTTAACTTGGGTGACTTTTACCCCACTTCTGGGTGTTTTGGTAATCTTGTTTCTCCCAAAGGAACGCCATAATCCCATTCGCTGGGTAGCGCTGCTGGGTTCAATTGTCACCTTTGTCGTCTCCCTGTTGATGCTCTCACAATTTGATTCGACCTCCCCCATCTTACAAATGGTGGAGAGACGCTCATGGTTCCAGATTGCGGGGATTCAGATCCAATATTTCATCGGGGTCGACGGCCTAAGCTTACTCCTTGTGCTGCTGACTACGTTCTTGACGCCGATCTCAATCCTGTCAACATGGACGGCAGTGGAAGAACGGGTCAAGGAATTCATGATCTTTTTCTTGCTGCTCGAGGTAGGCATGGTGGGGGTGTTCCTGGCACAGGATTTGTTCCTTTTCTATATATTCTGGGAATTTACGCTTGTGCCCATGTACTTCCTGATCGGTATTTGGGGCGGACCGCGCCGGGTCTATGCGGCGATCAAATTCTTCCTTTACACCATGGCAGGCTCGATCCTGATGCTGCTGGCGATCCTCTGGCTAGGCTTACAATTCGAATCCTTTTCAGTTCCGGATCTTATCCAACAAGCCGGTATACCGGCGGACATCCAAACATGGCTGTTTCTGGCTTTTGCCGCTGCGTTCGCGATCAAAGTCCCCATGTGGCCACTTCACTCCTGGCTTCCAGATGCGCATGTCGAAGCACCGACAGCCGGTTCAGTAATCCTGGCGGGGGTGCTGCTCAAGATGGGCACCTATGGTTTCCTGCGTTTTAACCTCCCCATGTTCCCAGATGCGGCAGTACGCCTTGCGCCCTGGATGGCCTTGTTCGCTGTTATCGGCATTCTGTACGGTGCGGCAGTTTCCTACGCCCAGAAGGATGTGAAGAAACTGGTTGCCTATTCATCGGTAAGCCACCTGGGGTTCGTCATCCTGGGACTGTTCGCCTTGAATCCACAGGGCATCCAGGGCGGCATTCTACAAATGGTTAACCATGGGCTCAGCACAGGTGCATTATTCATTATCGTCGGGATGATCTATGAGCGCCGGCACACGCGTGACATGGATGCCTTTGGTGGGTTGTGGAAAATCATGCCGATCTATGCCGTATTGACGTTGATTGTCACACTCTCGTCCATGGGGCTACCCGGATTAAATGGGTTTGTCGGCGAATTTACGATCTTGTTGGGATCTTTTGGCTCGGATGCCATTGGTACACCTATCTATGCCGGCCTAGCAGCTGCCGGGGTCATCCTTGCAGCGATCTACATGCTTTTCATGTTCCAGAAGCTTTTCCTGGGGCCGGTAGACAAAGAAGAAAACAAAGTCTTGAAAGATCTAAACTTACGCGAGATTATCACGCTTGTACCGCTGGTGATCTTCATATTCTGGATCGGGCTATACCCTAAACCCTTCTTTGACTTGATGGCGCCCGCTGTTGACAACCTGGTTGCAACCCTGGGGACCGTCAGTATGGTGGTGCGCTAGATCATGGATCCACAATCGCTGCTGACCATTCTGCCAATCCTGATCGTTGCCGGCTGGGCTAGCCTGCTGCTCCTAATTGATCTATTCATTCCAAAAATCCGCAGCTGGGCCACGCCCTTGCTGGGGGCATTGGGATTGATCGCCGCCATGATCAGCTTGCTCGCGCAATTCACCCGGGAGACTAGCGGTTTTGCCGGCATGATCATTGCGGATGGTTTTGCATCCGTGCTGCAGTTGTTGTTCCTGGTTTTGGGGCTGGTCGCAATTGCTCAGGCATACGACTATTTGCGCAAGCACCGGATTGCCCGCGGCGAGTACTATGCCTTGCTTATGTTCAGCTTAAGCGGCATGATGTTGATGGCATCTGCGGGTGACCTGATCGTTGTGTTTGTATCACTTGAGTTGCTGTCCATTCCGCTTTATGTACTTGCAGGGTTTGCCAGACCCAAGATTGAATCAGAAGAATCGGCGATGAAGTACTTCCTGCTGGGCGCATTTGCATCCGGCTTTCTTGTGTATGGGATCGCACTTATCTTTGGTGTGACCGGAACCACGCAACTCTCAGGTATTTTTGAAAGTTTGCGAACAGCTAATGCAATTCCATCCTTAGCCTTCCTGGGAGCTGGCATGATCATCGTCGGTCTTGGGTTTAAGGTTGCAGCAGTCCCTTTCCATATGTGGACACCAGATGTCTACCAGGGGGCACCGACTTCGGTGACCGCATTTATGTCGGTTGGCGCCAAGGCCGGTGGTTTTGCAGCGCTGCTGCGGATATTTGTCGCAGCATTTCCTGAAACGGCGGCGACCTGGGGCCCGCTAACAATGTGGATCGCGGCGCTCACCATGGCATGGGGCAATGTCGCCGCGATCGCACAGAAAAATATTAAGCGCATGTTGGCGTATTCTAGTATCGCCCACGCGGGCTACATTTTCATGGCCTTACCTGCAGCAGCAGTACCGGCGGTAGCACCTGAAGCCTTGCGTGGAGCCTTGTTCTACTTGATCGCCTATGGCATTACCAATCTGGGAGCCTGGGGTGTTGTCCTGGCGCTCGAAAAAACGGAAGGCACAGGTCTGGAGATTGAGGATTACGCTGGTTTGGGGACAAAATCCCCAGCATTGGCTCTGGCGATGGCGGTATTCATGCTGTCCTTGACCGGTGTACCGCCAACGGTTGGGTTTATGGGTAAGTTCTATCTTTTCCGTGCAGCTATTGATGCTGATCTATTTTGGCTGGCGATTGTAGGCGTGATCACTTCACTGATCTCAGCCTACTATTACCTGCGGGTGATTGTCGTTATGTATATGCAGGAAGGCAGCCCCGTCTCGCACTCGGAAATACTGCTGAATACAACCGTGATCTTAAGTGCATTAGCCACGGTTGTCTTTGGTTTGCTACCTGGCCCGCTTCTTCAATTAGCCTCACAAGCCGGTTTGCTGGCGCAAATGCCCTGATCGATTTGGAGAAGGAATGGGACCACGCTCCGGGAGATTTCCCCCGGGGCGTTTTTCTTCTCCATAACTAGTACTGAATGGGGAGGGCACTCCAACCAAGGTGGGATTCACAGTGTGAGCGTGAACCGCTAGGATAGTGAAGGATACTAAGGAATTGAGGGCCTCAGGAGGTACAGATTAATGGAGAAGACTCGGGCGCGTCTCTACATCAACGGTAGAGTGCAAGGAGTCAGTTTTCGGTACTTTACGCTGCAAGAAGCGCAAGCTGTGGGAGTAATGGGGTGGGTAAGAAATCTATGGGATGGTCGGGTAGAGGCCCTTTTTGAGGGGGAAGAGGGAGCCGTTGACCATATGGTGCAATGGTGTCACAAGGGCCCCGGATCAGCTATGGTGGATCACGTGGATGTGCTCTGGGAGGAACCCTCCGATGAGTTTAGCAATTTCCGCGTGAGGATGACGGCAAACGCTAACGGGGGGATATAAACTGTCTTTCCCCAGAATTAATTCCTACCAATTTGGCCGCATTGAAATCGATGGAAAGCTATATCAGAAGGACGTCATCATCACCCCCGATGGCGTGATCCCCGATTGGCGACGGGCTGAAGGTCATTCCCTCACATCGGCCGATTTAAGTATGATCGTGGCGCAAAAACCAGATCTTCTCATCATCGGTTTGGGCCATGATGCGCGCATGAAGGTACTTTCCGAAACAGAAGCAGAACTGCGCCAAAGTGGGATAGCGTTACTAGCATTCCCAACGGCTGAGGCCTGTGATCACTACAATGCACGCGCCTCAAGTGGCGGCGTGTTCGCTGCATTGCACTTAACCTGTTGAATATAAGTCCAGGTCTTTGAATACGTTCTCCCACGTAAAAGCATCTGATCTCGAGTGATTTCCTGATGATACGTTGCTCAGGGGGGCTTACCCTACCATTGAGTAAATGCCGTTGCGGAGCGACAAGGCCTTCTTGAGAAAAGGCATTTTTCAGTGTTGAAACCGCGAGGGGTTTAATTCAAGCTGCCACAGGTCGAACACTTTTGCGTGGCGCAACTGGAGCATGCTGTGGCGGTGCTGGTGACGATCTTTCCATCACTGTGCGCGGAGAAGAGTGAAATCTTTCTGGAACTGTGATTTCCATTGCATTGATCGCAAGGGATCGGGGAATCCGCCAGGCGCATTGGCCTTAGCTCTTCAAATTGAAAACCACAATCCAGGCAGATGTATTCGTAGATGGGCATGTGCATCTCTTACAAGCTGTATAAGCATTGTAATCCTTCTGCCATTGCAGTTTCAAGAAGCCAGAACGATGGGGGAAACTGCACGAACGATGAAGTCCTGAGAAAGACTAATCATCATCCTTCTCGTCATCATCCTCTTCGTCTTCATCGCTCTCATCTGGCTCCTTATCCTCAGCCTC
This sequence comes from Anaerolineales bacterium, assembly GCA_041573795.1. Taxonomy (GTDB): domain Bacteria; phylum Chloroflexota; class Anaerolineae; order Anaerolineales; family E44-bin32; genus E44-bin32. The sequence continues at coordinate 8,467 of JBFFQB010000113.1, forward strand.
ATCTTCCTCATCCGACTCATCCTCATCCTTATCTGTGTCGTCCTCTTCTTCCTCCTCGGTATCAGAATCCTCTTCGTCAGGTTGATCTGAGTCCAGCTCTTCGGTGTCTTCATCGGCATCCCTTTCTTCGACCTCGATCTCCAGGGCGATCCAGGTCCCATCGCTGGAGAGAACGGCCTCCACAGAGACCGAGACTCCGGGAGTAAGGACGCCGTCTATTTCCGTCTCGGCGATAAGGTAGAGTGTTTGACCATTGATCTGAATGGCCGAGGCGCTCATGCTTTCAAGCCTGCCCTCAACTTTGATCTTCTCTTCGTCGTCGATCTCGTCCCCCTCAGGCATTGAGGCGTTGCTGGTATCTTCGAGTTCGGTGGAAGGGGCGGTGGTGATAGGTTTGGCAATAATCCCCTTGTGAATCCCAGCATCATCGACCTCAACTTCAACCTGGACCCACGCTCC
>JBFFQB010000114.1:0-8884 GCA_041573795.1 Anaerolineales bacterium
CAAGCGCGTTTGGTCTACTTGAATGCTGGTGATGGACCTATACGAGCATCGCAAGCCGAGCAGGCGCTTCTCAAGAAAGAGCTGGGGGGCGAGGCTATTGATGCCGCCGCAGCGATTGCGGCCGAGCAGGAAATTGACCCCTTCGGGAGCGTTCATGCCACCGAAGCGTTCCAGCGCCATCTCGCACAAGTGTTAACCCGCCGCGCCCTTACTACCGCCCTCGGGCGGGCGCAAAATGGAAGGCAACGCTAATATGCCACAGACCTATCACCCCATCTCTATCACCGTGAATGGCCAAAACTATCAACAAGAGGTCGAGCCGCGCATGCTCTTGAGCGATTTTCTCCGCCATCAGCTTTCACTCACCGGCACGCATGTCGGTTGCGAACATGGCGTTTGCGGTGCATGCACGGTGCTTTTCAACAACCAACCCGTGCGCGCATGCCTGATCTTCGCTGTTCAAGCGGACGGGCAGGATATTATGACCGTTGAGGGATTAGGCCAGGACCTTGAAAACCTTCATCCGCTGCAGGAAAGTTTTCGCGAAGCGCATGGCTTGCAATGTGGCTTCTGTACGCCCGGGTTCCTCATGACGATCCTACCTTTCTTGGAAGAGAATCCCCGGCCTAGTGAAGAAGAAATCCGAGAGGCGATTTCCGGAAACCTCTGCCGGTGCACTGGCTATCAGCACATCGTCGATGCCGTCAAACTTGCCTCCGAGAAAATGGGTGCGGAATAGCCTGGTGAACAGCGAAGCAACGGCAGCATCGATCCTGAAACAATTGGCTGCTTTTCTCCGCGTGGAGGCAGAAGCTGGCTACGCCTACCTCGATTGGTTACAGGCTCGCTTTGACCTTTTGGAGTCCAACCTGCAAGCCTTTCTGCCCGAACCCGACCGCTTTACACGATTGCGGCAAGAAGTTGCTGCACTGATTGATCAACATCCTGAGCCAGCGCAGCGCCCACCACTTTTTGGGCTTCCCCTGGGTGTGAAGGATATCTTCCACGTCGATGGGTTCGATACTCGGGCTGGCAGTCAGCTTCCAACCGAGGCTCTGGTTGGTGATCAAGCTTCTTGCGTGCGTGCACTCAGAGATTCAGGCGGGTTGATCCTTGGAAAGACCGTCACGACCGAGTTCGCCTACTTCGCCCCAGGCCCGACCCGGAATCCACACAATGAAGCCCACACACCCGGGGGGTCGAGCAGCGGTTCAGCGGCTGCCGTTGCCGCCGGCCTGGCACCTTTCGCCCTGGGAACTCAAACGATCGGCTCGATCAACCGCCCTGCTTCCTTCTGCGGTACCGTCGGCTTCAAACCCACGTATGCCAGGATTTCGCCCCAAGGCGTTATTCCGCTCTCACCGTCGCTCGACCACATCGGGTATTTCACGCCAGATGCAGCCAGCGCAGCATGGCTGGCTCCACTGCTCATTCATGATTGGCGTGCCGCGGAAAAAACGGAGAAATCATTGCGCCTGGCCATCCCAACCGGGCCTTACCTTGAGCATGTCGAAACGGAAGCGCTGACCCATTTCAGATCTGATTGCGAATTGCTTCGCAAAGCGGGGCATGAAGTCCTTGAGATCCCTGCTTTCAGTGATTTCGAGGTGATTGTTGAGAATCACAATATCATCCTGGCCTTTGAGGCTGCCAGGGTCCATCAGGTCTGGTTTAAAAGCTTCTCAGAAAGTTATCATCCAAAAACCGCCGCGTTGATTCAGCAGGGAGAAAACATAGCCGCTGACGCGCTGGAAAAGGCTTTTGCCGCTAAGGATGCGCTGCGGACGAAGCTTGACAGTGTGATGGAAGAACATGCAATCCATGCCTGGATCACGCCCTCCGCCCCTGGCCCAGCTCCGGAAGGCCTCGAAAGTACTGGTGATCCCGTCATGAACTTGCCTTGGACCCAGAGCGGAATGCCCACGGTGACCTTGCCATCAGGTAAAACCGCTGCCCACCTACCGCTCGGCATCCAACTGGCAGGGCGCAATGGAAAAGATGAGCAATTATTGGCTTTTGCCAGTTTACTAGAGGGTGCCCTGAAATATGAAAGCATTCATGACCTGCGGGAGTTCCTATATGCTCAGCAGTGACAACCACCCAGTAACTATCCAAGGGGAAAGCACAAGATCAGCATGACCACGATTCAACACGAGCTTCGACCCGGCGTTTACTATGACTCAGTTGTGCTCATGCAGCTCCAGCGCGCCCTGGTGGAGCTTGACGGGGTGCAAGATGCCGGTGTCGTCATGGCGACCCAGGCCAATCTTGATTTATTGGAAGATACGGGGCTGCCGATCAAGGGTGTAGAAGCACGGCCCGAAGATTTATTGATTGTCATCAAGGCAGATACGAAATCGGCTGCCGATGATGCTCTCGCTACAGTAGATACGCTGCTGACACGTCGCCGATCGGCGGCGGCAACGACATACAGGCCCCGCAGCCTCGATGCAGCCGTTCGTCAACTACCGCAAGCCAATTGGGCGCTGGTTTCAATCCCGGGACGCTACGCTGCCGGCGTCAGTCGCCAGGCACTTGAATCTGGCAAACACGTTTTCCTTTACAGCGATAACGTGTCCGTCGAAGATGAGATCGCGCTGAAACAATACGGGCGTGAACATGGCTTGTTGGTCATGGGGCCTGATTGCGGCACAGCCATTATCAATGGCATTGGTTTTGGATTTGCCAACCGTGCCCGACGTGGTTCGATCGGTCTGGTTGGTGCATCTGGTACTGGCTTGCAAGCGATCGTAACCGCGATCCACCAGCTCGGAGAGGGAATCTCGCATGCCATCGGAACTGGTGGGCGCGACCTCAAGCGTGAAGTCGCCGCGATTTCGGCCCACCAGGGCCTGGATTTGCTCAAACGCGATCCGGCGACAAAGGTGATCGTGATCGTCTCCAAGCCCCCCGACGCGGACGTAGCCGCTTCACTCTTGGCCGCTGCGCGTAAAACGGGCAAACCCGTTGTGATCAACTTCATTGGCTACGCCGCGCCCACACAACGATTTGAAAACCTGCATTTCACGCAAACGCTCCAAGAAAGTGCTGAACAAGCCGTTGCCCTGCTTGTGGATGCAAAAGACACCGTCACGCAGTCATACAAAAACAGCACACCCTCCAAGCGTACCTACTTGCGCGGTTTATTCTCGGGGGGAACACTTGCCATTGAGACTGTGCGTGCTTTGATGGCGTTTCTGGGGGAGGTTAAAACCAATGTCACCGGCACGGGTGCCTCCCTCCTGGATGATCCACTTATAAGTCAGGGTCACACGGTGCTCGACCTGGGCGAGGACGTTTTCACCGTCGGGCGCCTACACCCGATGATCGATAATGATCTGCGCATGCGTCGAATGAGGCAGGAAGCTGCCGAACCTGATGTGGCTATGCTGCTTTTAGACGTTGTGCTTGGCGAGGGAGCTCATCCCGACCCGGCCTCCGAGCTTGCCCCGGTCATCACAGAAGTACGGAAGAAACATAAGGTCGATGTCGCCGTGCTCCTTGTGGGTACGGATGAAGACCCCCAGGGATTGGAGCAGCAACGGAAAACGCTCGAAGCCAGCGGAGCTTCCGTTTTCAACGATACGATGAGCTTGGTTGCTTACACTATCTCACGCTTGGGTGTTGCGCAACCTGCGCACCTTGGCGAGATTGATCTTGAGAGCCTGGTTTCCCCGGTCGCAGCCATCAATATTGGTCTGGAGACATTTTTTGACAGCCTGAGCGAACAAGGCGCCGAGGTTGTTCAGGTCGATTGGCGTCCACCCGCCGGGGGGGATGAACGCTTGATGGATATCCTGGCCAAGATGAAGGCTTCAGGAAGAACGAATCATTAGAAAGGTGACATGATGGATATCGAATCCGCCAATAAGACTGCAGTTGAACGCATGATGTCGGCTCGTCCGATCCTTACCGGCATCGCTACTGCGCGCGATGTCATTCCTGGTATGCACGACAAAATGTTGCTGCATGCTGGTCCACCGGTCGAATGGGAACGCATGTCTGGTCCGCTGCGGGGCGCAGTCATCGGCGCGCTCCTTTTTGAGGGCCTAGCCCAAGACGAGGCTGAAGCGCGTGATCTCGCTACCAGTGGCGAGATCAACTACGCACCCTGCCACCATCACAGTTCGGTTGGCCCGATGGCCGGAGTGACTTCGCCCTCGATGGCCGTCTACGTCATTGAGAACGCCGAAGGGGACAACCATGCGTACTCGAATTTGAATGAGGGCTACGGCAAGGTGCTGCGCTATGGTGCCTTCAGTGAAGAGGTCATCACCAAGCTCAAATGGATGAATGACAGCATGGCGCCCCTTTTAGGAGAAGCGCTCGGATCAGGAGATGGTATTGATTTGCGCGCTTTACTCGCGGAAGCGTTGCATATGGGCGACGAAGGCCACAACCGCAACAAAGCCGGCTCGCTGCTCTTCTTGCGCAACCTGGCGCCGCGCATCGCAGCTGTCAAAGCGAAGGATTCGGTCAAGCAAGAGGTGTTGGCATTCCTGGGGGATAACGCCCTCTCCGTACTTAATCCGGTGATGGCTGCATGTAAAGCTATGGCTGATGCAGCACATGGTGTCGAAGGATCAACGCTCGTCACAGCCATGGCTCGCAACGGCACTGATTTCGGCATTCGGGTCAGTGGTTTGGGCGAGCAGTGGTTTGCGGCTCCGGCGCAAATTCCCGATGGGCTCTACTTTCCAGGCTTCACCAGCGAAGATGCCAATGCCGATATCGGTGATAGCACGATCACCGAGACAGCCGGGATCGGGGGCTTTGCCATGGCCTCGGCGCCGGCGATTGTCTCATTCGTTAGCGGCACACCGCAAGACGCCCTAAACGCCACGCTCGAGATGTATGAGATCACGGTCGCCGAGCATGCACACTTCACCATTCCGCCCCTCGATTTCCGGGGAACGCCCACAGGAATTGATGTTCGCAAGGTCGTCGAACTGGGCATCACTCCCCGCGTTAACACCGGCATCGCCCATAAAGAACCCGGGGTTGGCCAGGTTGGCGCTGGACTCGTGAGACCGCCCATGTCGATCTTCGAACAGGCGCTCATGGCCTACGCCGAGACCTACAACGTCTAAGCCGTGTTGGCTTGAAAAGAAATTATTCAAAGCAGAGAAACTATAGGGAGAAAACAATGGCTAAGATTTATGATCTTTCCCAACCGCTCAACCAGGACGCCCCCTTCTGGCCCTTTTACCCGCCCTTCGAAGTTAAATACTTCAAGCGCAAGGTCGAACATGGCGTCAACGCCCAGTACATCCAGACCTCGAACCATATGGGCACTCACCTGGACGCACCCCGTCACTTCGTCACCGCCGGCAAGACCATCGACCAAATTCCTTTGGAATGGCTCTATGGTGAAGGCGTGATCGTCGACTTGAGCGACACGCTGGACGAGTTGGATGTGTTCACGCCTGCCATGCTCGAAGAACGCGCTGAGATCCGCGAGGGTGATATCCTCTATATCCATACCGGCTGGCACAAATATGCCCAGTTCGGTTCCGAGCCGGATGAGGAAAAATACATCCACCGCCACCCGGGGCCGCACTTCGAGATTGTTGATTGGCTCTTGGAGAAAAAGGTTCATCTCTGGGGGGTGGACATGGTTTCTACCGATCACCCCATGAATCTGCCCATTGGCCGTTTCCTGGGCAGGGGTGGTTTAGAGCACTGGCAGAAGGTGGCGCGTCAGTGTGAGGAGAAGTTTGGCAAGAAGGAAGTGGAAGCGTTATTCCCGGAAAGGGCTTACCAACTCACCCATAATGCGCTGTTTCCCCACGACTGTATCCATGTTGAGAACCTGGGCGGGGATATCGCCGCTCCAGAACTCCAGAATAAGCGCATCACGCTGGGTTGCTTCCCCTGGCTCTTTAAAGGGGGCGAAGCAGCTTTCAGCCGGGCCGTAGCTTTTCTCGAGGAGTAGCATCGCAATATGCGCATCATAGCTCTTTGTTGCCATGGAGGTAGCTAATGTCGCAATTCGTCGGTAAACCTATCCAACGCAGTGAGGACGCGCGCCTGCTCACAGGCCAGGCGCTCTTCGTAGATGACGTTCATCTACCCAGGATGGCGCACGTTGCCTTCTTGCGCAGTCCTTACGCGCATGCACGCATCAACGGCATTGATACTTCTGCCGCGGAAGAGCTTGAAGGCGTCATCGCTGTTCATACGGCGGAGAGCCTGGGCGAGTACTGGAAGCAAGGACCTTTTCTCGTCTCGCCTCCGCCGATCGAGCGGCTCACGTTCAACGAGAAAACCCAGCCGATCCTGGCCAAGGACAAGGCGCGGCATGTCGGCGAGCCTCTCGCTGTTGTGGTTGCTGAGAGTCGCTACATCGCCGAGGATGCACTTCAGCGCATTAAAGTTGATTATGAACCCTTACCAGCTGTCGTTGACCTCGAGGCCGCGCTGGAGTCCGAGACTGTCCCGGTGCATGAAGACCTTGAGACCAACCTGGCCTCTCACGTCGTACAGGAGATCGGCGATTACGAATCGATTCGCGAGAAAGCGGATGTGATCATCCGTCGCCGCTTTACCTACGACCATGGCGCCGCCGCTGCGATGGAAAATCGCGGCATCGTCGCCGATTGGGACGCCAAAGCGCAGCGTATGACTGTCTGGGATACGACCCAGGCGCCCATCCCGATCCGCAATGGCCTGGCGGGAATGCTTGGTCTGAGCGAGCATCAGGTGCGGGTGATCGCACCCTTTATAGGCGGCGGCTTCGGTCCCAAGATCATGATGTTCTACCCCGAAGAGATGATGCTGCCCTGGCTTTCCATGCGCTACAACCGTCCGATGAAATGGATCGAAGACCGCACCGAGAATTTTGTTGCGACCACGAACGAGCGGGCTCAAATCCACGAAGCCGAACTGGCGATTAGCAAGGACGGCAAGATCCTCGGCGTGCACGACCGCTTCCTGCATGATACCGGCGCCTATGATCCTTATGGACTCACCGTTCCGATTAACAGCCAATGCACTTTGCTGGGATGCTATGAAATCCCCAATTACTTCAGCGAGTTTAAGATGATCTTCACCAACAAGACCATTGTGACGCCTTACCGCGGGGCAGGACGCCAGCATGGCGTCTTTGTGATGGAACGCTTGTTGGATCTGGCTGCAGCTGAATTGGGTATGGATCCAGTCGAGATTCGACGCCGAAATCTGATCTCCCCTGACGCCTTCCCCAAGGACAACAAGATCATCTACCAGGACTTCACGCCCCTGATTTACGACAGCGGAAATTATGGCCCTGTCCTTGAGCAGGCGCTGGAGAAGATTGAATACAAAAAGTTTATTGAAGATGAACAGCCCAAGCTGCGGGCTGAAGGACGCAAGGTGGGAATCGGCGTGGTCACCTACGTGGAGGGCACCGGCATTGGCCCTTATGAGGGCGCCCGAGTGCAGATACAGCCCAGCGGAAAAATCTCGGTTGTGACGGGTGTGGGCACCCAGGGCCAAGGCCACTTTACGGCCTATGCCCAGATCGTCGCCGAGCAATTGGGCACCGATCTCAGCGATATCGATGTTGTCACCGGCGATACCGATCAATTCCACTGGGGGACAGGAACCTTTGCCAGCCGTGGCACGGTCGTGGCCGGCAACGCGATTAACGAAGCCGCTAAGGATGTTCGTGCCAAGGTCCTCAATAGGGCTTCCGAATTGTTCGAGGTGGAAGAAAGTGCACTTCAACTCGAAGGGGGGAAAGTGTTTGTAAAGGACCAAGCCGAGAAGAGCATCGGACTCGGGGAGCTGGCTGCGCAAGCCAACCCGCTACGCGGGGCTGTTAAACCCGGGAGCGAACCAGGACTGGAGGCAACGAATTACTTCGGGCCGGCCACCGGAGCTACAGCGAGCGGGGCACATGCCATGATCGTTGAAGTCGATCCCGAAACATTCAATATTGAGATCCTTAAGTATGTCGCCATCCATGACGCCGGCCGTATCATCAATCCGTTGCTCGTTGACGGACAGGTCCAGGGCGGCATTGCGCAGGGCATCGGAAACGCCTTCTACGAACAGTTGATTTACGATGAAAATGGTCAACTGCTCAACGGCACCTTTATGGATTACCTGTTGCCCACCTCGCTCGATGTACCCAATATCATCATTGGCCATGAGGAAACCCCCTCCCCGCTCAATCCGTTAGGCGTCAAGGGAGCCGGCGAAGCGGGCGCCATCCCTGTTGGCCCGCTCTTTTGCCAGGCGATAGAGAATGCGCTCGACATTGAGGGGCTTGAATTGCTAGATATCCCTCTAAGCCCAGGTCGCTTGTGGGAGGCTGTCCAACGAGTTCAAAACAAGTGAATCCTAAACTCCTGGAGTGCTCGCATTGATCCTCATCACCGGCGCGGGTGGCAAGACCGGGCGAGCCATAATCCGTCAACTGGCCAACCTGGATCACCCCATTCGCGCCGTTGTAAGGCGAGAGACGGAAACCCAGTCGTTGCTTGAACTGGGTGCCACCGAAACAATCGTCGCCGATATGCTCGATCTCAACGTCATGAAGCCTGCCTTCATTGGTGTTTCTACGGTCTACCATATTCCCCCAAACGTCCACCCCCAGGAAGAACAGATTGGCGAAATTGCGATAGAGCTATCGAAACAGCATAGTGTGGAACATTTCATCTATCACTCTGTCCTGCGCCCGTACATCCAGGCTATGCCGCACCACATTCAAAAAGCGAGGGTCGAAGAACGACTTTTTACAAGCGGGATCTCTTTCACAATCCTGCAACCCGCTGCCTACATGCAGAACACGCTGCCCGGTTTAGCGACCGCCCGCGCTGAAGGTGTTTTCCGTGTGCCTTATCCCATCGACACCCCCATGGGAATGGTGGATCTTGCTGAAGTAGCCGAAGTTGGCGCA
>JBFFQB010000115.1:0-8860 GCA_041573795.1 Anaerolineales bacterium
ATGGTTTTTAATGAGCATACCTGATTGCTTACTTTGAGCATATATTGCTGGGAAGGTCTTCAGACTTGCTCTAGCGTAAGCCCGCCCATTTCCCTGAAATAATCGATAGGCCCCCGGCTGGCCAGCCATAACAAACTCGATCGACAAGCTCCCTTTTAGGCCTTGTTGGGTTTCCAGTATTCACAGGGATTAACGATCACCCAGGGAATCAGGCTCTCTGGGAGAAACCAGCGGCGAAATCCATCCCAGTTGGCTCTTGGAAAACACGCAAGTCGAACACCGATACTGAAGCTAATAAGTGATCGAAAATATCAGCCTGGATGCGTTCATACTCGATCCATTCGGTTGTCCTCGTGAACACATAGATTTCAAGTGGAACACCCGTTGGCCCGGGGGCAAGCTGACGGATGAGGAAGGTCATTTCCTCGTGATGTATTTTAGGATGAGCACGCAGGTAAGCTTCGATATATGCTCGATACGTTCCTAGGTTGGTGAGCTGTCGACTATCTAACGGGCTATCGATCTCAATCCCCTTCTTGATCCGCTCTTGCTCGATTTCTTCCAGTCTTTGATCTAAATAGTCTCGCAGGATATCGACCTTCCTGAAACGCTCAAGCATTTCTTCGTTGCAGAAGCGAATGCTAGCCAGGTCGAGATGGATCGCTCGCTTGATTCGACGTCCCCCGCTTTCCTGCATTCCGCGCCAATTTTTATAGGCGACTTCCATGATTTTATGGGTCGGGATCACGCTGATCGTTTTATCCCAGTTTTGAACTTTGATCGTGTGCAGGGTCATATTGACGACATCGCCATCAGCCTCATAGCTCGGAACCTCAATCCAGTCTCCCTCCTTCACGAGGTCATTGGTACTGATCTGAAGGCTGGCGACGAATGAGAGGATCGTATCGCGGAATACTAGCAGCAAGATTGCAGTTAGCGCGCCCAAACCCGTCAGCAGTGCCAGTGGAGATTGCCCGCTGAACAGTGAAACGCTCAAGATGATAGCGGCAAGGATCACGAGCAGTTTAACAATATCGAGATAACCTTGAATGCTTACGCCCCTGTAGCTGGAGCTGGCTTCATAGAAAATATTTAGTGCGTCCAAGAGCGCATTAAGTGTGAAGGTTGAAATCCAGAGGATCAGGAAGAGCGCCCCCTTCTCGATCCACTGCCCGTAGGTTGGTTCCAAATCTGCAAGAAGGTAGATGATGATGAGCGGCGCCAACCAGGCGATTCTGAAGGGCTTGAGTTTTTCCACAAGAACGTCATCAATTTTTGTTTCTGTCCGTCGCGCAAGTGCTGCTAGACCTCGCCCCAGCAATGTCCTAACAATCAGAAAAATGATTGAGCTGAGAACTACGGTCAAACCCAGGGAGATCCAGGGGTTTTGCTGTATCCATGCACTAAAATCCATTGCGATGCTCCTATTGATTGCAAAATTCTGGGAATATCAAGCCTTTGGGGGAGCCCCACAGGTATATTTCTATACTAGAGAATTTTACTTGGGAAGCTAGAGATCGCGGCATGTTCGACGCGGGCGGCATGCTATTGCTGGTAAAACATCTTATGCCGAAATGGTGTAGAGCGAAATCAACCAGCCCCCAGAGCTTTGGGAGAAAACCTTACGGAAGCCAGAAGAAAAGATTAACGCTTCGATTGCTTCGACGGAGTGAATATGCACCCGGAAAGGATTCTTCTGAAAGAAAAAGCGAAGGTTGTAATAAAGCGAGGTCACCGACTTTATCAACCAGTTCTCGGAAGGAATGACAATTGCATACATCACCCTTGCCTTCGCAAGGGATGACTGAACCAACTCGGGCATATTGGGGTAACAGCAAATCACCCTATCCAAGGTCACGATGTCTGCCTCTGGAACCTCACCCGCGATCTCAACAAAATCGCCTTGAAGATGTGTAATTTTGTCGTCGTATCCGCGACTTTTCGCGACTTGATCACAGGCTTTGAGGTACGCAGACGATGCCTCGCAATTGATGGTATGGGAAATCCCTTGCGGGAGAAGAATATGTTGCAAATCCCCGATGCCTCCCCCGATATCCAGGAGGCTCATACCTGCCTCCATATTCTCAGCGATCGCGCCGGCTAAGATGGCTGTGGTCTTCTTGGGTCCTTTTTTTCGATACTTAGCAAGCTTTTTTTGAACGTAGGCATCATCAAAGCGAGCTTCAATCACGTCTGCTGCACAACAGTCCATCATTTTGTTCAACCTCAGTCCCTATATTTTTCCGTTAATGGTCCAAATTAGCAAGTTAAGTGCTTCGCAAACAATGCAGCTTTCATTACATCGAGGCCTTTCCTGGATACCGGCACCCTGCTATCAGGACACTTCAGGATCAGGCTTCACCTGTGCGTAATCATTTGGAACAGAAGAAATAAAACCAGCCGCGCGCTCAATCCTTTTTGTTGTATGCGAAGCATGAGGACAAGGTAAATGAAGGGCCAACTCTTATCGCGACCTGCCTTTTTGCCTGATTGATCCAGGATTCGTGAAACCGCAACGTGATGCATAAATATTCTTACTCCTGGAGGTCGCGCAGGAACCAATTGCGACCCAGCAAGAACCAGGTGTACAAGGCAACTCCATCTAATAGGAGGGCACCGGGGGCGAAACAGATACGTCCGGTAATCTCTGACGAAGGTTTAGAAAATGTGATGAATGGGATACTCACAGTGCCGGTAAATTGACGTTCCCCAGGACCAAATGAGACCCAGGAGAAGATTACGCCAAAGCCGGTCAGCAAAATAGCCCGGATCAGACTTGAAAGCAAGGGATGATCCTGACTGAAGATCGCTAATCCAGACATTAAGAACACTCCACCGGCAGCTCCTACAACCCAGCGTGGCGCATGGAAACCGGCATCATCACCCCAGATAGAGGTAGCAATGATGAACACCCCCACCGTGCAGGCAACACCCCCTGCGATAAGTGCATCCTTCATCTCAATCCGGTTACCGTTCGCCAATGCAATAATCTCCTTTGCCTAATAACACAATCACCGCAAGTGGGAGAATTTTAATCATGAAATTGGCTCCGCACTGGGTTCATCATCAGTATGCTGGAGTATAATTCCGACTTCGTCGTACTCCAATCATCGGAAGGTACCAGACTTTTGGATCGCCGCTATATACCCCTGTTTCTCATCGTCTTCATCGACCTGGTAGGTTTTGGAATTGTTATACCTGTGCTGCTGTTGCATGCCGAGGAGAGCTTTGGGGCAACAGATATCCAGGCGACCGGGTTGCTTACCGCCTATTCGGCTGGGCTGGTTCTTGCAGGTCCTATACTGGGCAGGTTGTCCGATGCCTACGGCCGCAGGATTGTTCTGCTTTTGAGCCAGCTTGGGACCTTCATCGGATTTCTCGTCCTTGGGTTTGCCAACAGCTTATTCCTGCTCTACCTCGGGCGCATCATTGATGGTATATCTGGCGGAAATATCACGACGGCACAAGCATATATCAACGACATCACAACAGAAGAAAATCGCGCCCGCGGATTTGGGTTGATCAGCGCAGCCTTCGGCGCGGGTTTTATCGTTGGTCCTGCTTTGGGTGGATTGGTTGTAAACATCACTGCAGGTATACCTTCCCTCGCAGCTTACAGCCAAAACGCTCCTTTTTTCCTTGCAGCCTTCTTTTCACTTTGCTCGATCCTGGGCACCTATTTCATCCTGCCAGAGAGCTTACCGCCTGATGCGCGCAGCCCCTTGGGTCAGCCTAAAGCACAAGCTGACGGTGAAATCGGTTTACTGGATGTCATGCGTATGGCGAAAGTGCGCACAATCCTCATCTTCACCTTCACCACATTTCTTGCGTTCTCTCTCTTTCAAGCCAGCTTTCCGTTGTTCGCACGCCGGCGATTCTTCAGTCAACTCGAATTGGAAGTAGCCCAGCGAAATATTGGCTTGGTCCTGACTTTTGTTGGGGTTTTGAATGTCACGATGCAATCCTTCTTTGTTGGGCCCTTGGTAAAACGTTTCGGTGAGCAGCGCCTCATTGTCTACGCTACCTTCGGTCGGATTATTGCTTTCCTTGGCATCGGACTAGCCCTTGATCCGCTAATCGCCCTTTTATTTGTCGCCCCCATCGCAATCGGTAATGCCGTCAGCCAGCCTTCCCTCCAATCGATCATCAGCCGCTTCGCGCCACCCTCCATGCGTGGACGTGTGCTAGGGTTTTTCCAGTCTACAAATAGCGTCACGCTGATCGTCGGTCCGCTCCTAACTGGCATTATGCTCCAAATTCCGATCGCAGATTCCTCCTTCGCTGCCCAAGGTGCCTTACCTGTCCTGGTCGGCTCCGGATTGGTAACGATCGCTTTCCTGCTAAGTTTCCTCATCCTGAAAATGCAGCTTCCGTCACAGGAAATAAAACCAAGCACCGCCATTCAAAACGCTTGAGTATCAGGGCACCTTCTGCTGCGGACGCCGCACCAAGACTCTCGCAAGGCGATCTTGCAACCATGCCATGGGATCTTCTCTAACAGTCCATATTCTTCATCGCTGTAATCGCGTCCTGGTTTAACTGAAGCTCCCTCCCAGGCTTCGCAAGTACATGCCGCAACAAAGCGTTGCTTGCTCTTGTATTTATTATTGAGTACAGGGATTTTTTCAGGGATGGATGCGGATGCAAAAGAAGGTCTTCCTCTCGGTGGCCACGGTTCTATTCCTCGCCTTGCAAGGTTGCTTGGCGCAAGACCAGCTCGGGGGTGATCAAATCGGGTTCACAACGCATTCGATGACCCATGGTGGAATTGAGCGGACGTACCTATTGGTTCGTCCCAAGACCTACGACTTTGAATCGATACCGGTGATTCTGGCCTTGCACGGAGGTGGCGGCACAGCACGTTCAATGTGCGCCATGCCGGGCGGGATTGCCGCAGCGGCTATGCGAGAGGGATTCCTGCTGGTTTGCCCTGAAGGGTTTGATCGGCATTGGAACGATGGCCGGGATATTCAAAATTGGCGTGCCCACGCAGAGTCCATCGACGATGTGGGTTTCCTCGTCGCCTTGGTAGACCAGCTTTCATTGGAATTCCCGCTCGATCAAGGCAGAATTTTCGCAACAGGGATTTCGAATGGCGGACAGATGAGCTACCGCCTTGCCTGTGAACGTTCCGATCGAGTCAGAGCGATCGCGCCGGTAGTCGCCTCCATGGCCAGCACGCTCGCATGTGCACCTGATCAGCCGATCTCCGTAATGGTGATCAATGGCACCGAAGATCCCCTCGTACCCTATGCTGGTGGTGAGATTCAAGCTTTCCGCCGCGGTCTTGGTACCGTTCTGGCTACAACAAAGGTTATGCACTTTTGGGCAAGCCATAACGGATGTGATACCTATGCAGAGCCAGCACCTGAGCCAGATCGCGACCCTGATGACGGCACCCGTATTTGGCGCAGCGAGTATTCAGATTGTGATGAGGGCGTCAGAGTGATCCTGTATGAGGTAGAAGGAGGTGGACACACCTGGCCTGGTGCGAATCAGTACCTTCCCAGGTTTATGATTGGAAGGTTGAGTAAGGACGTGCAGGCAAGCGAGGTTATCATCGAATTCTTCAAGAATCCTGCTACGCAAACGAGTCCCTGATGTTTACTTACGTAGATAGGCTCGGAAAAGTGTGAAAATTGCGATTCCCACCCAAACTAGATTGACGAACGATGAGGGGTACGCTTTGAAATAGAGCGTATTAGCAATTAAACAGATTCCCCCGATCAAGTTAACGCCCTGATAGCGCGTTGAATTGCCCTCCCATTTGCGCAGGGATACCATCAGGTAGGCAAGCAATACGCTTAAGGCTCCAAACCACCCTACAATATCGATCCAACTCTCGATCTGCATGCAAATCCCTTCTTTGTCAACCGATCTGAAAAGATGGCCAAAAGACCTGAGATGACGCACTCCGTCCTTGGTGTGCAACGGTAGGTCGGAGGGCAACCAGGAGCTGCCTGATTACTCAGAGCACTTTCCAGGAAGCATCCTTTTGGGTGAGTATGCGCTTACGCCACCTTGCGCGCGGATCACCTCATCCATGCCCAGGATCGCATGGAGTGCTCCTCACCTTTCTCCACCTCCACACCAACAAACCGTCCACCCCTGAAGTTTACGCTGAAGTTGACGATTAAGGTACCTGCGGGTCTTGGCGGCATCCAAGTCCTGACCACAGCATCGGCCCTTTTAGTTATCCGCAGGTCAGCATGCTTCTTCGGTTGGGATTTTGGGTGTATACCTGACCCGCGTGGAATGCTGCCTCCCCTCACTTTGCCAGCGAGCGTTAAGAAGCAGGTGTTGGCCTGGCCGAAGGTGAACCCCTACTTGGACGCTCACTTTTGTATTTTGCTACTTTAGGCACAACATCGTCTTTCATTTGAATTTCCAGGAGCCTGCGTATGCAAAAAGGAAGTGAAGTGTTTATTGCGGGCTGATTCTACGCCTGGGGATTAATAAGAAAAACCCCCTGCAGTTGCAGAGGGTTTTTACATTAACGATTTCAGGTTTAGACGATGGTGACGCTGGCGGCCTGAAGACCTTTGGGCCCTTGTTCAATTGTGAACTCAACCCGCTGACCTTCATCCAGATTACGGAAACCTTCACCGAGGATCGCTGAGTAGTGTACAAACACATCATCATGATCTTCGACTTCAATGAACCCGTAGCCTTTACTGCCATTGAACCACTTAACCGTACCAAGAACTCGTTCCGTCATTTTGTTTGCCTCCTTATGGCAAATGTTGTTTCAGGTGCTGCTTTGTTCTCGGTGGTCGTTTTCAAAAGAAACGTGCCCAGGCTTGTTACCGCCCGGGCGTTGATCTTGCGACTTCCAGACAGAACGTACATGCAACCTTATGAGAAAGCATAACAGGATTTTGGAAACCTGCAAAGGGTTAATACCAGTTCGATAATACTTTATTTCACAAACAAAATCGTGCCATTCTCATAGAAAACCACTCGATTGATTGGGTGGGAATCCCAGACGGATTCAACATCAAGCGCTTGAGAATAAATTCTTCTTCGCGATGAGAATGCCTTAGAATTTTGCGGGGTATTCTTCGGGAAAACAAATGCCGCGGAAGTTGCAGTACTCACAAATACGTGGATTATCCACCAATGGAAATTCGTCTTTCTCCACGGGGATATTCGCCTGGATATCGCGGCAGTAATCGTACATCTCAACTGTTTCAGCTCGAACCTGGACGGCGAAATTTTCGAGATCTTCAGCATTGAACGTTTCTTCGACCTCGAAGTAGTCCGGCCTGAGGTAGGCAAGCCGGGGCCAGACGCGCTCCGGGGTTACTTCGAAATGGTAGCATGCCCAGGTTGAGTATCCCATCAACTGCTTGCGATGACGTTCCTGATCTGCCTTGCCCGTCTTCCAGTCGATGATGTGGTATCCATCTTCAAAGGGGAAGAGAAAATCGACCTTGAAGTAGGCTTTTAGGTCACCCAGCCGCGTCTCCCCAAAACCGGGAGGGTCAATAACCCAACCTTGCGCATGCTCGACCGCCTTTTCAGCTAGCCAGGTATACCTTTGACTTTCAATCAGATTTAACAAACTTTCCTGGATCCCAGGCGCTACCTCATCCTCACTGATCTTTTCTACCTGCCCATATACGATTTCTTCGAATTGCTTTGAACGGATAGCATTACGGGCCACGTCTAGTGCATAATCGACGAACTTATCCGTATTGATAGGATCCGTACTCTGTCGAAGCCGCCTCAGGAGCGCCTCGATCACTTCATGCACGATGCCCCCGATCTCAAGAGCGATGGTTGAAAGATTGCGATACTGCATGATCTCACGGCGTGAAAGTTGGGGATCGTACTTGTTGTAATAGTGGTAGAAGTACTTGCGCTTACAAATGGAAAACAGCTCATAGCGGGAATTCGACCAACCCAGGATGGGTGTAAAAGGGAATTGTTTAATCTCAGACATGGGTTAATATCCTGACCTTACCAATCCAGTTCTGGCTTCGATAATAGACAGGTTGCTACCTCATCTTCTCCCCATTCTACTGCGAACTTGGACAAACGCCGCAAATTACACATGGGGGCATCTGTATCTCCTACTTCACAAGGTGAAGGTAGGATGATAATATTCCTCTTCAAAGCAAAGCGACCTCGGCTCTTTGCAGCCGGGGTTTTTACGTGTAAAGAGGGAATTAGGAACAATGGAATCAAGTCGCAATGATCTACGCAATATCGCCATCATCGCCCACGTGGACCATGGCAAAACAACGCTGGTCGACGGCATGTTGAAACAAGCCAAAACCTTTCGTGACAACCAGGAAGTTGAAGAACGGGTGATGGACAACAATGAGCTCGAGCGCGAGCGCGGTATCACCATTCTGGCAAAGAATACTGCTATCAACCTTTGGGACTCACAAGCTAGCGCTGCGGTTAAGATCAATATTATTGATACCCCTGGCCATGCCGATTTCGGTGCGGAAGTTGAGCGCGTGATGAATATGGTCGACGGCGTGCTGCTGCTCATCGATGCTGCCGAAGGGCCCATGCCACAGACGCGCTTCGTCTTGAAGAAGGCGCTGGAAATGCAGCACCGTGTCGTCGTTGTGATCAATAAGGTTGACCGACGTGGTGCCGATCCTGTGGCAGCCTTGAACCAGACCTTCGACCTCTTCATCCAGCTCGGGGCCAGTGATGAGCAGGCTGACTTCCCGGTGATTTACACCAATGCGGTCTGTGGGCAAGCAGGTCTCACGCCAGAACTTGGAGAGAACCTCCAGCCCTTGTTCGAGGCAATCTTGCACAACATTCCCTGCCCTTCAGCTGATACGGAAGCACCTTTCCAGATGCTGGTCACGACACTGGGCTACGATTCATACCGCGG
>JBFFQB010000116.1:0-8605 GCA_041573795.1 Anaerolineales bacterium
CTTGCAGCTCGTTCTTCGAACAGCATACCCACCAGCAATACGGCCACGCCAATCGATATACTCGAATCTGCCACGTTGAAAACCGGGAATTTGCCGACCGAGAGAAAGTCTGTAACCGCACCAACAGTCAAACGGGAAATTAAATTTCCCACTGCCCCGCCCAATTGGAGGCCAAGCGCAATCCGTAACGCCCGTTCTTTCGTCGGAACTTGTGGAAAGTAATAAATAATGGCGAGCGATACCACGACGGCCACGATGGTGAACACAAGGGATCCTTGCGGGAACATCCCGAAAGCAGCCCCGGTGTTATTCCAATGGACAATACGGGCGTAAGGGGTTAACCAAGGAAAGGGCGACCATATCTCGCCAAACGCCAGTTGCGACCGGACGACAAACTTAGTCCACTGATCCAGGGCGACAATCGAGCCCGATATACCAAAAAGCATTAAATAATCTCGAGCAAGCTTCAATCGATCCTCCATAATGTATTCCAGTAAGAATTTTACCTTGAGGCCCTATAAACAACGCCACGGGTAAGAAACCGGTTGATATCAGGAACTGGACTCAACACTAATCGCCAGGGTCAGTTGCTCCCCCTCGAAACTATAGGTTGAATGCGTTTCGCCAGCCGGAGCTTCATTTCGTTCGAAGACGGTGGTGAGGGTCTCAGCCATGATGTAAGCCTGATGGGAAGCAATTGCAGCGTGTAGACGCTCCGTCGCTTGATACTCAACCCGGATGGCATCATCAACATTGAAGTCAGCCTGCTTACGCAGATCCTGTACTCGTCGTACGAATTCACGCGCCAGGCCTTCAAGCTCCAGTTCCTCATCGAGATCTGTGATCAAGGCTGCCAGGTATGCGCCTTCGGCAACTGCAGAAAATCCCTCGTGCGCTTCGACCCTCACCTCGATTTCATCGGGTGTAAGTTCGAGAGCCTGTCCCTGCACCTCGACGGCAAGATTCTCCAACTGGAGTAGCGTTTCTGCTACGGCATCAGCGTCCAACCCTTCCACAACTTTGCGTATCGCCGGAAATAATGCGCCATATTTCTGCCCCAATTGCTTTGGAAGCGCCTTTAGACTGAATTTGACGGCTTCGGTGGCTGTGTTCAGAAGACGGACTGTCTTCACGTTTAATTCTTCTGCGAGTAAGTCTTTGTATGCCATCACCGTCGCCCGCTCGGCTTCAGTACTCACCATGAAAGCCGCTTCGCGTAACGGTTGGCGCAGCTTGCGGTTAGCTTTATTTCTGGCAGAATGCCCGAGAGAGACGAGCTTCATGACCAAATTCATCTGTTCGAGCAAGGCTTCATCGATTTGATTCTCGTCAGCGACAGGCCAATCACAATGGTGAACACTTTCCGGAGCATTTTCATCAAGACTGCGCACGAGATTTTGGTGCATCTCTTCTACCACAAACGGTGTGAAGGGAGCTAACAATCTGCTCAGATTGACGAGTATTTGATAAAGCGTGCTATACGCTGCTTCTTTATCCGCATCCGAGGCTTCGCTCAGACCCGCCTTCGCCCAGAAGCGGCGGCGGCTGCGGCGGAGATACCAATTACTTACGTCGTCAAGGAATCGCTCCAACGTAGCCGTGGCACGATCAGGTTCAAAGGTCTCCAGCTTTTGGGTAACCTCTTTGATGACCTCGTGCATCCGCGCAAGAATCCAGCGGTCTAGCAAGCTATATTCACCCTGTCTAGCATTGCGTGGATCCCATCCATCCAGAATAGCGTAAGTAACAAAGAAGGCATAAACGTTCCACAGAGGGATCATGAATTGACGGCGGGCTTCGTCGGCTCGATGGTAGCCAAAGAGCAAGTCTTTCTCTGGTTTGTGATTACTAAACAACCAGCGCATGACATCGACACCCATGTTGTCTGCGGCTTCATTGAACTCAATCGCATTCCCCCATGACTTGTGCATAGCACGGCCATCTTCAGCTAAGAGCGTACCGTAGGTGAACACATTCTTGAAAGGAGTCTTCCGTACAAGGATCGTGCTCATGGCCAATAAACTGTAGAACCAGTTGCGAAACTGTCCTGGGAAGGACTCGCTAATGAAATCCGCAGGGTACCATTCGTTCCAATAATCCCGATCGCTGTTGTACTGAAGTGTACTCATTGCAACAACGCCAGCATCCAACCAGGGGTTGCCTACATCTGGGATCCGGCTCACCTTAGAGCCACATTGACTACACTCGATCTTGACGTAATCGATGAAGGGCCGATGGGGTGAATGACCCTCAAATTGTTCCCAGCCCTCGACCGCACGCTGCTTCAACTCCTCCTTGCTGCCAAGGACGTCAAAATGGCCGCACTCCTCGCATTCCCATATTGGAAGAGCCAAACCATAATAACGTTTCTTTGAGATCATCCAATCATGCATATTGCGCAGCCAGTCCAACTCGCGCTCATATCCAAAGGCTGGAAACCAGCTGGTCCCTTCGGTCACAACCTCCATGATCTGGTAACGCAGATGCTGCTCCTTCTCTTTTTCGGTTACCTCTTCATACGGCTTATCAAGCTGCTCCCCCATAGAGATGAACCACTCGTCAACGAGGTGGAATACCAGCTCCTCTCCGCAACGCCAACATACCGGATAGCGATGTGTATAATCCTGTACCCGATAAAGCAGCGCTTTTTGTTCAAGATCATCAAAAATGGGCTGAGCAACCTTTGCAACCGACATTCCTTCCAACCAGCCGAAACCTGCCAGAAAAAGCCCATCTCCATTTAGCGGAGCAACAACTGGCAGCTGGTAGTCTTTGCTGAGTTGGAAATCCTCCGCGCCACAACCCGGCGCAATATGAACAATGCCTGTTCCTTCCTCCTCTCCCACTTCATCCCAGGCAATCACGCGGTGTGCCTGCGGTGAGCCTGCCTCCGTCTGCGCCGGAAGCTCGTCGAAAGGACCTTGATAACGCCAGCCTAACATATCGGCGCCCTTCAACTCTTCTTCAATCTGGTAGTCACCCACAAGCATGTGGAGCGTGCCTTTGCTCAGGTAGAACTTTTCGTCCCCCTGGCGCACGCCCACATACACGAGCTTTTCGCCAACGGCCGCAGCAACATTGCTGGTGAGCGTCCAGGGAGTTGTCGTCCATATCAACAGGCTTTCACCGGGTCGGTCAAGTAGTGGGAAACGGAGGGTAACGCTCGGATGGGTCAACTCCTGGTACCCCTCCGTGACGATCTCGTGTTGACTCAAGCCGGTACCGCAGCGGATGCACCACGGCATCACATCGCGTCCCTTGTAAACCCATCCCCGTTCGAAGCTGGATTTTATCGCTGACCAGATGGTGTAGTTGTTTTCGTCTGAGAAAGTAAAGTAGGATCCCCCTAATTGTGGCATCCCCAATTGACCGACGATCGATTCAACGCTCCCCGTTACGGGTCCATGTTGACCCTCTACGGTAATTGTCGCCATAGGATCCTCGGCCATTCGATCGTGGAGCAGCCGCAGCATCTCGGGATCATCCCACTCCATCCAATAACCGAGACGAATACTTTGCTCAGTTTGTACCGCAGAATATTTCAGGACTTGCTGTTTACAGCGAGTGACAAATCGTTCGAGCCCATATTCTTCAATCTCGCGTTTGCTGTTGAACCCTAGCTCTCTTTCGACATTGACCTCTACCCACAAACCCTGACAGTCAAACCCATTTTGATAGCGTGTCTGGTAGCCTTGCATCGCCTTGAAACGATGAAAAAGGTCCTTGTACGTACGTCCCCAACCATGGTGAACTCCCATCGGATTGTTGGCTGTGATGGGACCGTCGACGAAGGACCATTTCGGGCTGCCCTGGCGCAGTTGGCGTAGTTTATGGAAGGCTTGGGATTGCTCCCAGTAATCCAAAATCCGATGTTCGAGCTCGACAAAATCGACCTGGTTAGAAACAGACTTAAACATTCGCCACCTCAGGCATCTAATTCAACAACCAAACGTTTATTAATCGCACCTTTACTCTTGTAATCCACAATCCGAATTTGACCCACTTCGCTTGTATTGGCCACATGTGTGCCCCCATCTGCTTGAAGGTCGAGACCTTCAAGCTCGACTACACGCACTTCCTGGATACCTTCTGGCAGCAGGTTGATTTTTGTGCGGATGAGATCAGGAATTTGAAAGGCTTCTGCGCGCGGAAGGATCGCAGTCTTCACAGCACGGCCTTGGACGACCTCCTGGTTTATCTTTGCTTCAATCTCCTCCACCAGCTCCTTGCGCATCGATTCAAACTCAAAATCCATACGTCCCCGTAAGGGTTCCATATTTCCCCCGGTCACGCTCGCTCCATAATCACGCCAAATAACACCGCAGAGGATGTGCATTGCTGTATGTACCCGCATGAGCTGGTATCGCCGCTCCCAATCAAGGAAGCCTTCGACCTGATCACCTTCATTTGGAGCATCACCTTCGACCTGGTGCCAGACAAGACCCTCTTGTCGACGCACTCTGGTAACGGGCAGATCAACATTGGCAACTCTCAAATGGCCTTGATCGCAGGGTTGCCCACCCCCACCGGGATAAAAGGCAGATTGATCTAGGACGATGCCCTGCTCGCCAACGTGCGTTATGCTGGCGGAAAAGGATTTAATGTAGGCATCCTCGTGATAAAGTGCTTTCGTCATCGTCGAGCCTCCGGATATGAGTACGCATGAACTCCGCCACTTTAAAGAAAGAATCCATCCCTTTCAGGGACGGATGAATTTCTTCCGTGGTACCACCCTGGTTTCTGTCAAACTGACAGACTCTTCATGCAGGTACGTCTAAACTTTGCAAGATTATACCTGCGCCCCATATAACGGAGGGCGAGCCCGACTTCCCTAATGACCATTATCCATAGTGTTCAGGTTGCGGCTTCGGAGTGATTTTCATCCCAAGGGTCTGTCCTGGCTTCCACTCTCCCAGGTTCGCTAGCAGTCCTGTTTAGGATTACTCGTCTCCATCGTTGCCTTTATACCGCCTAAGTTTCGGCGATTATGCCATAGGGCACAGTCGGGGTCAATGACCGAGGGCTGCGACGGAATGCCAACGTGCTTGATGCTGATATTCCACGGAACCAAAGGACTGTACTAACTGTAAGACCCGATCTCGCAGTGCCCGCATGCGCTCATCCTTTGCCTTCCACTGCCCCTGAAGCTGGCGAATGACTAATTGGCTGTCGCCATATACTCGCAGCTGCACAAAACTGGGATCGAGCCCCTTTCGTTCTAATTCGTCCAGCAGATCTTCGAAAGCTTGTATTAAGGTGCGATACTCCGCCTCATTATTCGTCCCACGCCCGAGCTTCAAGCGCACCGGCTTGCGAGCCCTGCTGCCAGCGAGTTTTATCCGATAGGATCCATAGGCAGGTCCGGGATTTCCCCGACTGCCACCGTCAAAGGTCAATTCGTATGTAAGCGCATACTTTGCGTTCTCGGCTTTAAGCTTTGTCATTTACTCGTCCTGGGTACCAATGTTGGAAGAGCGCCTGGAGATTTCGCTGGTGCAGATTTTCGGCCAAACCACCTAACAATATTCGGCTTTTCCCGCAAGATTCAACATCAACCTCATTTAAATAGCTCATATAATCCTTACGTCGATTGGCCTGACGAACGTGGCCGCGAATCGTGTTGAGATATTTCAAGTTTTTCCGTACGGCGGATGAAACTTCTCCCCGTAAGATGACTTCCCCGTGTCCCTGGACAAGATTCTCTAGCTTCATTCGAGGAATGCGCTTTAGACTTTCAACCATCTGCTCATACTCTCCATCCACAAGATACGGGATCGGCATCATGATATCGCCCGAGAAGAGCACTCGGTCCTCAACGATCAGGACGCCGATACCATCGGCACTGTGCCCGGGAAGTCTGACAAGCCTCAACGTACGCTTTCCAACCCGTAAGCCAATCCCTCCCGTGCTGAAAACAACTTCCGGCAGGATAATATCGACGTCGCGCAGCTCTCGATTCAGGCGTTTGGCCTGCTCGAAACTCTCACGACCCACGGTATCAAGTAGTTCCCTACAGCGTGAATGCCCCAGTATGATCGCATTGGGAAACCAGGAATTACCCAGGGTGTGATCTGAATGGTGATGCGTGTTTATCAGGTAACGCACCGGGCTGGCTAATCGTTCCTCCAGAAATTCCTTGATTTCTAGCGTCTCGTCAGGATAAGCTAAAGTATCGATGAGCACAGACCACTCCGGACCAACGATGGCCCCCGCGTTTACCTGTGCATAGGCTTCACTCGTAAAGACGTAGACATCTTCCGCAACCCGCTCGCGGATCATTTTCACTCCTGCTCAGCCGATAGAAAGTTTAAGATAGCATGGGGCTTAGCAAACTGTCAAGAAGAGTTGACATAATTGCTTTTTTAAGGAATATATTGCCAGCATTTGCGTCAAACGCTTGCAGTTAAGCACAGGGTTCCGAGATGCGAAACTGGGAGCTACGGGGTTGGTGTTGGAGCGATGAAAGGGGTTGCACTCGGCGTTGGTGTCTGCCAGCGCCACCACCATGGAGTGGGAGTTGGTCGCAGGGTTCGTGTGGGAGTTGGTGTAGAGGTGAGAAATGGCGTTGGAGTGACGATGGCGGAAAGAGGGTATAACTCCAGCATTGCCGTAAGCCAATCCAAATTCTGACGAAAGACAAACTCATTGAAACGAGTTCCAGGGTAGTAAGTTCGCCAATTTTGCATCGCAGGCACTCGTTCAAAACCAAAATCCATGGCTAGTTGGGTAAGATCGAGAAAATATCCCTGCGCAGGGCGCTCAGCGAGTGAACCCCCCTGGTCATATGCCTGAGGGTCTCCACTATAGCGGCTGGCGAAATCCCAGGGGTAGTATCGCAAAGGTTCACCTTGAGAGCCGTCCTGAAGGGCCGTGCGCACAAAGACACGCCAATAGGTCTGCCCGGCGAATTCCTCCCGCACGATTTCAACTAGATCCGCTTCCACCGCATCACTATTAAAGGCGAAAGCCCGCCCGGTATAGAGCCAATCGTCGTACGACAGACCCGGAGGAAGCGGGTCGTTGATGCCAACAAAGGCATGCTGAAGCGTGCCAAGGAAATCCCATCCCAGCTCGGATGTCAAACGTTGACGCAAGGCTTCGAAGGCGTCATTGACCGCATCAGATAGCGCAGGGTTGGGTGCAACCACTCCCGCAAGGGCAACGAGCGTTGTCCGAGCTTGGTCAGCACTCGCACTGAGGTCGACCGTAAATAGAGGTTCAGGTGGGCGCCATTCAGCGCTGCGCACAACGGCTTCAATCGGTAAGGCATGACGGGTCCATGCCAGTTGGTACACGGGCGCAGACAGTGGGAATCCAATTAACGGAAGGGTTCCCTCAACCGCATAGCTTACGAGGTGAGTCTTCTGTGATGACCGAACAATCGCTGCCAGGCTACTGCCATCAGGAGACCATACCGGATGCTCACCCGCTCCTAGCGGAATTGCAGGACGTGATAAATCCGACAAGTCGCGTAAATGGATATCAGTCCTTCCACTCTCGACCTGCGTGAACGCAAGCCAGGTGCTATCAGCGTTGAAGATAGGATGTCCCTCAAAAATGTTCACGCTTTGTGTAAGATTGATGAAACGGTTGTCGGGTTGATCCAAATTGGCAATAAATATATCCGGGGACCCGTCACGGTCCGAGACGAAGGCTATGCGACGGCCTGCCGGATCCCAGGTCGGATCGGTATCATTGGCGGGATGATTTGTGAGCTGGATGGGATCCTGTCCTGCATCGATCGGGATAATACGAATATCGAAATCACCGTCGTAATACGCTTCAAAAGCCACCCAGACTCCATCGGGTGACCAGGTGGGATGACCTTCATAACCAGGGGTATAGGTTAGTTGTCGGATCTCCCCGGTTCGTAGTTCGAGTAGATAGAGATCCCAAGCACCCGCGCGGTTCGAAACGAAAGCCAAGCGCTCCCCGGTCGGATCGATGGCTGGATCACGATCGTCCCAGGACCCCCACGTCAGGGGAACAGGATCTGAATCCCCCGTAGCGAAAGCCCAAATATGCGAATGGCCTCCATCACGTTGTGTAAAGATGAGTGTCCCCAGCGGGGTTACCCTAGTGGCCATCGGGGTAGCTGATTCAATCTGCACAGGCGTAGCCGACTCGGCCTGTGTGGGAGATTGGAGCGCCACCTCGGTTGCGAGCGCTGCAATCTCGGGATCAATCTGCCCAAGTGGCTCTTGCCCTTGCAGGTTTACGCTGTACCAGCCCAGAGCCGTAATGAGCATCAGCACAAACAAAAGAAAGCTACGGAAGATCCATAACCGGGCGTTTGATGACGACTCTGCTTTGCGTGGTTGGCTCGATTTAGATTCTGTACCCATTGCCCTAACTTATCCCGCCGGAGATTATACCCACGGAAAACTTTATGCGCGTCTTCCTTTCTCTGCAAGGAGGATGCCAATCGTCACGCAAAACTGGCATGGCGCTTAGGAGCCGGTGTGATACCGGCTCCGAGCGCTGACCCCCTATAGGCTTTTTTGAAGTTTACTTGAGTTCAGTCCGCCCAGCGGAGAGTGGCAATCGGAAGTGGAATCTCGAAAGTACCCGCGAGTTCCTCGCGCGTACCCCCGCGTTTTCGATA
>JBFFQB010000117.1:0-8467 GCA_041573795.1 Anaerolineales bacterium
AACCATCTTATCAGGGACCTTTACCGGGTATAGCGGTGCACTCATCGGTAGCAGCCCGCTACAGATATTTGCCGTGGGGCTGGGCAGCCTGGGTGCCGTAGCTGGCTTTCTTATCAGCCGCAGGCGTGGACTCACAGGCAGCTCGCAAGCCATCATCATCATAGGTAGTATCCTCGTCTCGGCTTTGGCCGGAACCGCGATCGGTTCGGTGGTACGCGCTGAAACTTCGAAGTCACCCTCACAACCCCTCACTGCTGATCCGATAGCGTTCCAGGAAGTCACCGGCCTGGATTCATGCGATATCTACCTGAGCCCATCGATAGCGAATCCCAAAGAGCTCGCTGTATTCGAACCCAACTCACCAGATCTTGTGCTCGAATTACAATCCGCACCGGAGGCGCCTGAGCGACTTCCCGACCACTACTTCGTGGAAATCATAGATCCAACCGGGCGCCAGATTTACCTGCCTCTGGAGAGCAATCCGGACTCGAATGGCGTAGGTCCAATCCCATTGGGACCAGCCTTACAGAGGGATTTGGGAGATTACAAAGCGCCTCCCGGCACTTATCGTTGGTCTATCCTTTATGGCCATTTCGATCCCGGTGGGAGCGATGAGGCCAAATCAATGGCCTGTAAAGGATCCAGCCAACATTCTTTCGTATTGCTCCCCGAACCGACGGCAACCCCAACTGCAACACCAACCCCTACACCCACGCCTACACCCACGCCTACGGTGACGCCCACGCCAATCGCTACGGCCACCTATACTCCCGTGCCGGATACCTCCGGGCCCAAGGTCGGCGGCATCAACGACAGCCCCGATCCCGTCTTCACGAAGGGTAATGCACCGGACACCAGTACAGTCTCGGCCAGCATCAACGATCCGTCGGGGGTAGCCAGTGTGACTCTCTATTACCGTCTTGGCGAAAAGGGAGGCTTTCAGGTATGGGGTCCGATGTCCGGCTCAGGTGGGAACTATAGTGCCGGTTTTGGTCCGTTCGGGAGCGCAGGACAGGTTCAATACCGTATCCATACCGTCGATGGCCTTGGCAATGCCAACTGTGATAAGGGGGACATCACGGCATGCCCCGGAGGGACGCTCACGGTGACCATCCCCTAAGGAGAACACTCGCCCACAGGCTGGCGCCTGTGGGCGAGCGAATCCTACCTTGCAACTGGAGGAGTCCGTCGATGCCCTTGAAACGTATCCTTTCGTTATCCCTCGCTTTGCTCGCGCTGTCCGCCTGCAACCTTCCTCTGGAAACACCCGTCACACCGCCTGCATCATCTCCTACCGGTATCCCGCCGGTTTCCTCCCCGACCTTCGAGGCTGAACCCCCAATGCCAACCACAGAGCCCGCCGGTCAGGAGTTCACTGGAGAAGCGATGGGCGTGTTCCGGGTCGCCATCCTGGTCGATCTGACCTCCGAACCCGTGGCGCAAGAGGCCGCCCTGGCCGTTCTGCAAGAAGCCTCCAGCATCCTGCAGTACCAGACCGGATACGTACTCGAGGTGATCGATTTCCATGAAATGGAGCGAGTCGGGACCATCAATCAGATGGCCTTCACCTACCTCAACACCCTGGCGCCTGAGACCCCCAATGGCCTGGTGATCTTCTCGTATGGCGATGATGACCTCGCCAGGCTGTACGGAGGCTATTCGGGCTGGGTAGTTGGGCCGCAGGGCTACCGCAACACCTTCGTCTCACCGGTCGCCGGGGATCAGCACGTCTACCTGGCAGTGATGCATTGGAGTGAACGTTATGGCGAATGTGGCTACGGAGGGACCGATGAGATCACGAGCACGACCTCGATCGGGGGTGAATGCCGTAATCAACCGGGAACAAGCTGTGTTCAAAAGCATGGCTATCAGATGTGCGCTAATGTGATCGACAGCCTTTACGCCTCTTCACCGACGTATTTCATCGCTGCCAGCATCGTGCATGAGTTCATGCATCCCTTTGGCACCGGCACGGGCGACGATCACTACGGCAGCCCAAAGTGCAAGCAAGACATGGGTTGGACAGAGGAAAATTGGTCATTTGACGTCGAAGAGTCGGAACGCTATAACGTGATCTGCCCAAGAATATACGCTATCTTCACCGGGGATTTACAGCCGTGATGCGCCGTTTCCAGCCCCCCACTCTTTCATTTTAGACCCTGGTATGCATGGTAGTGCCATGCCTGCAGGGGGGCAGGATACCCTTATGACCGACTTATCCGTCAGAGTGTCCATTCGCGGCGGCTGCCCCCATTTCCCGCCATACGAACCAGTGCCCCAGTCGGTCAGCGGCGTCTTCTGGGGCACGATCATAGTAAATGTCAAATACGCGACCACTCTCAACCTGAACGCGAAAGTAAAACCGTCCTACACCCCATGATCCGCGCCTCGAGGCCTCACGCAGGTTATGAGGCTTCATGTTGCGCGCGAATCGCCCTTTGCGCTCATATTCCCTCCAGGCGGACAGGACGCGTTGCACCGGGTATTCATCCTGCCCCCAGATGAATCGATCGGGGGCTTCGGGTTTCTTCAGTGGAAGACGCCCGTGCTTGAATGCAACCGTGATCTCCTCGCTGATGAAACGCAGTGGGATCCAGATTTCATCCATGACTGGATCACTCAGCGGCCAACCATTTTCGTAAAGCACCGCTCAACCCGATGCCCAACAGCAGAAGGGAAAAGATATTCAACCAGTGCACAGTGATCAAGGAGGCGAGGGAGAAGATAATCAGGCTGCCACGCGCCCATTTCTGTCGCAGCCACAACCCGGTCAGAGATCCCAACAAACTGCTTCCAATGACAACAAGTGGCCATCCCAGCGCCCCGATGCTGGCCTCCCCCGGGAGGAGATCAACCCAGCGCAGATAATTGACCGGGGCTGCGAGGATCGTCAACATGCCCTTCGGGTCGAAGAGCGTCCCAAAAAAGCGCATTTGCAATCCGTAGATCACCAGCCAGATAGATAACACAACGCCGGTGACCGTAATCAAGTAGAGGGAAACTGGAGGGCGCTTCATATCCATAAAGAAAGCGGGCCGGGTAGCGCCCGGCCCGAGTGGTCAATATCTCAGTCTGATTCCTTGTCGAGCTCTTTCTGCCTGGCGGAAATGATCTCCTCCGCCACATGCGCAGGCACCACCTCGTAATGACTTAAAGTCATCGCAAAGACGCCACGACCACCCGTGATCGATCGCAGATCGGTCGTGTAGCGCTGGATCTCTGCAAGTGGAACCTGGGCAGTGACGACACTACGGCCGCGCTCGGTCTCCATACCCTGCACGCGTGCCCGACGAGTATTCAAGTCGCCGAGGACGTCGCCCATATTCGCCTCGGGAACGGTGATGCGCACATCCATGATCGGTTCGAGCATCACCGGGCCAGCATCCTTGACTGCGAGTTTAAATGCTTCACGTCCCGCCACTTCAAAAGCAACGGCTTTTGAATCAACTGGATGTTCTTTACCATCGGTGATCATGACCCTGACTTTTTCGACTGGGTATCCTGCGACAACACCTTGCTTCATTACACCGACCACGCCTTTTTCGATAGCTGGCATGAATCCGGAAGAAATCGCGCCACCAAACACCTTGTTGACGAATTCGAATTCACCTTCTTCGTTGGGTTCAATCTCCATATGCACTTCCGCAAATTGACCGGCACCACCCGTTTGCTTTTTATGGCGGTATGAAGATGCGCCAGTCTTGGTGATCGTTTCACGATAGGGCACACGTGGTACTTCTGTGGTCAGCCCAACCTGGAACTTTGCCTCTGCCTTCCGGATGGCAACATCAATATGCTGATCGCCCATTCCTTGCAGCAACGTCTGATTGGTGCTGCTCTCCTGCGACCAGGAAAGGGTTGGATCTTCCTCGGTAAGGCGCGTTAGCGTCGGGCTGATCTTGGTCGAATCGGCCTGGGTCTTTGGCTGGACAGCCACAGAGAATAAGGCGTTGGGATACTCAGGCATGGGAATGGTGATCGGATGTCCCTTGTCTCCCAGCGTATCCCCGGTCGCAGTTTCACCTAATTTGGCAACCGTGCCAATATCCCCGGCATGCAGTACTTTCACAGGTTGCTGTTCCTTGCCTTGCATAACATACAAGGTGCCTAAACGCTCTTCCTCTCTTTTGGTGTGGTTCCAAACGCGTGTATCCGCACTCAACGATCCTGAAAACACTCGTAAATAAGTCAGCTTCCCCACAAACGGATCGGCCGTCGTTTTCCAGACATAAACCGCCAGGGGTCCGCCGTCCTTATTCTCAAGTACCTCTTCGCCGCTGGCTCCTTCTGCTTTCTTCGGATTGGAATCGGCCGGTGATGGCATCAAGTTCACCATCGCTTCCATGAGTGGAACTACTCCCTGGGCATTGGCAGCAGAGGTAACAAAGACCGGGATAAAGCGTCCGGAAAGTACAGCTTTACGAAATCCATTCGCCACTTCTTCGGCACTCAGTTCCTCCCCTTCTAGGTATTTCTCAAGGAGCGAATCATCCCCCTCAGCTGCGGCCTCAACCAGGGCAATATGTGCTTCCTCTGCTTGAGCCTGGTACTCAGCCGGGATCTCACTCTGGGATTTACCATCCCCTTCCCTGGCTTTCATACTGAAGAGATCAATGACACCTTTGAACTCCTGCTTCTCCCCCAGGGGTAACTGGACCGGGATGAAGGTTGTATCAGGCGAAAGCTCGCTTATCGAGCTAAAGACTGCTTGGAAATTGGCATTTTCACGATCCATCTTGCTGATGACGACAAAGCGAGGCAAGTTAAAAGTGTCGCAATAGCCCCAGACCAACTCGGTACCGACCTCAACACCTGCGACCGAATCAACGACAACCACAGCGGAATCAGCCACACTTAGAGCAGATATCACTTCTCCAATAAAATCCGTATAACCAGGTGTGTCGAGCAGGTTAAGCTTTGTCTGATTAAATACCACCGGCAGTATAGCGGTGGAGAGCGATAAAGTACGTCGGATCTCTTCATCTTCGAAATCCGACACCGTGTTGCCCTCTTCTACCTTGCCCATCCTGGTAAGGGCACCCGTGCTAAAGAGCATGGCTTCTCCAAGGATGGTTTTTCCGCCACCGCCATGCGAAACAAGAGCGATGTTGCGGATCTTCTCCGTTGCGAATTCCTTCATGGATTGCGGTCCTTTATGGGAACGTTTTCAAGACTCATGAATTCTAAAGGAGGAGCATGGTCTTGTAAAGATTATCCGCCGATAAACGATCATGACTCAACCACAGGTCACGTTTTAGCAGCCGTAGGTGCAATTGCGCGGTGATACAATGCGTCTATGCTATAGGGAAAACCTATGGAGTTCATTAATCAGTATTCTTTCACCATCGTCGCCGGGATCATGATCATCCTTTTTGCGGCGTTTATCTTTCGTCAGGGCGTAGGCCAACGCCAGATCACGGCTCTGGCAGCGCTGATCATCGGTTTCCTGGTCGCCTACTCATTTTTTAATCCTGGGGAGAGTAGTACGGGAGGCGCCGAGCGCGCTCGCAATGCCATCGGCTCCGGAACCCCTGTCCTGCTCGAGTTTCAGAGTCCCTATTGAATGGCTTGCATGGCGGCAAGACCCATCGTCGATGGGATCGAGAATGATCATCGCGGTAGCCTCCTTGTCTTGCGACTTAACGTCCAGGATCGGGAGATCCGACCCATCCTTAAGGAATACGGCTTTCAGTTCACACCTACCTTCATACTTTTCGATGGTCAGGGCGAAGAAATCTTACGGTCTACGGGCGCGATCGATCCACGTCAGGTCCAAGTGAGTCTGGAGGCATTGCCTTGATTTCAAACTTGATGTTTGAACTTCGCTATATTATTGGCAATACCCCTTGGGATACCGGGGTCTCCCCTCCAGAACTGATTGCGTATCTCGAAGAGAATCCTCCTGGCCGGGCTTTGGACCTGGGCTGTGGAACAGGAACGAATGCCATCACGATGCATTCTTACGGTTGGGATGTTATTGGCGTCGATTCATCCTACTTCGCCATTCGGCGAGCGCTTGAGAAGACGATAGTCCATGCGCGTGCTGTGGATTTCCGGCGACTCGACGTGAGCAAACTCAAGGGGATCGAGGGGTATTTTGAGCTAATCCTGGATATCGGTTGTTTCCACTCCCTTTCCCCAAAAGCCCGTTCCCACTACGCGCAACGGCTTTCCCAACTCATTCATCCCGCTGGGACCTACTTACTTTACACCTGGTTATCAGATCCGGGTGGACCTGGTGATCTGGCACCGTCTGAAGTTGAAATTGAGCAAACCTTTTCGCCCATCTTCCAGCAAATTTCAAGAGAGATAGGGACCGAACGTGAGCGCACCTCCGCTTGGTATCAAATGAAGTCAAAGCCCGCATGACCAGGCTGCTCTTCTTCTTTTTAGATGGGATTGGTCTGGGTGAGGGCGATCCTGAAATCAACCCCTTTGTTCGGGCCAATTTACCAAATTTGAATAGTCTGATTGGTGACAAGCCCCTCACCTTACAGGCAGCACCCTTTGAAGGCAGTAAAGCCAGCCTGCTAGCACTCGATGCTTCCCTTGGAGTTCCCGGTGCCCCTCAATCTGCCTCTGGTCAAGCTGTCCTCCTGACGGGACGGAATGTCCCCAAGGAGATTGGCGGGCATTATGGCCCCAAACCCAATCCCAAGATTGCCGAGATCCTGAATCAAAACAACTTGTTTAAGGAAGTAGTCGCACAGGGTGGCCAGACCGGCCTGCTGAATGCCTATCCACCCGGATATTTCCAGGGGATTGATTCGGGAAAACGACTTTATTCCGCCATTCCCTTGGCGCTGACTGCCGCAGGATTGGCGCTAAAGACGGCTGAAAATCTGCAGCGCGGTGAGGCGTTGTCGGTAGATTTCACCGGTGAGGTCTGGTCGGCACAACCGGGTTTTCCACCTGCCCCTATGTACTCACATCAGGAAGCCGGCAACCTGCTCGTAAAAATGTCTCAACAATACGATCTCGCCTGGTTTGATTACTGGCCAAGCGACTATGCTGGGCACAGGCGGTCGATGGACCAGGCGGTTGCCTTGCTTGAATCTTTTGATCAGGTGCTTGGTGCCCTCGTCGATGCATGGAAAATGGATAGAGACCTCATCGTATTAACATCAGACCATGGAAATCTAGAAGATTTAAGTCGCAGGAACCACACCGAGAACCCGGTCCCCTGTGTGCTTGTGGGACCAACGGCTCTACGGTCTCAGTTCGCCGATGGGTTAAATGACCTGACCGACATTGCACCAGCGATTCGGCGAATCCTCAACCTTCCTCATCCGCCACAATAAAGTAGATAGATCTTCCTGTCAGCGCGATTTGCTATACTTGAAGAATCAAACCCGGAATTCGCATTGGGGCAACTGTGCAATCAACACTTTCCGAGGAAGAACGCCAGCTTTTGTTGGAGCTTGCCTATCAGGCTGTCAAATCGACAGCCGAAGGCTCCGAGATCCCGGCCGTTGACCTCGATCATCTCCCTGAAAACTTGCGCCAACCAGGCGCAACATTCGTCACCCTGTCGATTGACGGAGCCTTACGCGGTTGTATCGGTACTACACAGGTGAAACAAGCGCTTGCCGTCGATGTTATCGAGCGGGCGCGGGCAGCGGCTAGTCGTGACCCTCGCTTTCCACCCGTCACACCTGCTGAAGTTCCCAACCTGGAGATTGAAGTATCGCATTTGACAGTCCCTCAAGCGCTCCACTACTCCAGCCCGCAGGAGTTACTCGAGAAATTGAAGCTAAGTCAGCAAGGCGTTATCCTCAAAAGTGGCCTTCAAAGGGCGACGTTCCTCCCACAGGTCTGGGATCGAGTAAACGACCCGCAGACTTTTCTTGAATTGCTCTGCCAGAAAGCAGCGCTTCATCGTGATGCCTGGCAGTCAAGTGAGATCCAAATTGAGACGTACCAGGTTGAAAGCTTCCACCGCCACCCCAAGGATCCTTTAGAGGGCAGCAAAAATAAGACTTCAGGATAAGGTCGCTTTTCTGACCAGACAGATAGCATCAGGAATATGATGTCCGATAAATTCCAGACCCTTCATCCAGATCCACATAAACAGGGCACAAAGATTGACCACGGCAAATATCAGACGATCAAATCCGCGATCCTCTCCTTGCTATACAAACAAGGGGAGATCCGCTTCAGGGATTTACCTTCGGCTGTCAACAACGAGTTAGATGTGGAGTTTGAGGGTTCAATTTCCTGGTATGTTACAACGATCAAACTTGATCTGGAGGCACGTGGATTAATCGAGCGCGTGCCCGATGCACGCCCGCAACGGCTGCGCCTCACCAGCCGGGATGCGTAATTTGAGCCTATGCTCGTAATCAAAGCACTCAGGCCCCGGAAGAGCTAAGCGAAAAGAAGTAGGCGTCCTACTTTTCCGGGGTAGCTGGGGGATCCGCAGGCGCGTCGAGCTGTTCGATAAAGCGACCTCCTTCACCCTCGACGA
>JBFFQB010000118.1:0-8375 GCA_041573795.1 Anaerolineales bacterium
CTGGGCGCGGATTGGGAGTCGATCAAGGTCGAGCAGGCCGATGCGGATAGCCGCTATGGCGACCAGGTGACCGGGGGCAGCGGTGGGGTTTCCGGATCGTATGTCGGTTTGCGACAGGCCGGGGCGGCAGCCCGCACGGTGCTCACTGCGGCCGCAGCTGCGCGGTGGGGCGTTCCGGAATCGGAGTGCGCCACCAGGGCCGGCAAGATCCATCACGTGCCCAGCGGACAAGTGCTCTCCTTCGCTGACGTCGTGGAGCAGGCTGCCCAACGGGATGTTCCACCCACAGATCAATTAAAGTACAAAACAGAAGAGTCGCTCAATCTGATCGGCACAAGCCCGGCGCCGCTTGAGCATGACCGCATGGTCACCGGGGAGATGGTCTACGCCAGCGACATTCAACTAGCGGATATGCTCTATGCGGTCCTGGCCAGGTGCCCGGTTCCACATGGCGAGTTGATTGCATTTGATAGCAGGGAGGCCGAATCGGTCGAGGGCGTGCGCGCCGTCTTTCCCGCTGCTGGCGGGGTGGCGGTGGTTGGTGAGTCTACCTGGGCTGTGCTCCAGGGGCGCCAGGCGTTGGAGCTGACCTGGGACGATGGCTTTTTTACCGGGCTCAGTTCCATGGACGTTCGCCAGGAGTTGTGGTCGCGTGTCGTGCCGGAGGGGTGGGTCCATGGCGCGGATGAAGCCGGCGAGCTCACTGCAGTCTATGAAATGCCCTTCTATGCCCATGCCACCCAGGAACCACTTTGCTGCATCGTCCATATCGAAGGAGAGCGCTGCGAAGTCTGGGCGCCGACTCAGCTGCCATCCGATGCGCTCACCATGATCGCGACGAGTACTGGTTTTCAGCGGGAAAACCTCAAAGTTCATATCCCCATGATCGGTGGGGGCTTCGGCCGCCGTCTGCGCCAGGATTTCATCCAGGAGGCGGTGTCGATCGCAAAGCAGGTCGAAGGCCCCGTGAAGGTGCTCTGGACGCGTGAGGATGATCTGCAGCATGATTTCTACCATCCCTACAGTGTCCATTACCTGAGCACTTCGCTGGAACGCTTACGCTTCCCGCGCGTGCGCACAGCCACCTATGAAAGCGTCCCGACCGGACCCTGGCGGGCGGTCACCAATATCCCCGAAGCCTTTGTGCGCGAGTGTTTCCTGGATGAGATGGCTCCGGCGCATAGCATGGACCCGCTCGAGATCCGCAGGGAGCTGCACCGCCAGAGCATGCTGCCTTTGTTGGAGAAAGTGGCGCAGGAGTCGGATTGGGGCGCACCGCTGCCGGAAGGCTGGGGCCGCGGTATCGCCTGCCATGCGACCTGGGATGTGACCCCGGTGGCGCAGGTCGCAGAGGTATCGGTAGCGCAAAGTGGGGAAGTGCGAGTGCAAAGAGTCATTTGTGCGATCGATCCCGGCCTGGCGATTCACCCCGAACTGGTGAAGGCGCAGATGGAGGGCGGCATCGTCTTCGCACTGACCGCCGTGCTGAAGCAAGAAATCCAATACGAGGGTGGTCGCGTGCGACAAAGCAACTTCCACGATTACCCCCTGCTGCGCATGGACGAAATGCCGAAGATCGAGGTGCACATCCTGGAGAGTGGTGGGCTGCCGACCGGGGTTGGGGAAATGGGCGTACCGCCCCTGGCGCCAGCGGTCATGAACGCGATCTTCGATGCCACAGGCGTACGCCTGCGTCGCTTGCCGCTTCGTCCGGAGGATTTAAAACAACCGGCCTGAGACCACGAAGCCGCTAACTATCGAAAGCTTCATCGCGCCGATGCAATTGTCAGCCTGCGCACGCGGCGCTCCCGCCTGGCGTTTCAGAACGCTTAAGACCTGATCACTTGAGCGTAGCCGAGACCATCCAATATCGACCATAACACGGTGGCCAAAGGTAAAAATCCAAGTTCAGGGGCGGATCAACCCCTCCTCAAGCCAGTCCGAACCTGAAGCGTTGCAGCCGTCAGGCCAACGCCATGGGTAAACAATTGAAACTTGAGGTTGTCGCAGGGTATCGGGACACGGTGCCGACGGGAATTTTTTTTGTCGGAGCCTTGAATGGGATCAAAGAAAAGTCCTGCACGCTTGTTTGTTGATTGCGTAAAAGCGCGTCGATCAACATCCTTTCCCGATAGTGACAAGAATCCTCCAGGACGAATATTCTCCCGGTGCCATTCATCCATCGCCAGGCTCTCGTTATCGACTCCTATCACACCGATCGTATATGGCTGGACCATGCGTAATCGGTTGCACGCGAATTGGTGGGGTGATGACCAAGGCTGGATCGCATTGTGTTATAACTTACCGTGAAACTATGAACAATAGGGGGCAGTTCAAGGTTCCAAAACGCTCACAAAGGTAGAGAAAGGAAGACAGAATGGGATTATTTTCAAAGATCCTCAACCGATTAGGGTTTGAGCAGAAGGCAGAGGAAGCAGCACCCTCCCCGACACCGGCTCAGCATTCAGCTGCGGATGCTTCCGCTGCCCGGGCTGAACGGCTTGAGCGCATCCGTGCCATGCGGGAGAAGAAGGATATCCCGATGGTCGACGTCATGGAGAAGCTGGAAAAATTGGCGGCGGAAAAGCCGATGCAGAGCAACTGGAAGACATCGATCGCCGACCTGCTCTTCCTGCTCGGGATCGACCACAGCTACGAGGCACGCGTCGAATTGGCCAAGGAACTCGGTTGCCCGGCTGAATTGATGGATGATTCGGCCCAGATGAACACCTGGTTGCATTCGACTGTGCTTGAGAAAATCGCAGAGAACGGCGGGAACATCCCCATGGAGCTCCTGGACTAGGCTATTCTCAAACGAGTTGTCGATCAAGCGCCCGATCGGGCGCTTTTTCGTTTCCATGGGAGAGGATCCTAAGAGGGCTGCATCAGGACGGAGCGCCCGGGAATAACGCAGTTCCACCAATCCAGGGGTTGAGTTGCCAGGTTTGAGATCGACTTTGCCTGAGCGATAGGTTGCGAGAGGGCACTGTGCTGGCATTCCAGTTCGTCGCCGGGGGCGATCGGAAACGGGTCCTGGCGCAACATGGCATCGACTGCCCAGAACTGAGATCAAAGCGTATGAATCTCACCGAGATATGAGGGTTCTCAAATCTCGAGTCTGAAGCCGCCAGTCGACCCGCAGGATCTCGTGATTTGAGTGTAAGCATGTTATAAATGGAGTAATAAGCTCTAATATGTCACAAAATCACCAATGATTCGTTTAATCATCAACAGGGCATAATATTCGCAAAGTTTATTCCCAAAATGTCGCCTTAAGAGGAGATAGGGAAATGGGCAAAAGACAAAGCGAGCAGGAGAGTTCGGACTCCCAGGAAAATCAGTTAGCAGGTCGTCCAAGGCGAAGCCGATCTTACCTTGTGCTGCTCATG
Organism: Anaerolineales bacterium; assembly: GCA_041573795.1. Lineage (GTDB taxonomy): Bacteria > Chloroflexota > Anaerolineae > Anaerolineales > E44-bin32 > E44-bin32. The sequence continues at coordinate 3,390 of JBFFQB010000118.1, forward strand.
GCTTGGGCATCAGCGATGGTCGTCACGGTAGCATCTTGCAGCACTTCATCTACGACCGATTGCACGACCGATACGTTCCGCGTGACCACCACCGAAGATGTGTACGACGCAATCTGCGACGAACACTGCAGCCTGCGGGAAGCCATAGATGCCAGCAATACCTGCCGGGCGCATCCGCAGTACCGAATCGACCTGCCGGCCGGGACCTACACCTTGGCGCTGCGCGGCCCGGACGCCAACCGGGGTGATCTGGACATCCTACGCAACACCTCGATAGTGGGGGTGGGGGAGACCACCATCATCGAGGGTCCGTCCTCTTGGAACAACCGGATTCTCCATGTTAATGGGGGCGCGACCCTGAATCTAGAAGATTTGAGGGTCAGGGGCGGTCGGATAGACGAAGAGGGGGCTGGCATCCTTAATGAGGGCATCCTGACACTAACGGAAGTGTCGCTGGTGGAGAATGACGGAATGCTTGGCGGCGGATTGTTTAACCTTGGCACAGCCACCATCGTGCGATCCCGACTGGCGGCGAATCAAGCCAGGTGGCGGCCAGATTTGGCCAGCGCTTACTTCGCGGCGAACCCCGAAATGGCGGAAGGGTTCCCCAATCAATGCGGCGGCGCAGTCGCCAACCTGGGCACGGTAGAAATCGTTCAGACGGATGTAGAGCAGAACCAGGCCGAGTACGGAGGAGGCCTGTGTAATGGCACCGGCGCCGTCATGCGGGTGTCCGGGAATTCAAGAATTCGAAGGAATTACAGCAGCGTCGGGTTCAGCAAGGGCGGCGGCGCATTTAACTGGGGGAATCTGACCATTCAAGACTCCACAATCAGCCGCAACCGTACAGCTGGCGGTGGGGGGAGTTCGCGAGGGCGGGGCGGCGGCATCGCCCATGAAGGGGGATTCCTCAGCCTGGATGGCGTCTCCATTACGGACAACGGGGAGCCCGAGGCTTTCAGAACAAACATTGGCGGCGGGTTGTTTATCTCTGCCGATTTTTCGATAGAGAACAGCGTCATCCTGGACAATATCGCGCTGGCGGGCGGCGGGTTCTACCTTGAATCCGGAAGCGGCAACATCGAGGGCACGAGCATTGCGCGCAATCAGGCGGAGCAGGGCGGCGGATTGTACATCTATGGCGCAGGCGATCGCGGGCGCGAGGTCACGATTGTGGATACAACCATCAGTGGCAATACGGCGAGAGCAAGCGGGGGACCTGCCTACGTCACCCGCGGATCTGGCCTTGAAAGGTCACTGATACGCATCTTCCACACCACGGTGGCGTTGAACTCCCCCACCAACGCCCAGACGTGGGGTGGGATCGTCACCAAGGGTGGACGGGTTGCAACGGGAAACAGTTTGCTGGTTGGAAATGGTTTTCGAAGCTGCCTGCCGGGCGGGTCATTCTTCGAATTAGAAGGGAATGACGTCTGTGATGAAGATGCGAGTGCCCACATCCTGACAACACTGACGGAAGACAACGGTCAGTGGCTGCACCCCCTGCTGCCTTCCAGCGATGCCGTCGACGCCATCCCGGTGTCCGAATGCGGCGACGAAGACCAGCGGGGGATGACGCGACCGCAGGGTGATGATTGCGATGTCGGCGCCTATGAATTCGAACCCATCGTGCTGAGCGCGGAGGAGCCCCTCACACTGGCAACGTCTACGCCCACGCCGCAAGCGGAATCGTCCCCGCCCCCCCCCGTGATCAACACCGATACGCTTTGCTGGAAAGGCCCCGGGCCGCTGTACGAGGTGATCAGCTCGGTCCTGGCTGGAACGGAAGTCGTGCTGCAGGGGCGTGGGCTGGAGGGTGACTGGTGGATCATCGAGAACCCGCGCTTCGAGGGGGTGACCTGCTGGGTACGGGGGCAGGACCTGGAGCTCAGTCCGCTGCTGGATCTCTCCAATCTGCCTTTGATCAAAGCCCCGCCACCGCCGACCCCTACGCCGACTCCGATCGCCGGCTGTCTGTACCAGGGTGCGAACGATCCCCAGGCGATGTGCTACCCGATCGACTCCTGCCCGGTACCGTTTGACCAATCCCAGGGGGCGTGTACGCCCTAATAGAGATTGAAATGGCATGAGGCTGCGACTTCCGGTCGCCTTGTCCCGTCTGGCCATCCCAGCTCCTGTGGAAAACACGGGAGCTGGTTTCTTTCTGTCGACATCCGTCGCGGGATCGTCGACCTCGAGATGTGCGAAAAATCATGTATGATGTGTAGGCAAGGATTTCTATGTCAAAGCTGGATAGGAGGAGGACGATGGGTACGTTTTTCATGTTTGGGCGCTACACGCCGGATTCAATCAAAGATATCAGTGCAAGACGTACGGAGAAAGCCAGGGACCTGGTCGAAAAATTAGGCGGCAAGGTTGTCGCAGCGTATGCGCTCTTGGGAGAGGTAGACCTGGCATTAATCGTCGAGTTCCCGGGTAAAGAGCAGGCCATGCAAGCTTCAGTGGGTCTATCCAAGATGCTGGGGATCGGCTTCACGACCGCACCGGCCGTGACGGTTGAAGAGTTCGATAAGCTCATTGATGAGCTATAGGGCGCGTAGCGTCAGTGGATAGACCCGTAACCGCATAGAAACGTCTGCAAGCCTGATCGGATTTCGGGTGATCTGTTTTTGATTTCTCAAGCGCTGCCCTGCCTGCAATATTCCTATTCATCGAACTATGATATAAACAGGACAGATTTAGTCAGATTAAGAGCCCCATAAGACAATATGGGGCTCACCCGACCTTATCCGCGCTCTGCCAGGATGGCGAAGGCCGTTCTCTATTGTTACCATCAGTCTGAGTATCCCGAAAAGGACGTCCCGTGAAGGAGCAGCATATGCGAAAAGCAACTACCATACTCTTGATTCTGGTCGGGGTATTGCTCTTAGCATCTTGTTCATCATCGCCTGCTGTGGATGTAGAACCAGCACAGGAAGTAATGGAGCCGGTGGACACCCCAATACCTCCCACGCCGGAGCCCACCGCTACACCCGAATCCAAGCAGCTTCCAGACACACCGGTGACGGCCATGCTGGGCACTGAACCAGATACTACCTATAAGGTTGACCTACCATCATTTGCGCCTATGACGATTGAAGAGGGCGACCTTCCCGCTGATCCAGGCCAGGTGCAGGCGCGCTGGTATAAAGCTGGGGAACGCTATGTGGTGGCCTATGCCGGGCTGGCCTATGAAGAGGGTGATTTCCTCTGCCCCGGCAATTCAATCCTGACCGCTGCCGGCTTTCTCCACGTTTCCAATGCACCGACCGACGAGGGGGCTTGCGAAGGTTTCCCAACCCTGACGACCGACCCTGAGGTTGGACCGGTAGTATGCCAAGGTGAGCTGCTGTATGTGACGGCAATCCCAAGCTCGCTACAAGGCTTGCTCTTCGGGACACTAGAAGCTCTGAGCGAAGACGGTGACCTGGTTGGCCTGACCAGCTCAGTACAAAGTTTAGAAGAGATTCCCGAGATTGATCTTGAGGCCTTCTGTAGCTAATTGGCTGGCAGGCACCATAAGGACAATCGAGCCGGGTGTATTATCACCCGGCTTTTCCATTGTATGCTTGACATTGGGAACCTGACATCTATGGCTCGCGCCCAATTCAAGGTACTATCTGAGCAAGCAATTTCAGGAGGTGGAGCATGCTGCCCTTACGCGATCTGAACCCCACCCGCAGGATCCCCGTGATCACTTACGGGTTAATCGCTATCAACATCGCATTGTTTTTCTGGGAACTGACACTTTCCCCTGCTTCTCTGGATGCGGTTTTCTTCCGCTTGGCGGTTGTTCCTGCAAGTGTACTCCAGGATCCACTTTCGCTTGAAACCTTAATGGACTTCGTGCGTAGTATGTTCTTCCACGGTGGCTGGACGCATCTGATCGGCAATATGCTTTACCTGTGGCTTTTTGGGGACAACCTTGAGGACCGCATGGGCATTCCGCTCTACCTATTGCTCTATTTCTTCAGCGGGTTTGCCGCCACGATTGCCCAGATCGTCGTAGATCCATCCTCCCCGGTCCCGATGATCGGTGCCAGCGGCGCCATCGCCGGTGTCCTGGGTGGCTACTTGATCCTGTACCCCGGCGTGAAAGTGCGGGGCATCATCCCCCTCGGGTGGTATATCCGCTCGGTGGAATGGCCCGCATGGGCTGTACTTGGTCTCTGGTTCATCCTGCAGCTTTTCAACGGTGCTGTGTCACTGGGGGTCGAGACTGGTGTGACGGGCGGAGTGGCGTTCTTCGCCCATATCGGCGGCTTCGTGGCTGGCCTGGTCTTGACCGGGATCTTCATGTTGCTCGTACCCCAGCCACCTCGAGAGCAGCGGCGCGAGATGCTATACGATCGTGCCCAGCGTTATCGTTTCTAGCCACCCTGCGCAAGCATGACGCATGGATTGGATCACAGGAGAATTGCGATGGGTGAAAGGGAACCCGGCATCTATCGGGTAAGCTGGGTCAATCGTCTGGCCGTCCGCCTTGATCGCCTGCGCATACCCTTCTGGTTGCTGGCCGGAATTTTAATCATCAGCGAGGCTCTCATCCTGCAATCCGTCGCATGGCTTGATGGCACAGATTCCTTTCCCGGCATCGGCACTGAGTTCCTGCTGATCCCCATCTGGACTTGGGGTTCGCTGCTTTGGATAAGCTACTTGAATCGAGTTGCCAAGACGGCGCTGGAGAAGTTCAGGACCTTGCTGCCGCTGGATGATCCTGCAATCCAGCAGATTCGCTTCCGGTTCACGAATTCGCCTTCCCGGCCAGTGATCGTCATAGGTGCCCTGCTGATCATTTTGTACCTCATCCTTGTCCTCTTCGTACCCTCGCAGTTCATTTCTCGCTGGAATCCTCCAACGCTCAGCATGATGATCATCAGCGGGATCTTTATGTTCGCCATTGGATCGGGATTTTACTACCACGTAATCAATATGTTGATCATGGTGGATCGAACCTTCAAAGCATCGGATCCATTTAACCTTTTC
>JBFFQB010000119.1:0-8223 GCA_041573795.1 Anaerolineales bacterium
CATCCAACAAGTGCGCGAGTGGGCCGATGGTCATCTTGTGACTCCAACATTCGACATCGATGGCACCATCATTGTTGATTTCAAAGAGGATCGTTTGGCAGAGGTGCTGGGGGTCGATCCGTAAATATTGGTCATAGAAAAAAGTATTGCCTACGGGCGGTGGACCATTCGCCCCCTACATAATTATTCGTTCGGGTTACTCTTCATCCAGACGGGAAGGAAACCGTAGCTTGACGGGAGTATCTGCCCTCCCGTAGAATGAGATACACACAATTTGCACAAATCGGGGAGAGCTCCGTTGTATAGGACACCGAAGGGGCAAACCGCATGCGCCTGTGCCAGCAGGCGGTGAAACTCTCAGGTAAAAGGACCCGCTTTGGCCGCGCCTCTGGAAAGTCTTTAGACACCGACGGTGCAAACCGCGTAAAAGCGGTGAATCTCTCAGGTTCACGACAGAGGGCGCACATCGATAACCGATGTGCGCCTTTCCTACTTAACCGCCTAGATTAAACTCTGTAAGGAGGCCAAGATGGAATTTCCCCAGGAATTGAAATACACCGAGAGTGATGAGTGGGTGCGCGTCGAAGGAGCAAGCGCAACTGCCGGGATCACTGACTATGCTCAGGACCAGCTCTCCGATGTGGTCTATGTGGAGGCGATCGCTGAGTTGGGACAGGATCTGGCGAAAGGTGAAGCCCACTCAACGGTGGAGTCGGTCAAAGCAGCGGCGGATGTTTACATGCCCATTGGTGGAAAAATTACCGAGGTGAATGAGGCGCTAATGGATGCGCCTGAGATTGTGAACTCCGATCCCTATGGTGAAGCATGGATGATCAAGTTCGAAGTTGCCGATGCATCCGAGCTAGAGAGTCTGCTTGATTCGGCTGCCTATAAAAAACACTGTGAGGAGCGAGAAGGCTAATGGCCTATATTCCACATACCGAAAGTGAACGCCAGGAAATGCTGGCCGAAGTCGGTGTGAAGCATTTCGATGAGCTCTATGGAGCCATACCTGCGGATGTCCGCTTCCCTGATCTGGACTTGCCTGAGGCAGCTTCGGAGATGGAAGTGTTCGCCGAGTTGACGGCCTTATCTGAAGCCAACCTCGATGTGATTCACACCACCAATTTTCTGGGCGCAGGTGCGTACCATCATTACATCCCTTCCGTCGTTGACCATATCCTGCGCCGTAATGAGTTTTACACAGCATACACACCTTACCAACCGGAGATCTCCCAGGGGACATTGCAGGCCATGTTCGAATATCAGAGTCTGATGTGCCAACTGACCGGTATGGAAGTATCAAACGCATCGCATTACGATGGGGCAACTGCACTGGCCGAAGCCGTGATCCTTGCTTTGAACCAGCATCGCATGAAGCGCAAGAAAGTGCTGCTCTCTGCGACGATCCACCCCCATGCACGCGAGGTCGTACGAACCTACACACAAGGCATGGGACTCGAAATCAAGGGCGATGAAGATTGCAATGTTGGACCGGATCAATTGATCGACCTCATTGATGAAACCACCACTCTCGTGGCGGTCCAGTATCCCGATTTTCTCGGGCACATCCACGACTACACAGCGCTTGGCGCAGCTGCGCAGGCAGCTGGGGCACTATTTTGCGTGGTGGCAAACCCCTTTGCGTTGGGGATGCTAAAACCGCCCGGAGAATTTGGTGCCGATGTAGTTGTGGGGGATGGTCAGTCCTTAGGTATCCCCATGTCGTTTGGGGGCCCTTCCGTCGGCATCTTCACAACGAAGGAAAAATATGTACGCAAGATGGCCGGCCGCCTGGTGGGGGAGACCGTCGATAAGGATGGCAAGCGCGGGTTTGTGCTTACACTTACACCACGTGAACAACACATTCGTCGTGATAAAGCCACTTCCAATATCTGCACTAACCAGGGATTAATGGCCTTGGCCTCCGCTGTCTATCTGAGCGTGATGGGAAAAACTGGATTGCGCAAGGCGGCTGAACTCGCCTACCACAAAGCGCACTACGCTGCCGAACGCATCGATACGCTAGAAGGTTTCTCGCTTTGGAATGAAGGGGCCTTCTTCCATGAGTTCGTGATTTCTTGCCCGAAACCTGTTTCGGAGATCAACGCTCATCTGCTTGAATACGACATTCTCGGGGGTTATGACCTGGGCCAGGATTATCCCGAATTAAAAGATCATATGCTGATTGCCGTGACGGAGATGATCACCCAGGAGGAAATCGAAGATCTTGTTTTAGCGTTAGAGGAGGTGGGTCATGACTGAGCCACTGATCTATGAGATTTCAACCCCGGGACGGGTGGGCGTGACACTGCCAAACGTCGATGTGCCCGAGGCAGGCATGCCGGAGAACCTTATCCGAGATGATTTACCCTTGCCAGAGTTAGCGGAGATAGATGTCGTGCGTCACTTTGTGCGGCTATCCCAGCTGAACTATGGTGTCGATACCGGTTTTTATCCCCTTGGCTCGTGTACGATGAAGTACAACCCCAAGGTAAATGAAGATGCCGCACGCCTTACTGGATTTGCATTTGCGCATCCACTGCAAGACCCGGAAGCATCACAGGGCAGCCTGGCATTGATGTATTTCCTGCAGGAATGGTTGAAGGAGGTTGGCGGTTTCAAGGGCGTTAGCTTGCAGCCAGCCGCAGGCGCGCATGGGGAACTCACCGGAATCCTCATCATCCGTGCTTACCACCTCAGCCGAGGAGATGCAAAGCGGACGAAGATTCTCATACCCGATTCAGCCCATGGGACGAACCCGGCATCAACAACGATGAGCGGCTTGGAGGTTATTGAGATCCCCTCCGACGAGCGCGGCAATATTGATCTAGAGGAGCTCAAGAAACATTGTGGGCCGGAAATTGCCGGCTTGATGTTGACCAACCCCAACACACTGGGGTTGTTCGAAGAGCAAGTTCAAGAGGTGATCGATCTGATCCATAGTTGTGGCGGTTTGGTTTATGGTGATGGGGCCAATATGAACGCCTTGTTGGGTGTCGTGCGTCCTGGCGATCTGGGTATCGATGTCCTGCACTATAACCTGCATAAGACTTTCTCCACCCCTCATGGCGGAGGTGGTCCAGGATCAGGCCCAGTGGGAGTGCTGGATCATCTGGTCGATTTCTTGCCAGGCCCGATCGTTGATGTGCTCGAGGATGAAAAGGAAGAGCAACCACCGTTATATGGCTTGATTTGTCCAGAGAAGAGTATTGGACGGGTGAAATCATTCCATGGACACTTCGGCATGATGGTGCGTGCCTACACTTACATGCGCATCCAGGGCAAGCAGGGCATGCGCGCTATCGCCGATCATGCTGTGCTAAATGCTAACTACCTGCGCGTTCGACTGCGGGATGTCTACAAAGTACCCTTCGACCGGATATGCATGCATGAATTTGTCATGGAGGGACATTGGCCCGAGGCACCAGATGTACACGCCCTCGATATCGCCAAGCGTCTCATGGATTACGGCTTCCACCCTCCAACAAATTACTTCCCGCTGATCGTTCCGGAAGCCTTGATGATCGAACCAACTGAGACCGAGAGCAAAGCGACGCTGGATGCGTTTGCTGAGGCGTTGCTCAAGATCGCCGAGGAAGCGAAAGCAGAGCCAGCACTTCTTCAGGAGGCGCCTCATGCAACACCCATTGGCCGCCTGGATGAAGTGCGAGCTGCACGCCAGCTGGTCCTGTGCTGCCGTCCACTCGAGTTGGACAGCGCGGCCGACTGAATACTTCCCTGGAAATACGATGAACTGGAGCGCCTGCCGAAGCTTCGGCAGGCGCTCATCTTGATGTGGACCCGACCCTGGCTTCCCCTCTGCCTTGGGGTCACGGGATTGCGATCTGATTCAATTCTAGCAGGTGGCAGTCAACCCCTTCTGAATGGAAACTAGGAGAGAAGCACCCCCGCGCTGTCGCCTTAAAGTCGGGTAGAATGAATTCCCCTCAGAACATATCGGTGGTAAGGGTAGTTTGATGAGCGTTGAGATTAGAGAAGTCCCCAAGCGTGATACGGTGCAGGTTTTTTTACCTGCGGGACGTATCCTTGAGGGTCCTGCAGATAGCCAGGTACAGGTCTTCCTATCGGCGGTAGAAACCGCTGCACCGATCGTCGGTGCGGTTATCAACGGTGAATTACGCGAGCTGACCTATCCCATCAAGATCGATGCTCATGTAAGGCCGATAACGATGAGCGAGCCGGATGGCATGCGCATTTATCGGCGCTCGTTGACCTTCTTGCTGGCGACCGCCTTTGAACAGCTCTTCGCCAAGGCTGAACTCACCGTAGACCATTCAGTCTCGTCCGGGGGCTATTACTGTGAAGTTAGCGGTCGTGATCCGCTCTCGAAAAAGGAACTCGCTTCCCTCGAAACTCGCATGCAGGAGCTTGTTGAAGAGGATATTCAATTTGCGAAGTCGCATACACCCTTGAAGGAAGCCATCGAACATTTCCAACGCGGGGGCTTTTCTGAAAAGGCACGCTTGCTGGCCCATCGCCGTAAGCCCCACTTGGTGCTCTACAGCCTTGACACGCACCGTGATTACCATCACGGGTACATGCTTCCTTCGACCGGATACTTGAAATGGTTTGGGCTGGTTAAAACTGACGGTGGTTTTACATTGCGTTTCCCGCGTCGTCATAAGCCCACCGAACTGCTGCCGATGCCAGATTATCCCAAGTTGCTAGCAACCTTCCGCGAATACGGCGATTGGTTGGAGGCATTGGGGATATCCGACATTGGGGCACTCGATGATGCCATTGCCAATGGGCGTGCACGTGAAGCGGTGCTTGTATCTGAAGCTCTGCATGAGGGCCGAATCTCTGAAATCGCTGCAATGATCGCCGGGCTCAGCAAAGAAAAGCGTGTTGTCCTGGTAGCCGGACCATCCTCTTCAGGAAAGACGACATTTTCAAAGCGCCTATCGATCCAACTTATGGCTCGGGGGCTGTCCCCTTTCCCTTTAGAGTTAGATAACTTCTTTGTTGACAGGGACCGAACGCCGCGTGATGAGACCGGTGAGTTTGACTTCGAGACACTTAACGCGATCGACCTTCATCGTCTGAACCAGGACCTTCAAGCTTTGATCCGAGGTGATGACGTTCAACTGCCGACCTATAATTTCATCACCGGGAAGACCGAGGTCGGTCAACGCGTTCAATTAGCCCCAGATCAAATCATCATCCTCGAGGGTATTCATGGTTTGAACCCCGATCTGTTGCCAGGAGTGCCGGAATCAAGCACATTTCGTGTCTATGTCTCTGCGCTTACCCAGCTCAACCTCGATCGTTTAAACCGAGTTTCCACCACAGACACGCGCTTGATCCGGCGCATCGTGCGCGATGCCTCTCAACGTGGGTATTCCGCAGTTGAGACGATTCGGCGCTGGGATTCGGTTCGCCGGGGGGAGAAGCGCTACATCTTCCCGTTCCAGGAAAACGCCGATGTCATGTTTAATTCGGCCTTGATGTATGAGGGCTCGGCTCTGGCGGCACTCGCTGAGCCCTTGATCCGGCAAGTACCCCATGGATCCGAGGAACATATCGAAGCCAAACGCTTGTTGGCTTTTTTAGAGTGGTTCCTTCCTATTGATACGGAGCTCATCCCAGATAATTCCATCCTGCGCGAGTTTATTGGAGGGTCGAATTTGCGGGATTTCCATCCTTGGCGAGCCCCCTAAATAGAGGGTGGCCTGCTGCGGATATCAGGCAAGAGAATTGTTTGATCGTTGTCTGGTGGAGGAAGTGGACAGCGAATTCATGCAAGGCTAAGCTACGTAATCATCTGGCGGGCGCCGCCTCTGCTTCTTTTCTCGTTGAAAACGCTTTTGCTGAAGCCGACGTTCGATCGCAGCCCGCGGGGGTTGGGTTGACGCCCGGATTTTTGGAGCTATTGTCGCTTCACGAATTAATCGTAGCAGTCGGCGACGGGCATCCTGGCGGTTTCGGTCAAGGGAACGAAAGCGGTGAGCATCAATAACGAGTACACCCTCCTTATTGACCCGCTTTCCAGCGATGCGGGTCAGCCGCTCACGAACATGTTCAGGGAGTGTGCGGTTTTGAGCAAGGTTAAAGCGCAATTGGACTCCCGTGGCGGCTTTATTGACATGTTGCCCACCAGGACCGGGAGAGTGGATAAAGCGCTCTTCAAGTTCATCCGCATGGATCGTGATGGTTTCGTTTACCCGTAGTCCCGTCATGAATGCTTCATTGTATGGTGGATCTGGATCCAGGCCAAGCGATAGCTGAATTTGCAGAAAAACTTTACATAACTGTGAGGATTTATGCGTTTGCTTGGCATTTTGTAAGGTAGAAAGCTGTTGGAAATCCAAAAATCAATGGTACACTGTGCATACACGAGGGAGAGGCAGACTCGTGTGTTTTTAACTCTGTAACGTGCTCACGGCAGGGGCGATGTCTGATTTAAACGGACAATCCATTGGACACTACCGCATCCTGAGCCGCATCGGTAGCGGAGGGATGTCTACTGTCTATAAAGCCCACGATGCGAAGAGTGGGCGGATGGTGGCGGTCAAACTGATGGCCTCCTTCTTAACGGAAGAGCCGCGCTTTAAAGTCCGTTTTGAACGTGAAGTCAAACTCCTCAGCAAGTTATCCCATCCTAATATCGTTCAAATTTTTGACTTCGGTCAGCATAACGACTCCCCCTACATCGTGATGCCTTATTTTGAGAAAGGGACGCTGCAAGACCGCTTACGCGATGGGCCCGTGAGTGTAAAAGAGGGTGCGCGCGTTATTAGCGACATGTCTTCGGCGCTACAGTATGCTCACGATCACGGTGTTATTCACCGCGATGTCAAGCCCTCCAACATGCTCATCGATAACCATGGCCGGGCACAACTGACCGACTTCGGTTTTGCCAGCTGGCGTGAAGCCTCCATGCATCTCACCGGTTCAGCCCTGGTCGGTACGCCAGCCTTCATGTCGCCGGAACAGTGCACAGGGGACGATATCGGTCCTGCTTCAGATCAATATTCCTTAGGAATTGTGCTCTTCCGCATCGCCAGCGGGCAAATGCCTTTCGATGGGGAGACGCCGCTGGCGATGGCCTTGAAACAGATCAACGAGCCCTTACCGCCGCCGCGTGAAATAAACCCGCGTATTCCTGTGGCGATAGAGAACGTACTAATAAAGGCGTTGCAAAAGGATCCAAGCAAACGCTTCGAGTCGATGGATGTCTTCAATGAAGCCTTTCAGGAAGCGCTGCTTGAGTCGACCCGCAACAGCCATGATCCGACGGCGATTATGCCGCGCGTCAATCCGCTGCGCATCTTGATCGATCGCTACTCACGCCGTTTGCGTGGTTTTTACTTGAGGCGCGTGGCGCCGCGTTGGCCAGCGTTGGCCATGGGCTTACTGTTGCTATTGGCCACGCCGATCGCCGCCTATGCGGTGTACTCGCTTGCCAATGGGAATGGCGTCCTGACGGCTGAGGAACAACAAGCCTTCTTCCAGGCCACGGTCGACGCTTTCTACACAGAAAATGCCCCCGATATTGAGACCGCAGGGCTGAGCCCGGAAGAGGTGGAAGCAGCTGTAGCCGGGACCATGAGCGTGCTGGATTCAACCGCAGCGGCGATCACTACACCTACGTTGGCGCCCACCGAGGCACTTGGTGGTGGAGAACTCACCCCAAGCGCGACGCCGACGGCGACGCTCTCCTTTGCCTTTCGATCAGCTACACCCAGTAAGACGAGTGACTCGGGTGGTGGTTCGGATTCTGGACCCAGCGCGACATCAGCCCCAACGGACACATCCGCTCCGGGTGAGCCGACCTCCACCCCAGCCCCAAGCAACACGCCTGCACCGCTGCCGACGAACACGCCGGCGCCTCCGCCGACGAACACGTCTGCGCCTCCGCCGACGAACACGTCTGCGCCTCCGCCAACTTCTCCTCCGCCAACTTCTCCTCCGCCTACGAGTCCACCGCCCACCGATCCTGTCATTCCTCCTGGATTGTGTGGGAAAAAGGGAAATGAATGTACACCCGTCCCCTAAGATAATACGATAACCATTATCTTATTATTTGATAGTAATCTGTAAGGTTCCAAGCATTATTGACCTGCTAGAGTGAACATACCATCGCCCTCCTCGAGGGTAGGAGTCCTGGTTAAGTCGAACAGGGAAAGATGGCTATCTCTCAGGCCTGTCTGGCACTGAGATTGCACGCCTGAATGACTGGGGGACGCACACACGAGG
>JBFFQB010000120.1:0-8205 GCA_041573795.1 Anaerolineales bacterium
CGCGCCGCGATCGAAGATGCCAGTGGAGACGTAAAGGATATCCGGATTATCAGGGTTGATCCACATATAGCGGGCAAGACTGGCAGGGATGGCGCCATGCCATATGCGCGTCCATGAATCTCCCCCATTCGTGGTTTTATAGACGACTCCACCAACACCCAACCCCCACACATTATTTCCAGGACGTTGTAGTTCCCCCATGGCATAGACCGTTTGCGAGCCGCGTGGGTCAACGGTAAAGCCCCGGAAGCTGAGCAAGATATCCCGCTCATGGATCACACCCTGATCCTTCGCAGCCCAGGTGGTACCACCATCTTCGGATTTGTAGATACGGCCGCTCATGTCGGTGCCCGCCCAGAGGATGTTCGGGTTGTGCGGGTCGACTGTTAGGCTGAAGATCGGGATGGCATCGCCCGATGCCCCACCAGTCGTGTGAATCCCTGTGTTGCTCTGGTGCCAGGTGAGCCCATCGTCCGTACTGATATGAACGCCAGCGTTGGCATCGGTGACATACCAGGTGTCGTGATTATTAAAATTGTAGCGAATGTCATACCCCAGCCCCCCAGGTGGCCCGCCCAGGCGGATCCAGGTGAGGGAGGCTGGTGAGGGGGAGGGCTGCTCAGGGGCATCGCCTACCGGTGTTTCCAATGGAGGCTGGGCTGGGGGTGCTTCGATTCCATGGGGGATCAATGTGAATTGTTCGATTTCAAGCACCAGGTCGCCAATGGCTTCGAAGCCCATCCCGCCGGTTGAAAGTTCTTCCTCGCGAGGTATGGACAAGACCTGCTCACCTCCCACAAAGACTTCCTGTGTGTCCGGCCCGACGAACAAGATGAAGTTAAACCATTCACCCTCTGGCCATTCAAATGGCATGGGTTCGCCGCTATTTGTCACCTCGCCCGCCGTCTCGCGCTGCAATTGGAAGCGTGAGCCGTTGTAAAGCAGGATCGAGGCGCCCGCTTCGCTCAGGTTGAATAGAAAGGCCACATCACCCAGGCCTGTATAGCGTGCTTGCATGATCATCTCAAAGCTTCCCCATTCACCTTCAGGGGATGCAAAGCCACCTGGCTCAACCCTCAGGACGCCATTATCAACATAAGCCTGCGGGGTGTGCTGCCAGCCCAGGAGTTCAGGATTATCAAAGGAATCTTCAAAGGGACCTTCCTGCCCAGAAGCTGCGATAGATGTGCAAACCACCGCTGCGAGGGACAGGATTGAGATTAGGAATAGCCTTGAAGGTGGTCTCACGATGGCCTCCTATTAATGCAGCGCATCAAATTCTGATTGCGTGTGAGTCGTGTGAGGGGTGGGTGAGGTGAAAGCGCAATTTCAAGCAACATGACGTCCGAGTGGGTTCTCGAAGTCCGGACCAAGCATATTATGGCGAGAACGAGGTGATATGCAAGTAGGAAATGACCACATGGTGAAAATGCAAGATTAGATATTGACAATAATTACTGTAAGTGTTACAATAAAACTGTGTCGGCAGAACTTGAACAATACAAAACGCTTGAGCTAGATCTGGAAGGAATGGTGCGCATCGTGCAGGGATTTCTTGAGCGGTCAGGATCCACACTGGCAGACGCGCGTGTGGCTGAACTCCCTGACGCACGCACCTTGCGCTACTACCAGACAACCGGTTTGCTCGACAAACCCAAGCGTTACGATGGACGTAAAGCTGTCTACGGATATCGCCATCTCCTTCAGGCCCTGGGCATTAAACTGCTGCAGGGGCAGGGCTACAGCTTGGCCCAAATCCAGCGGGCGCTGTCTGATATTGACACCGCTGCGCTGGAGCGGGTGGTGGTGGATACGCTGGGGGGACTCCAGTCGGCCCTCGGCGTTCCACCACCTCTTCGTTCAGGGATACGAGCAGCGCAAGAAATCGAGGGGAAACCACTGATCGCGGTGGAGGTGGGCCAGGGGGTGTCGGTGATCCTCGATCCAGCACAAGTTGACGATCCGGAGGTCGTGCTGGTGGCCATGCGCGAGCTGCTCACCGCGATCCAGGAAGAACTCTAAGGCAGCAAGCCAATTTCGGCCTAATCGAACCAGTTAGCGAAATAGTAAGTTTTTTCGAGAATGGTTACACTGGCTTCGATATACGTTCTCTCGCGAACCAGTTTGCCTTCTGCTTCAGCATCTTCGATCATCTGCATTGCTATCCGGTCTTTCTTCGATGAGCCTGGGTTTAGATATTTCAGCTTTGCAAGGACGCGCCCCGTTGTTTTTTCCGTTAGCCGCGCGAGCTCAACGAGCGGTGTGCCGCCAATCGCTCCAAGGGCCCGATTTTATCAATACCGTTTGAACAACCCAATTCCGCCTCCTGCGCCCACCAGCCTCGAGGTATGCTGCCCGGCGAATTGAGCACCGTTCCCTGGTTTTAGGGTCATTTGCCAGTCAGAGAACGGGTGTACTTTTGTACACTAGTCGGGTCAGTATCTGCGAGTTGTTGGGTAGCGATTCACCTGCGTCTGTGAGGCGCGTGGGCTCTACTTCTCCTGGAGAGATGGGCCTTGGTTGTCTCCTTCGGGGGGAGCCGGACGCCATGTGCTTACCGTCCGCCGCCGGATCAATACCCAGGCAACGAATAGCAGGAACCCATTAGGAGCCAGCCATTCCAGCCAATGCCCGAACAGGCTGTAGATGGTAGTCACATCCTCTACGGGAACCTGAGCGACCATCGTACGGTCGGTGGCGCCGAAGAAGTCGGTCTGGGCCAAGACGCGGCCGTACGCGTCGACCGCCATCGAAAGCCCGTTGTGCGTCTGGCGCACAACAGCCTTGACCTGGGATGCCTGGGATCGTCCCAAATCTTGCCTTCCAAAATGGAAAAATTTTCCATCTCATGCAAATCGCGGTGTATCCCAGGTAGCCTTCAGCAAGTGGTTAGGCGGCTGACGGAGAGCCTGGAGGAATGCTGATTGGTTTCATAGGCTATGACCGGCTCTAACAAAGGTCGAGAAGGCCGCAGGGGATCGTGAGGGAGAAGCTCACCGAGACGACTGCGAAGACGAGACCGATGAGGGCTCCAAGGACAAAGGGAATTCCTCTGGGAAGGGGCTTGGCTTGGAACTCCATGAAGACTTTGTCCGCGATCGTGACGGCAATGGCGGAGATGGCGGAAATCAAAGGGGCACCGATGCAGAACCAAATCGGTAAGGACACCGCTGCGCGCTCCACCTCGGAGGGCACTGACACCTGGGAAGAGACCCAAATGGCGAAAGCGAGCGATCCGAGGAGTACTCCAAAGAAGGAACCCAGAGCGGCCGGAGTGGCAACCCGTGGAAGAGATCGACCTCTCGACCTGGTGACTGTTGGGGTGGGTGAGGCGATATTGTCGACTGGCATTCTTGAGCGACGGCGGGAAACCGAAGCCCTCATCCGCTGGGAGAGCCAGCTTATAATCAAGAAGATGACGCTGAGAAAAATAAAAATGAATTCTATGAAACCATCTAGGTCCATTCACTAGCCCCTTGGGCACACGGAGGCGGAGATGCGTGAATCTTTCAGATGCCGAACAGCCTCAAGCTGCGTAGTCCCGCGTTCTTTACGGGGAGCGGCCCCGCAACGCTACCCCTCCTTGTTTCCGCGCCCCGCGCGCGGTCCGCTCGAGCGGGAAGTTAGATAGCTTGAACTCTTCTCTATACTCATCTAAACCCAACCGTATGGGATCTCACTCGAATACGCTCTCCATGTGAACAATGCAATTGCGATGACGAGAAATGACGTCAACCACATCGGGAATGTCACCCAAACCTGCATACCCAACATAGCACTTGTGAGTGCTGAAAACATGCAGATCGAGGCCAGACGTTTGCGCCGACCTCGCAAGTCACCAATTTGCGACATGTGCTCGGTTCCAGAGTCGGACCCCAACTGGCTAAATAAGGTATCAATCCGTGGCTGCAAGCTGATATGAACGTATGTCAGAAGCCCTGCCATCAGGAACAGGAGTATGAACTTGAGTCCTATCGCGAGATTAGTGAAAAGCAAACTAAGGCTTTGTCCCCGGAGATACATTAACACCAATCCAGATATCAAGACGGTCCCTTGAAACACAAAACAGGGGATAGTTCGGTTTTTGATGATGTTTTCCACGTAGGTATCCGTGCGGTCACCCAATGGGGGCCCGAGCTTTACGCGTTGGTTTACAGCCACTAGTGCATAATAAGGCCATGCCATCAGAATGGCTGCGATGATGTGAACGACTCTTAAAAAAGAAATGAGTTCAGTCATTCTTTCCTCCTCGTTTGGCGATACGGTTGACTTATGTTGGCCAAGCTATCTAACAGCCTCGGGCTGCCCGTCCCAAGGACTGTTGTTCTTAGACAGGCTACTGTTCTTGGCGAGGGAGCGGCGCCGCAGAGCTACGAACCTGATATACCAGGCTGCGAGCGGCGTCCGTTCTACCCGACGTTTGCTAGCATTTACAGCCGATGAGCGGCGTAATTTTGAGCAAGCTGGCCGCTCATCCGCCTCTTATAATCCAACACTCGGAATGTAGCATTGCGGCAATGATATCTCCATGCCGAAAAAGATCCAAATGTGGAAGTGACGTTCTCTGTATTATTCTTGCCATAATTTATTAAGTCTACGATCCACGGCGAATTTCAAGGGAAGCAGCATCGGCACGCGCCGTTGATACTCTCGATAAGCGTCGCCATATTCTCCTACCAGCCGGCGTTCTTCGAACGTGCACGCAAGAACGACCCATGCTGTGAAAAGAAGATTCAGAAGAAGCCGATCGAGGGATATTTCCGGGTTGGACCAGATCAACAACAGGCTTGCCAGATAAAGAGGGTGGCGCACCCACCGATAGGGACCATGCAGGATGAGGGGCTTCGGACGGCTTTCCACGCTGCGGAGCTGGTCAACGATTGAGTTAATCCTGAAGTTTCTCAGCGGACCCAATGTCCACATCACCCAGAGAATCAGGGCAAGTCCGGAGAAGAGGAGACCCCTGAATACGAGGCGGACCCAGCCATGGGCGCTGAAAAACATTACCGGAGAACTTTGCCAGAAAATTACTAGAATCAGGATCACGAAACCTGAAAGGATGTTGTAAAAAGGCCCTATGAACGCTTTGGGCAACACTCGTTGCATAACCTGTCTAAATTTATTGCGCAACATTCCGCTATGCTGGAGGAAGAAAATCAATGAAAGCGAAGTGTCGAACAGGAATATACCTATCGGGCTTAGACCAAAGTCGAATCCGAAATAGAGTCCGCCATAAAGAAAGATCATAAAGGCAATCAATCCTCCGCCGCCGATGAGGATCGTGAGAATTAGCACGATGATCAACATTATTTGACGCATGATTTCCACGCCTCCGTCTGTGTTGGCGTTCAGGATCTGATTCTCTGGTTACATATGCACACTGATCGAAACGCGTCAGGATGGAAGATGTCGAGGACGGACCAGGATACCAGCCACGCGTCCCTAGAATGTCGGGGTTTTACCAAACTCCGATGCCGAGTGCTAGCTATCGGCTGCATCCGCTCCAGCGAGACGTTAGAAGGACTGATCAACGCCCTCGGGTCCATGAAGGGATCCACTTGGGTACATCATTTCTATAGTTGAGCCACTCAGATCCAAATTCCATCTCCAGTAAAGCCTCCTCGTGATCTGCCCGTCGGATTACGATCAATGACATTGGCGTAAATACAGCCATCGCCCAGGTTCGAAAAATCAAGAGCGCCCCTATTGCTGCCAGGATCACGGACAGGTACATCGGATGACGAACCAATTGGTATGGCCCATTCGTAACAAGGCGATGGTCAGAATAAATATCTGCACCTCCGGACGATGAGACTCCGTACTCTCTCCCGAGAGTCACCCATCCCCACAAATACATACCGATCGCCGGAAAGTAAAAGAGGCTACCGAGTAGTAGCATCGTGCGTTCCAAATTTTCAAACCATTGAAATGGAAGCGGCCTCCAGAGGAGAATTCCAAGAACTACAAAACCAAGCGTGAATATGGCCACGGCAGGCCAATTTCGAAAAACGGATCCAGAACCGATCGAGCGGCCTTTTACCCGCCCAAGATTGCGTAGAAGGCTAATCAAAGGCAGCATGATTACGATAAAACCGGAAATTGTCGCGAATGCCTTTATTACCATGATATTAATTGATGTATCAAATCATTTGGCCATCAAAAAGCTTTGAGCTGCGAGTCCATGCGTTCTTGGCCAGGGCGAGTCCTAGCGAACATGGCCAGGAAGCAGCCCCGCCTTGATTTTACAATGAACTATCCCGGCGCCGATGCACCAGGCTCATTTCTTTCCGTGCCTCGCGCGGGGTCCGCCTGTCCTAGCAGCAAAGCGGACAGGGTCGCGTGCATCCTGCTGTTCTTCCAGGGCTTTCGTTCATCGTTCACCGTTCGTCCTAAATGTATTTATGGGATCCAGCTTGACTGGAGCCTGCTGTACCGTAATTCGCCCCCGCAGCGCAGCGGGGTGACAACCCTGCGAGTGGTTAGCTGGCTGACTGGCTATCTTTGAGCCGAGTGTATGTGGAGGAGTCATTTGAGCAGATGACGCGGACCTCTGAGCCGAATTCCCTGAGCAGGGCTTTCAATTTCGGTGTCTGGTTCCCCGTTATCAAGCTTTCCACCAACCTCGGAGGATCCTGTACGTATGGCGGCAGAGGCTTTAGGGGTGGCAGAGGGTCTGATTGGGTATAGAAAGGATAAGTTGAGTCTCCGGCGTGAAGAAGCCAGCCATCTTGATCAAAGATGGCTACTCCGCAATGCCCCTTGGTATGCCCTGGCAGGAGAACGAAACGAATGTCCGGGTCCTCAATCTCACCTATCCTCACGCTCTCAAGCCCATACCAATCAGTAGTTACCGAACGGTCGTGAATGCACCAAGATGGGCCATGCCTCCAGTGAGCAGATTCGTAGAACCGCCCAAGGGCTCCTTTGCGACCCATCGCAGCTTCGTACTCATCCGCAAACACATGAATTAAGGCATCAGGGAAGTCAGGCAATCCCCCGGTATGATCGCAGTGGAGATGAGTGAGAGCAATATGTCTGACGTCTGTCCTATCGAATCCGAGCGCTTCTACTCTATGAGCAGCGGTTTCCTCAAGATTCATTTCCATGCCCAGCAGCTTGGTAAACACTCGAATGAACCGAGTTGGGTTCGTGACATCCTTAACGCCAAAGCCAGTATCGACAAGCATGAGGCCATTGCTAGTTTCCACCAGGAGACAGTACAGGATACCCTGGGTGTTCCTTGGGAATAAGGGATTGAGTGTTCCGCAGTTGAGGTGGTGGATTCTCATTGAGACCTTTATTTGCGTTCAGCCAGCTAACAGCCGCGTGCTTCGCGAAGCATCGTGCATCCAGAGGTATTTACGGGATCCTGCGGCGCTGCGGAGAGGGGTTACAGGCCAGCGAGATTTTATCCACACCTCATTATCTCCGCAAGAATGAAAGTTGTGTTTCAACCCAATTTGGATCCATCTTGATTAATCGGTTCTTCTTCAAATTATTTTTCATAATCCAGACAATGTCCTTGTCCTTGGACTTGGACCACTTCTCAAATCTAGGCTTTCCGATTTCCGGATTTGCTGCGACCACAACACTCCAACCATAACCCAATGCCTTCCTCAGGACCCTGAACTCCTCGCTACGCCGCTCGCCATCATCTTGAATTGATGCTGTTATTTCGTCAAGTAATCCAAGAACCTTGATCACGTTTCCGCGATCGCGCAGTAATTCAGGTTCACATAACGTAGCTACAACAGCTCGTCTTTCTAGCAAGGAGCCCACACTCCATTTCTTCATCAATGCAAACAACTCTTCGAATGCAGTCTCCCCGAACTTCTGTAGTCCTAATGCAACCGCTTCGCGTATGCGCCACCTGGGATCAGAGGCACAATCTCGCAGTAAATCAAAATGCTTTGATCCCCCGCGAGCAGCTAGGTAACCTAAGCCGATAACTCCACAGACCGAGAGGAAAACCTGCTGTGAATTTGAATCTACGCCTTCAGGCGTGATCCCTACATATGCGAGAAAAAGCTCTTCTGATCCCTCATTCGCTACAGCAAATGCTAGCTCGAGGTTGGCCCGAGGACCCGGAAGATTGGATTCGTTCAGCAAGTATGAATCCCAAGAGCTCAGGCCCCGAAGCTTCTCGCGATAATCATCGACTCTGCTCATCTTCTACGTCTCTCATAGTGTTGTGTGGCTAACAGC
>JBFFQB010000121.1:0-8197 GCA_041573795.1 Anaerolineales bacterium
CAAGCAGGGAAAACTCGTCGAGGGCAAATGGAAGCCGACCAGCGAGAGCCCTATGCATACAATCTTCTATCGTGAACGCGACGATGTTGGCGCGGTTGTCCATTCACACGCTCCACACGCCTCGGTCTTTGCCGTTATCGGTGAACCCATCCCCATGGTCGTGACGGAGGCGGCTCTGTGTCTGGGAAATCCTGTCCGGGTGGTGCCCTACGTTCGTCCGGGCACTGAAGACCTTGCTCGATCTGTGCTTGAGACGATGGGTGAAGATGTGGCGGTGCTGCTGGGATCTCACGGCATGATCGCCGTTGGTCCAACCCTGGGCGATGCTTATGAAAGCACGATCGCAACCGAAATTTCCGCAAGATTGACCTACCTGGCCCGTGCTATGGGCGCCAAGCCGATCGAGCTCGACCTGGATGAAGTCCACGTTTTGAGAGAGCTTCACATCAAACATTACCATCCAACAGAAAAAGATTGATCCAACTGCAAGGGAGACAACCATGCCGACTGAGAAAATGATGAGGGCGATGATGTTCTTAGGTCCAGAAACGCTCGAACTTCGGGAGGTGGCGGTCCCAAAACCCGGGCCTGATGATATTCTCGTGCGGGTGCGCAGCGCTACGACATGCGGGACCGATGCAAAGACGTACCGCCGGGGACATCACCTGATGGTGCCACCAACAACCTTCGGGCATGAATTTGCCGGGGATATCATCGAGGCGGGCAAGGCTGTGGAGAATTTCAAACCGGGTATGCGTGTTGTTCCCCACAATTCTGCACCCTGCCAAACCTGTTACTACTGCAAGCATGGTCAGGAGAACCTTTGCGGTGACATCCTCTGGAATTTCGGCGCCTATGCCGAGTACGCCATCATTCCTGGTCCGATTGTCCGTTTGAATACATTCGAGATTCCAGACCAACTCTCCTATGCTCAAGCCTCGATCCTTGAGCCCCTGGTTTCGGTCACCCATGGACAACGGATCATCCAGATCAAACCGGGTGAGCACGTCGCCATCATCGGCGCTGGGGGGCCGATCGGATTGATGCATGTCCAGATGGCCGTATATGCGGGAGCGGCACAGGTGATTGCTGTGGATCTTAGCGACACTCGCTTGCAGGTAGCAAAACGCCTCGGCGCAACGAGCTTGATCAACCCCAACGATCAAGATCCGGTTGAAGGGATTAAACAACTCACACAAGGGCGCGGCGTGGATGTTTCCATTGAGAGTGCCGGAGCCAAGGAAGCCTGGCTCACGGCCATCCAGGCAGTGCGCAAGGGTGGACGGGTCCTATGGTTTGGTGGGTTGAAGGGTGGAACTCCGATCGAACTGGATACGCACTGGATCCATTACGGCGAACTTAGCCTGCATGGGACTTTCCATGGCACCCCGCTTGATGTGCACCGTTCCTTTGAGCTGATCCGTTCCGGTGTGATCGACACGGAGGCTTTGATCTCGGAAGAGCAACCCCTGGAAGCTGTGGAAGAAAGTCTACTGCGCATGATCCGGGGTGAGGTCGTCAAAATTTCGATCAACCCCCAGTTCCCAGAAGGATAGGCACCTACAACTGCAGGCAGACTGGCGGTCAGGCTCATAAAGGAAAGATTTCGTTAGATGATGAGGGATGAGGTATGAGCACAAAAACGATGCAGGTAGCCATGTATTACCGTAACGATGATGTGCGGGTCGAAGAGCAACCGATCCCATCGATTGGGCCCGGTGAATTGCTGGTGAAAACTGAAGTCTGTGGTTTATGCGGCGGCGAGACGATGGAGTGGTATCTAGCGAAACGGGCACCCAAGGTGCTCGGGCATGAGCCCACAGGCAGGGTGGAAGCGATCGGTAAGGGGGTGACGAGATTCAAGGTTGGTGATCGGGTCTTCGTCCATCACCATGTTGCCTGCATGTCCTGCCACTACTGCAATCGCGGCCGCTATACCCTTTGCGAGCGTTTCAGCAAGACAAAGATCGAACCGGGAGGGTTCGCAGAGTATATTCGCGTCCCGGCTGAAAATGCCCAGCTCGACACCTTAATCCTCCCAGATGAGGTTAGCTTTGAAGCGGGCACAATCATCGAGCCGATGGCCTGCTGTCTGAAGGGCATCCGCCAGACACCACTGCATCCAGGCGATACGGTTGTCGTGATCGGCGCAGGATTTATGGGTATGTGCTATACACAGCTGCTGCGTCTGGGAAATGCGGGGAAGATCTTTATGCTCGATTTCAGTAATTGGCGCCTGGATCAGGCAATTAAGATGGGCGCCACGCATACGATCAATCCGAAAAACGAGGATCCTCAGGAGGTCTTGCGTGATTTGAATCAAGGGCGTGGTGCCGATGCAGTCTTTGTCACTGCCCCTACACTCGAAGCTTGGGAAACAGGGTTGGCGTTATGCGAGAAAGGTGGGCAATTGCATCTTGGCGCACCACCCCCTCCTGGCACAACCTGGCCAGTCGACCCGACTGCGCTCTACTTCAGTGAGGTGCAGATCAACTCATCCTATTCTGCCCACCATATCGATACTCTTTCCATCCTGGATTACCTAAGCGCAGGAAAGGTTGATGCCGCAGCACTGATTACACATCGTTTTAACCTTAGTGAGGTGGCGGACGCGATCGAGCTATTGCTCAAGGCTGACCAATCGTTGAAATCTATCATCTATCCCTGGGGTTTACCAAAATAGGACGGTAGAAGGAGTGAGAATGGTAAAAGGAAATGTTCGCGTGAAATGGACTGGTGAGAGACAATTCATTGGCACCGACAGCGGCAATCATTCCGTTGTATTGTCCTCACACAAAGATGCCAACATTACCGGGATGAAGCCCTCAGATTTACTGCTGGTTGCCCTGGCATCCTGTAGCGCATACGATGTGGTCGACATCCTTCAAAAAAAGCGCATCGAGCTAGGTCAACTGGAGGTTGTGGTCTCGAAGGAACAAGATGAAGATCCCCCTTGGACCTTCCGGAAAATCCATCTCTCTTACCACCTGAAGGGCTCCGGCATGACTGAGAAAGCGATTGAACAAGCCATACGTCTCTCATTGGAGAAGTATTGTTCCGTCGCTGCGACGGTATCAGGGACAGCGGAGATAACGCACAGTTACGATTTCACATCATGATGCTGTGGCCATGGTTGAAACTTATCAGAACGGACCGACTCAAGTGCTACAATTAGGACCATTCGAAATTGGTCCTCTAAGGGATATAAAATCCAATTTAGAGGCATCCCATCATTGACATTTATGAAGGAGAGCCCGATCAATGCAGAGCATCGTTCTTACGGTCAATCATCCCGTTGGCTTGCACGCTCGACCCGCAGCCCAATTTGTACAGACTGCAAGTAAGTACGAATCCGAGATCGCGGTTGCCAATAAAACGAAAGAAAGTGACCCGGTCAATGCAAAAAGCATTTTGAGTGTTCTCACCCTGGGTGTGCACCAGGGGTATGAGATTGAAATCACGGCGGATGGCAGTGACGCTGACGAGGCGCTCAAAGCACTCGAACAATTGGTTGCAGACAATTTCGGGGAATGATCTTAGAGGGTTAACCTTGCTCGATTAAGAATGGATAGCACAACAATGTAGGAGCCCTGCGCATGCCAACAATCGCAATTGAGCGCGCTATTCCCGGAACATCAGCTGCTGAAGCCTATGAGACTAGCCTCAACAAGCTACCCGATCTCGAATTCGTAATTTGGAAGACACGACCTCTGGCCTGGTTGATCATTTCGAACCGTGAGCTTCCGGAGGGCACGATTAATACGACCATCTCATTCCGACCCACAGAAGTTACAAGCCTGTCCCTCTCTCTGGCGTGTGAGACGATGTCGGAGCAGGATCTTCAGGCAATCGGGGAGGAACTTGCGGATGCACTCATAAGCCTGTTTGAAACTGATTCTTGATCCTCACGCAACGCAGAAAGAAGATAACTTGAATAAAAAGGACATCGATATTAAGTCGCTCGCCAAAAAGCTCCTTGCGCAAGAGATCGGTGCCCTGCAGGAGCTTTCCAACCAGCTTGATTATGCCGCACTCGAGGCCGCACTTGAGCTGATTCTGAATACATCAGGAAACATCCTTGTAATTGGCGCTGGAACATCCAGCAGCATCGCCCGGCGCCTGGCGCATGTGCTCACCTGCTCAGGGGGGCGGGCTGTCTTCCTCGACCCCGGTCAAGCGCAACATGGCTACAGCCAGTTGATCAGCGCTGGCGACTTGATGATCGCCTTTTCACGTGGTGGGGAGACGGCGGGGGTAAATCACGCCTTGCAAGTTGCTTCGCAACGTGGTGCTCGAATTATCGGCATCATGGAATTCGCCCCCTCCACAATGTCTTCCTACTGCGACGTGATTCTCCTCGGCCAGGTTTCACCGGAGAATGACGCGTGCGGAGTCATTCCATTGGCAAGCACAATTGTCCATGCAGCCATCGGCGATGTTCTCTGTGCTGGATTACTGGAGGCACGCGGCCTTCCAGATCAGGAGTTCGGCAAATTTCATCCTGGCGGCGCGGTTGGGTTGAGGCTGGCCGATGCGGAGCATACTGCAACGCTGCCAATATCAGATCTTGCGTCCACAGGTACAGCTTCTTTATCCGCTATCAGAGGCTTGATTCTGGACATGGATGGTGTGCTCTGGCATGGTGATGACCCGATGGAAGGTCTCTTGCCTTTCTTCGATCTGCTTAACGAAAAGGGCATCCACTACGTCATGGCGACCAACAATCCCTCCAAACAACCTGAGGGCTTTGCGGAGAAAGCCCACGCCTTCGGCATCAAGATCGATCCAAAAGATATCATCAGCTCGCTCGTGGCTACCGGACATTATTTGCAGAAGCATTTTCCCAAGGGCACGCGTGTACACGTCATTGGTGAGCCGGCGTTAAAGGATAGGGTAGAAGCCGCCGGGTATGAACTGGCGGATGAAAAGGTGGAGGTGGTCGTAGCAGCCCTGGAGCGCGGGCTGACGTACGAAACGATCAAGCGGGGGGCACTCCTGATCCGCTCGGGAGCAACATTCCTCGGCACGAACGCCGATCCCTCCTACCCGACGGAAGAGGGATTCGTCCCCGGTAGCGGCATGATGGTAACCGCGCTTTCTGTCACTTCGGATACAAAGCCGATCATCATGGGAAAACCGGAACGGCCAATATTCGACTTAGCCCTGGAGCGTTTGGGGCTTCCAACCAATCAAGTTGCCTCGGTTGGGGATCGTCTTGATACCGATATTCTCGGCGGACAACGTGCCGGGCTCCATACGATCCTGGTGCTGTCAGGGATCGCCTCCAAGCAAGATTTGGCGATGAGCCAAATCCAACCTACCTGGATCTTTGAGGATTTACCTGCGTTTACCGAGGCGTTGAAAGCAGCAAATAAGTAGGATCGGAAAGATTCATGTTGTGGAGGCCAGGTCGCGCAAGCGCCGAATCGCTGCCCGTGGATCTTTAGTGCCCCAGATTGCCCGCCCTGCTACAAGGATCGTAGCCCCCGCTTGGGCAAGGGTTGCTGCGTTTAGAAATGAGACCCCCCCATCAACCTCCAGTTCGATCGGTCGATCGCCGATTAGCGCTTGCGCCTTTTCAATTTTTCCGACTATGCCTGGGATAAAGACGCCATCCGGCTCCGCCGTCATGAGATGGATCACATCCAGACTGTCCAACACTATCTCAGCGAGATCAAGAGGGGTGGCTGCGTTGAAGGCCAATCCTACCCTGACCCCTAAACTGCGTAAGGTTTGCAGGGCTTGATAGGGGAAGCGGGTCGCTTCAACTTGAACGGTGACGATATCCGCGCCGGCAGAAACGACACTCTCCAAATAATCCTCTGGTCGATGCACCTCTAGATGAACATCAAATTGAAGCTCCGTTTTTCCACGTAGATGTTCGATTGTTCTCGGCCCAAATGTCAGGTTGGGGATGAAAACGCCATCTTCGACATCGAAATGCAGCAGGTCAGCACCACCTGCGCCTGCCTCTTCAACGGCCCAGCCCAAACGGCTTTGATCGGCTGAAGCGATCGAGGGAGCGATCTTGATCTTACGGTCAGCCACGACTGAGATCGACCTTTCCATCAAACGAGCCCGCTACAGACGCGAGCAGCTTGACTGCCAGCTCGATATCCCCCAGATCACAGAGTTCTGTCGGTGCGTGGGTATAGCGGATGGGAACGGCCAGTGAAGCCATAGCCACGCCGCTATCACCAAGCAGTTGGCTGAAGGCGGCATCGGTAATGATCCCGATCAAGACCTCACGCTGCAGTGGAATTTTCTTCTTTGCGGCGGTAGTCTCGATGTATTTGCGCAACGTAGGATGGGGTATGAGGCCGCCGAGCGTACCGCGGCCATGGAATTCATAGAGACCGACCGCCGGACCACCCCCGAGGGTAACCTCGCCCAGGTGGCCGAGTTCTGGCGTGTCCGTGGCAATCGTCACGTCGAGGCAAATGGCTGCGTCTGGCTTGCAAGCCTGGAAAACGGGCCAAACGCCACGCACGTTGAACTCCTCCTGTACGGAGGCGACAACATATACCGTACCAGGCGGTTTTTTTGCAGCCAACGCTTCCACGGTCTTTAGCAACAGGAGGCATCCGATGCGATTATCGAGCGTCTTTGAAACAACGCGTCCATGACCTAGCTCAGTGAAATTCTCAAGGTAGGTGATCCCGTTTCCAACCTGCACCCCCAGGGCTTCGACCTCTTCCCGGGAACTGCAGCCAATGTCGAGATACATCTCCAGTCGGTTGGGCACAACAAACTTTTTCTCCGGTGGGGTTACATGATGTGAGGTTGCGCCGATGACACCTTTGATCCGTTCTCCCCCATCGGTGTGGACTTCTACAAGCGTACTTAGCAAACTTTTCTCCGGAACTCCTCCTACACGCTCAAAGCGCAGGAAACCATTGGCTTCGATTTTCCGCACAACCAATCCTAACTCGTCCATGTGCGCAAAAATCAATAAAGACGGTTGATCTGCCTCCCCGTCAATCGTTGCGACCACGTTGCCCAGCCGATCAACCGAAACCTTATCGGTGAATTGGCTGAACGCTGCCTTCATTTTCGCAATCATGCGGTCCTCATAACCTGAAAGGGCCGGGATCGCGCATAAGTCCTTGAGCCACTCAAGCGTTGATGTCATTGACAACCCCTATCTTTGCACGCCGCGAGCTTTATTCACAGCTTCCATAAATTCCGATAACCGATCAGGATCCACCGGATTCCAGGTATATCCATCAACCTTTAAGGCGGAGCCCACAATAACGCCATCGGCCACCTCCAAATACTTTGCAATGTTTTCCTTCTTTGCACCAGTATTGAGTAACACCGGAACGCTATCCCCAACGGCTTGCTTGGCCTCCACGACCCACGCAAAATCGGGTTCCGCGCCGGCCATAGGGCCGGCGATCAGGATCGCGTCAGCCAGGGAGGAGACCGCTGCGCTACGGGCACGATCGGCCACCGATCGCGTTCCAAGCGTAGAGGCAAATTCCGGCGTGATATTCATGAAGACTTTTACACCATCGGCATGTAGATTTCGGCGATAACGCAGGAGACCGGCCGCATCTGGACTCCAGAAACCCATATCGCTCTCGTAAGTCCCCGTCACTACCTCGCGGATGAATGCGGCACCCGTAGAAGCGGCAACCGCCATAGCCGCGTTCGCATCCCACATCAAATCAACTCCAAAGGGTAGCTTCGCAGGGCGACACTCCGTTACCACCCTGGTCATGGCGGCAACGGATTCCTGCCCCACATGGAACGTATATGGCCGATCGTCTTCATTACAAAAGAGGATGGCATCTACACCTGCTGCGACCAATTTTTCAACATCTCGCTGTACCCATGCAACCAGCGCATCCACACCACCCTGCTCATCATAGCGAGGCGTGCCTGGAAGCGCTGGGAGATGCGCCATGGTAATGACGGGTTTATCAGTACCAAAGATTGCCTTCATCGCTTCAACTGCTTCACTCATCGATCGATCTCCCTTGAACAGATTATTCCAGTTTTTCATCAAGAATGGCCCCAGATTTTGACTCCAAGCGTTGGGCACTTGAGAGGGATTATAAACCTGTGGGGAGTCAAGGCAAAACGAAAGACCAGGGCGCGCCTGGTCTATGAGTGCTTCTATTAATTAATCAGGAAGAAATACTGAAAGTATCAGTGGCGGATCTTGACTGGTGCCACGCGCAATTCATCGGAG
>JBFFQB010000122.1:0-8132 GCA_041573795.1 Anaerolineales bacterium
ATTCTTCGCAACGCATAGATTGGTGCATACAGCAGGAAAGGCAGCATGAGAAACCAGCCTGATGCGCGAAAGACACCAATAAGTCGCCAGATGGTCGCCCCGGGAGCAATCAGCGCCGCAGGGAGAAAAGGTTGAACCAGACCAAATAGCACAAGAAACGGTAAGCGTGACCAGGCTGGAATACGCAGAAGGAGAACATCGAGATTAAACGATTGGTCAGCTACAAGTGTAACCCGCCAACCCCCTCCTGTATGCTCCCACCAACCGCGGATGATCTGCCAAACCGAACCGTGGATGCCTCGCAGGGTAACCCAAGAACGGGCAGCAAGATAAACAGAAATAAACGCTACGAATAATGCCAAGACAATAAACGGTAGGCTCCGGCGTAGATCTATCTCCTGATCCCATGCCCAAGCCAGACCGACCGTAAGAAGTAGAATGACTACAAATGGCGGCGAAATGGGAAGGCTGAGGAAAAAAATCATGAGGGCCGCGAGGAGCAGGCTTCGCTTTCGGTGGCCACGCAACCACAGGGTATAACTGGCCAAGGCACCTGCCAAAGCCGTGATCAGAAGCGGTTCTCGCATCTGAGAAGATCCCCAAAAAACAGCTTCAGGGTACAGCGCCATGATCCATGTACCGATCGCGGCCGCCTTCGCTCCAAAGTAATAACGGATAAACACCCAGCTAAAAAGGATT
Organism: Anaerolineales bacterium; assembly: GCA_041573795.1. GTDB lineage: Bacteria > Chloroflexota > Anaerolineae > Anaerolineales > E44-bin32 > E44-bin32. Next base: position 700 of record JBFFQB010000122.1, read on the forward strand.
CCAATCCCCGCCACCGCCGCGCCAACCGACGTCATTAGCATGGGCCTATGGGCGTCTGGACTCAGGTAGCGATATACAGCCGAGCTAAGGAAGAGATAACCACCATATTGATCACTTTCCTTTGGGCTTGTAAAGCCGTTCAGCAGCGGTTGATCACTTTTCGACCTTGCCCAAGCATCCGTGTCGCGCTTGTAAGCATCATAGGAAACGTATCCATCCCTTTGCGCGATCTGGTCATATCCATACTCGGGTAAAGCGCGCATAAGAATAAGTCCAAGCACGATGCGGACTGTCATAGCCATGACGGCTGCAATCAGTACCGTTCGGGGTGTCCCTTCGGAATCGATCCACAACCAAGTTCCATAAATAAGCCCCAGACCAGCGCCCAGGATAAGCGCGTAGGCGAGCCAACCCTGTAAGCTTGCCTGTTTTCCATCTAGAAAAACCAACGCCAACGAGGCAAGCAAAACCAGTGCAAAGGCGAAAAATAAGGTCCGATTGGGTATCAGGGCTTTCATTTCCTACTTCTCGAGACGCCAAGGTGCTCTTTGAGCCTGATCGTTACCACCAAGACCACGTAGATCACTACCATTTGCATGGGCACAAGAAACCTTGGATTATCGCCATGATCCAGAAAGGCCTGTATGATCGAAATCAACCACACCATCGCTAGGCTCAACCATAAGATGATGTCTATTCTAATCGAGGACCGCAGCTGACGACTCAGCACGATACCAAAGCTTAACAGGAGAAAACCAAAATTTGCCAGGACCGATATTCCTTGTCCTGCCCAGGCCAGGAGCTGAAATATGGTGCGGATGAAACGCACTTGCATCATCTCAGGCTCCCAGTACACGGGCGCCTTCCAGAAGTTAACCCAACCGCTGACCACATTCTGTAAGTAAAGTTCAGGATGTTCTCGAATCAACATCCAAGATATTTGGTTCAGCTCACGCGCAAGCTCATAGAATCCTAAGCCAGAGGCTTCTGTAATCGCCGGGATGGCTTTCCAGATGGCATTTGTCTGAACACCTCGCTCAGCTATCTGGGCATCCCGGTATTGGATATAGGTATCCCGGATGGCAGCATAATCGTCCGGAAGATACTCAAAGTATCCACCGGTGTGCTGCACCATGCTATAGCCAGCCATCGTCGTCGGTGAAAGCACATTCCAGTTCATACGCATATACAGCAGCCATCCACCCTGAAGTAAGAGCGGGAAGAAAGCATAGATCGCAACGAGCGAAATCCTATTTTTATTGGAACCATCGAGGATAAACCACAAGAATGGAATAATAATCAGCGTCAAGGGGAAAAAAAGCGGACGGACCATACCCACCAAACTGGCGCTGATCCCCAACCCGGCGGTCAGGAACAATCCGAGTTTAAACGATTTACTCTCTTTTAACCCCCAGAAAAGAAACAAGCAGAGCATGATTAGAAAGGTTGTTAAGGTTTCGGTCAGGAGATTGGCTTCAAATAACAGTTGCCCAGGAGTCAGGCTGTAAAGGGAGCCCAAGAGAAATCCGATCCTGGCGTTTGTCATTCGCCATCCTAAATAGAACAGCATGCCCGCTATCATCAGGCCTAGCCCCATCTGACCTAACCAAACACGAAGAGGATCTAACCCAAGTATGGCCAAAAAAACGGGATAGCCAGGAACACGCGTCCCATCAAAGCCGTACTCCCCTGTCCCTAAAACCCAGTGCCCCAATCGCAGGTAGGACCCCGTATCGCCATAGGGAATAGGCTTGTAAGTAAGCCAGAGGATAACGCGCACGAGGATACCCATAAGGATGAGCCCAGCAAACCAGACCCAAACGTCTCTTGCCGGTTTCTTTGCCGCCTCACTTCCCCTCCTAGGATCTGCTATCATCTAGCCCCGCTAGCGTTCGTAGTGCACGCTCTTTCCAGTCGAATTGCTTAGCTCTCAGTGTAGCCGCCTCACCCAAGCGAGTACGCCGCATTGGATCTTGAAGAAGTTCTTTCAAGCCTTCGTCCCACGCTTCAATATCCTCTGGGGATAACAAAATAGCGACAGTTTCATCAAGCACTTCCCTCAATACGGGCAGATCGCTGGCGAGAATAGCTCTCCCCGAAGCCATATACTCAAAGGCCTTCATCGGGCTGGCAAACTGCGCCGTATCCCCGCCGCTGCTCCCGGCGATTTGGCGCTCATACGGCATCAGCAGGATATCGCAGGCTGCCTGGTATTGCGGCAGGTGTTGATTCGGTACAAATCCCGTGAGACCCACATTCCCAATGCTCTGCTCTGAGAAGCGCTGCCTCCAACTCTCCACCGCTTCGGGTTCCCCTCCGATCCATAGGAAGCGATATTCAGGATTACGCTGCGCCAACGTCACCAACAACTCCAGTCCACGTCCTTCGTACAAATGACCGGCATACCCGACTGTGAAAGCTTCTTCCAGTCCAAGCTGCTTACGTGCTTGCGGCGGCTCTGGAAGATTTTCATACTGATTTAAATCTACACCCATGGGGGCAACCATGCAGAAAGGCTCATCGAGCGTGGTCGCGTAAGCTTCGGCCAACCAGGCGCGCATTGCTTGGGTGATGGGTAATATTCGCTTCGTTCCCTTGGAGCTTAGAATAACCCTCATCAAAAATGGGCCGAAGCGGCCTTGTGGACGATCATGCACTTCCAAGATGGTAGGAAGGCCACGCCAAGCACTCAACGCCGCAGTCTGGAGCGGCCAACAATAAATCAGATCGGCACGCCAGATCTTTGCCCTTCGCACTGCCTCCAGAGAAAAGTCGTAGCGCCTAAAAATCCGCAAGGAGGGAACCCAGGCGACGGGGATCTCCCGTCGCAGCCCATACCAGGCCTGCAAATCATCGTCATTCATCTCAGGATCGGGACCAGGCACCCATAATTGAATTGAATGACCTAGATCAAGAAAAGCCTGACACACCTTCATCACCTGGATCGAATTAGCCGCACGCGAAGGGATGCGCGAGGCGGAAATCACGCCAATCCGCATTTGTTAGGCTCCTGGTGCTGTCATCGGCTGGAGTTCAACCCGCCGCATCTCCCGCAGTGATTTGATTACGAGGGTCAAAGAGGTCAACAGGAGATAAGTGCTAAAGAGCAAGGCCATGGCATTAGCCCCCATGAGCGGAACAAGCAGGATCGTCCCAATGATTTTTCCGATCGAGATTACAAACTGCACCTTTGTCGGGTAATCGGGCAAACCCAACGGTAACAGTACAAGCTGGTTCCAGTAAAGGATATTTGCGGCTACAACGCCCACCAGGAGAATCAATAGACTTTCATAGGAAACTGGCAGGAATTCAGGACCGTATAAGCCCACGACCCAACGTCCGAAGAGCACCAATCCAGCAGCCGCAGGCAGTGTCCAGGCTGCAGCAAGCATAGTCCCGCTGCGCAACAAGTAGCGCACGTTCTCCCATTGCCTGTTAGCGACCTCACGCGCGACCTCGCGGTAGGAGGTGCTGATGAGGGGCGTGATGGGCATCATTAAAATGTTCACGACCGCTTTGGCGATCTTGTAATACCCGACTTGCAGTGGTGTGCTGAAAGCCCCTAACCACAACATTTCACTATCACGCGTGAGCAGTTTGATCGTGCCAGATAGATTGGTACTGATACCAAACCGGATCAAATCGCGTCGGCGAGGCTGCAGGGATGCCGTAGATGCTCGCCACCATCCTGGTCCCCACTGTTTTCTCGCCTCGATCAGGGCAATGATCGAAACGGACGCTCCCCAGACAACTTTTCCTGCGAGATAGGCAAGCACAACATCTTCTAGAGTCCCATTCATCAAGTAGGCGCGGGCGATCAGCAGGATAGTAAGCGTACTCTGCCCTACAGTTATCACGGCCAGATGTCGAAAGCGATCAAAGTAATGCAGCAAACCCGTTGCGCTTTCAACAGTGAGGTTACCCAGCACTGAGAGCCCGTATAAGGTAATGATTCCAACCAGCTCCGGTCGATGGGCGAAGATGCGCGCCCCCAACGGTGCTAGGAGCAAGATTAAGCCATAGGCCAAGACTGATCCAAGCATTTCGGTTAAGGCTGCAACCTTGAACACAGCAGCTGCTTCATTTTGCTTACCCTTGGCGCTGAACTCGCCCACATAGCTCACCACCAGTTCGCCCATGCGAAAAGAGGTCAGTTGATTAATATTGCTTGCAAACTGGGTGATGATCCCCACCAGACCGGCACCCTCTACACCTAATAACCTTGCCGCTAAAATACCCTGCCCCATACTTAATGCAGCCGAGATCGTCTGGGCGCTGAACAGGTAGCCGGTATTTCGCAATACGCGCTGGATCAAGGGATGACCCAGGAAGCGTTGGATAAATTCGCTTGTATTCCGTTTCAAGGTGGGGATCATAGATTTAAACAGTGGTTTCGATTTTGCTGGCCCATGGGCGTTCCTGTAAGTACCACTCAACTGTGGTCTTCAAGCCAGCAACAAGATCAGTCCCAGGTTTCCAATTTAGTAGTCGAGCGGCTTTGGATATATCTGCCCAGGTAGCCCGGACATCTCCAGGTGCTTCGGGTCCTTGATCAATAATGGCCTTTTGCCCGAGCTGATCTTCGATCGCATGGATCAAGTCCAGCATCTTGTAGGGACGGTCTCCACCCAAGTTGATCACCTCAAATCCCGGGCAATCCAACGCCGCCACTGTGCCCTCAGCGATATCTTCAACAAAGGTGAAATCACGCTCCTGCTCGCCATCCCCAAATAGGTGAAGAGGCCTCTCTTCCGCTATCCATTGAATGAAGCGGAATATGCTCATGTCGGGGCGTCCAGCAGGACCATACACTGTGAAATAGCGCAGGATGGTGATTTCCAGGTCATGCAAATGGTGGTAGCTGTGGCACACCATCTCAGCCGCTCCTTTGGAAGCTGCGTATGGGGAGAGCGGTTTTGAAGTGTCGGCATCCTCTTGGAACGGCCTTGGATTGTGAGCGCCATACAAGCTGGAGGTCGAAGCTTGAACGATCTTGGCGACATTTTGCTTGCGGCACAAATTAAGCAGGTTCAATAAACCGCGAACATTGGCCCGAAAATAAATTTGAGGATCCCGAACGCTCTGCCGGACGCCTGCTCGCGCCGCTAAATTTATCACTGCATCGAATTGCTCATCGCCCCAAGCTGCGGCTAAGGATTCTTCCTCGGCAAGATCGACGCGCTGGAAGGAAAACCTTGCATGATCCTGCAACTGACCGAGTCGCCATTCTTTCAGCCTTGTATCATAGGCATCGTTGAGGTTGTCGAAGCCGACCACATGCTGGCCAGAATCGAGAAGCAGCTTGACGACGTGCGAGCCGATAAATCCTGCAGCGCCAGTAACCAGAATCTTTCCCACTAGAGCCTCACGATCTTGTCGTCGCTATAACCCCGCAACTGGAAAGCGTTTCTGGTATCGAAGATCAAGCTGGCATGTTCTGCGACAGTGGCATAATCCAGATCCTCATGATCCGTGATCAGCACAACGCAGTCTGCAGCTTTAACTGCTGCTGTCAAATTGCCCTCAGACTCCATCTCCCAACCTTCGTGGGAAATATCTTTGACATGTGGATCAAAGTAACTGACCTTTGCACCTTTCTCCTGCAGCAGACCGATCACATCAAGAGCTGGAGATTCGCGCATATCTGTCACATCCGGCTTATAGGCCACACCTAGCACCAGGATTTCGGAACCTTTAATTGCCTTCCCAGCTTGGTTTAACGTATCCTGAATCCGATTGACAACATAGCGGGGCATATTGGTATTGATTTCGCTCGCCAATTCGATGAAGCGTGCGTTGTACTTGACGCTCTTGAGCTTCCAAGATAGGTAAAGCGGATCGATCGGGATGCAATGCCCGCCCAATCCCGGGCCAGGGGTGAATTTCATGAACCCGAAAGGCTTGGAAGCTGCGGCATCGATCACCTCCCATACATCGATCCCCAGCCGATCACACATGATCGCCAATTCATTCACAAGGCCAATATTTACTGCACGGAAGGTGTTTTCGAGCAGCTTGGCCATCTCGGCGACTTCCGTTGAGGAAGTGGGGACAACTTCATCCATCGCCTGGGCATACATCGCCGCTGCAACGGTTGAACATGCCGGGGTGATGCCGCCAATGATCTTAGGTGTGTTCTTGGTGGTGAAATTTGTACGCCCGGGGTCGACCCGTTCTGGCGAGAAGGCCAAAAAGATGTCTTCTCCCACCTTCAATCCGGTGGATTCGAGTTCGGGTTGAACGAGTTCCCGAGTGGTACCGGGATAGGTAGTGGATTCCAGAATCACAACCATACCGGGTTTTAAAATTGGCACCAAAGCTTTTGAGACGGCAATGATATAGGACAGATCCGGATCACCGGTCTTGCGTAATGGTGTGGGTACGCAGATGCAGATCCCCTGCAGCTCTCCCAGCTCGGCATAATCCGTTACAGCAGAAAATCGAGCGGCATCGATATGAGGACGTAGAACATTATCGGGGACGTCTTCTATGTAGCTGATACCGTCATTTAAAGCTGCAACCTTTGTAGGGTCTGTATCCAGACCGATAACTTTATAGCCGCCATCGGCCAGCACCATCGCCAGGGGTAATCCCACATAACCTAAACCTATGACGCCGACGATTGCATCTTGCTCCTGAAACCGGGCGAGCAAATCTTGGGCAGCGGAGGGCAGGGCGGTAGATTTCGAATTCTTCGACAAAGAAGTACTCCTGGCTACAATTGATGATTTAAAAGAGGCTTAGCTGTTCTGGGTCGCTACTTTCGGGCAGTTCAGGGGTCGACGGTGAGGCACCGCTGTCGATCATCCCGGGCAACATTGCGAAATCCTCCTTCACCACGTCCCTTAGTGAAGGTTGGTGAAGCGCGGCAGCAGGGTGATACATTGGCACGATCAAGCGCCCGTTGATCTCTTTTGCCTGCCCATGAATTTGGCTGATTTTCGCGTCGGGAAAGTAACGTGCCATTGAAAAACGGCCTAAGGTGACGATCACCTTTGGATCAATTGCTTCGATTTGACGTTGCAAGTAGGACGAGCATGCCTCAATTTCATCAGGCAATGGATCACGATTGCTGGGAGGCCGGCATTTGACAACGTTCCCAATAAACACATCTTCCCGTTTTAATCCGATCGTCTCAAGGAGTTCCTCGAGAAAATTCCCGGCTGCGCCTACAAACGGTCGTCCTTGTTCATTTTCATGAAACCCTGGCCCTTCACCGATGAACATCAAATCGGCGTGGGCGGGTCCTTCTCCCGGGACAGCATTTTTGCGAGAATGATGAAGTTTGCACGCAGTGCAGGACGATACTTCTTCTCCAATTTGGATTAGCGTTTCCTCAACACTCACTGGTTTTCTCCCTTGTACCATGCTCGTAAAGATCTAAGCCATCTTTGAACATGATCAATGCGTCCTCATCCGTGTCCCGGTAATAC
>JBFFQB010000123.1:0-7660 GCA_041573795.1 Anaerolineales bacterium
ATTGTGAATTTGGGAAGTCAGACGCTGATTGATCGCATGCTTGACTACTGGCAGCCTTGGGCATATGTGTTGGCGTTACTCTACCTTCTCATGGGTCTCGTCTTCGCTGCAGCGATCCTATCCAAGAAGACCCTATATCCTCGTTGGATGTTCTTACTGAGCCCCCTGGGTGTGGTGATACTGTCGACGATTATTGTCGCGATTCTGCCTGCTTCCCAGACAGGCCTGAAGTCGTTCTTGACGGTGACAGGGCTGAACTTGCCGACGTTGATCTTCTACATTGCGACCGCAGGGGTCTTGCTCAACCATGATGAGATTGATATGAGCATATAGCCTTCAGCGTTGCCCAATTAGCCACTTCGTAGGGGACATGCCGGACTCAAGGTGAATGACGCAGATTCATTCAGCGCGGGGGGCTCAGTTCTCCAATTGCGCAGATCACCGTGGGAGACGCACCGTTGAGTGGTGAGGGACGCGAGTTTGGCCTTCCGGAGATCTTGTGGTCCGCGGAGTCTCGCTCCCCAGCGACGCCCAACCATTTCGAGCTTCGCGTAGCACCCCGTAGCGAAGCGTAGTGGGGAGCAGGCCCGCAACGTTACCTCACTCCATTTTCGCGCCTCGTGCGGGGTCCGCTCTCGTTCACCCCGATGTCTTTACGGGGCAGCGAGACGATAGGCAGATCCTAATTCCCCTCAGGTGCAACTTCATCAGAGCGGCAACGAAAAGAGCCTTAGCATTCAACCCCATAAAACAGGGTTATGTTGAATGTATAGTTCTATTTATCGAGATATACATTCATCTGATGGTAAATATCGCCCGTTTCCGGGTCGTAGACCATCGTTTCACCCGCAAAATTGCCGCTTAGGATGACGAGCTCGGTATCGCTTATGGGTAGAACCGGACCGACATATCCCGACATCCGCAGCACGCCATCTTCTACCCAGATCTTGTTTTGACTGAAAACTTCCCTGCTGAGTGAACCGGATGGCAAGCGTGCTACCAGATCATATTCCCCGATAAGTTTCTCCCAAAGCGGTGGAATCTCGCCAATGTCAGGGTATTCGGGGCAGATTTCATGGCTTATATTGCCCAAGTGGATGATCATAAAATCCGGGCTGATCTCATCCCCCACCATGAATTCGACTTTCAATTGGCGGAGATCGACTGGTGCACCAAGTAGGCTTGCTAGACCGACATCTGCCAGCCAATTCCGTGGCTGGAAGAGGCTTTCACTCAGCGGATCGAGCCTGAAGGAAAACCCGTAGATGCTCCCCTTGAGCTGATCCCCATCCAAAAAAACGTTCATTACCTCATTGAAAGCAATATACTTACCAACATAGGCTTCAAGGGTCGTGTGATCGATTTCCACCGTTGCCAGAGGTTCACTCTCCAACGATACCAATCCGAATTTTGCTTCCAGCATCATTTCGAGGAATTCCACAGCTAGAGGGACTGAAACACTGCCATCGAATGTGGTTCCATTAGCGATGAGCACAACACCCAATTTCCGTTCCGGAATAAAAGCCACCAACGAACCGGTGCCTTCACTGGCACCTCCATCATGCCAGACCAGCTGTTCAGAACCCAAGACATGGGCTATTTTCCAGCCCAATCCCATGAGATGCGGGTCGCGTGTACTAGATGTCTGATCAACGAACATCTTCTTGAGGGTTGTTGGGTCAATCAACTGTACTCCGCCCACTTCCCCTTCTCGAAAAATGAACTGCACGAACTTTGCCATATCCTCAACAGTGCCGAACAAATTGCCTGATGCAATGTTGGTAATGTCCCCTTGTGCGTATGAGTAGTACTCGCCTTCGTAAAACTCATATCCAGATGCAACTTCCACCTCTGAAGAGATGTACGAGCGCAGGAAGGCGGTGTTTTCCATTCCAATGGGGAGAAACAATTCAGTGCGTAGGTGCTCAGGAAAGAGTGTCCCCCGCATTCTTTCAATCAGGTAGCCCAGAAGGTTAAAGCCAACGTTGCTGTACTTGTAACGATAGCCGACAGGGTAGGTCTGATAGCAATCGTTTAGTGATGATACGAGGTTCTGCAGCACAGCGGGATTGAGATCGATCTTATGGCAGCCGTTACGCGGTAAACCGGAACGGTGTGTAAGGATGCTGCGAATTGTAATTGGGTCGGAATCAAGAAAGCGGCTCTGAAGTGCAAAGTCGGGGATATATTCTGTGACCGGGGAATCCAGGTCAACCAGTCCATCCTCAACTAGCCGCATCGTTTCAATGGCGGTGAAGGCCTTCGCGACAGACCAGAGCCGATATACCGTGTCCGATTCTGCTGGTTCATCGTTTTCGAGATTAGCCAGTCCAAACGTTTCTTGCCAGATAATCTCCTGATCATCGATGAGGGCTACTGCCAGACTGGGCAGGTGTTGTTGTCCCATCACCTGAGAAATTCGATAATCGGCAAATTCGATGGTGTATGAAAAATCACCGCGGGGGATTTCTACTGGTTTCCTGGGTTCTCCTCTTTGCCACAGCATCGAGACAACAACAATGACTAGGATTGCGATTATCCCGGTGAACATGATTGATCTTCTTCGATTATTCATAGGACGCCTATGTTCTGGATGCTTCTTCCGGCTGGCGGGCACGGGTTTACTTCGGCCAGTTCTCTAACATCGCTAGAAGGGCTAAGACAAAGTATATTCACGGTGATCTGATAAGCTCTTGGGTTTTACTAATTGTCATTCCTATTTAGACTGCTTTTGTAACAAGCTGCCTAACAGCCTCGAGCTTCGCGTAGCACCCCGTAGCGATAGCGGAGTGGGGAGCGGCCAGGCCATCGGTGCCTCATTTGGCTTCGCCGCTGTAGCCTGGTCTGCTCTCGTTCACCCTGATGTACCGCAAATCGCCCCCGCAGCGCAGCGGAGAGGGGTTACAGGCCAGCGAGACGTTAGGCAGAGCAATATGAATCAATTTCAATCCTGTGAAAGAAAACCGTCCACAGTCTGAACAAATGCTTCTTCTTCCTCGAAAAAAGGCATATGGCCACTTTGCTCAAAAACTTTGAACGTGGAGTTGGGAATTTCCTTGTGTATCTTATAGGCTACTGAAGTTGCGACGTTCATATCAAATCGGCCACTTATAACCAAAGTTTGCTGAGCGAACTTTGATAGCTCTGGTGTCAAATCAAACTTCTCAGCATCACTCCAGAGTTTTTGATTTACTTTGTGGATGTACCATTTAGGATCCGCCTGGGCGATGAACTGATCTTTCTTCTCGTTTGACACAAACAGCATGGAAAGATACTCAGTAATGTAAGCCTTGATAGCTTCTTCATCGCCCATCTCCATACCAAATTCTTCTGCTTTCTGCCTTTTCACTGCTTCAGGATATACATCTTCAAAAAGAAACACATTGTCTTGGAGTTTGGGGGCTCCAGAATTGACCAAGATCAGCCTTCGTACAAAGGACGGATGCCTAGCAACGTAAGCCATCGCCAGGAAACCTCCCCATGAATGACCAAGTAAATCCATTTGGTTCAGGTTCAGATGGCTTCGTATTTCTTCCAGGTCCGAGATTTGGTCAACAAATGTACATGAGACACCTTCTTTAAGAGGGAAAGATTTGCCCGTCCCCCTTTGATCATAGAAAACTACCGGCCGGGTGGCACTAAGAGAAAGCCATGCACCTGAAACCTTAAGGTATGAATGATCGAATCCTGGACCTCCGTTCAATACGATCAACGGAACACCTTCTGGACTACCATGAACCTCAAGGTATATCGAACCATCCGGTGTCTTAACAAATTGGTTTGGTAGTTGTTCCATCTGAGGATCCTTCCAGGGTCAGGTAACAATTTACGTAAATAGAAATACCTCTGCCTAACAGCCTCGAGCTTCGCGTAGCACCCCGTAGCAATAGCGGAGTGGGGAGCAGCCCCGCAAGGTTACCCCACCTGTTTTTTTGCGCGTGGCGCGAGGTCTGCTCCAGCCAGATGTTAGGCGGCTGACCGACTCCCGAAGCGGTCAAAGGATATAACCTCGTTTACAGATTTCCGCGTCGTTGGCCCGTATCGGCCCATGGGCCAGCCCAAGGGTATCACTGCGCAAGGTGTAATGTTCCAAGGTAGGCCGATGATCTTACGGACAGATAAGAGATTCCACAAAGATATCGTAGTCAGGGTAGCACCTAGATTTACAGCGCGCGCAGCCAAGAGTAGGTTTTGGACTGCAGGATAGATGGAGCCGAAGTAGCTCGTTGCTGAGATGTGAAGGAAGGGGACGTAGAAGCCCTTAAGGCAGGCAACAACAATGACAGGTACTTCCTCGAAGTGGTCTGCTTGCCATTGAACAGCATTCAAAATCCTCTGTCTCTTGGGGTCATGTCGTGTAATCCAGCGCCCGACTCGGCCGTAAAACTGCCATGCGAGCTGGTTCACGCGGGCAAGTCGCTTCTTGAGCTTCGGGTCCTTTACTATGACGAATTCCCAATTCTGGGCGTTGCTGCCCGTCGGCGCTCTCAGGGCCAGATCTATGAGGCGAATGATTAGTCTATCGTCCACTGGATCGGGCTTAAGACGCCGTATCGCGCGTTGAGTTTCCATGGCCTCGTTGAGAGGCATTCCAAGACCGCTATCACCATCCATTATGTCTCCTCGGGGTTATCACTCGTTCTGAGATGGGGCGTCAGGAAAAATTGATTTTAATTTGGGGCCGGATCCGCCGCCTAACGGCCTCGAGCTTCGCGTAGCACCCCGTAGCGATAGCGGAGTGGGGAGCGGCCCCGCAACGTTACCTCACTCCATTTTCGCGCCTCGCGTGGGGTCCGCTCTCGTTCACCCCGATGTCTTTCCGGGGCAGCGAGACGTTAGGCGAAGTCGATGAAATGAAAGGTATATAGAACTCCTATTGTGGCAACCAATACTCATACCCTATGGATCGATATAGTTCTGCTATCGCTTTTGCCCCTTCATCATTGACGTGAATTGGATCAGCGCCAAAGTATCCCTTAGCATATGGGTCCTGATCGCTATTGGGACCATGAAATAATGAATAAACATCTACGAGTGGTATACCTTCATCCTCTGCAACTTCAGCTTGGGCATCCCAGTAAGATTTGAAACACTCTAAACAAGTCTCTAATCTTGGTCGTAATACATCATGGCTTTTCCAATAATCCAAGGGAACGAACATGTTCTGAATTCGTATCATCGCACCATCGGAGCCAGCCAGTTCCTTGATTATGGTTATTAACTCCAAGGTCGACGCAACATATTCTTCTTGTGTTACATCAAAACAGCCGTCATCCTCAATGGTTAGAAATTGATAGAAACATCCGCCCCCAGTACCTGGATAAACGAACGGTACGTTGAAAACGATAATCTCAGCATCTGAAACTAAATCCATTAAATCTTGATTGCCTCTTAGCGAGGTAGCGGGAGAGCGGACGCCAGGTCTCGTTTTGTCATGAACAACAATTTCAATCCCCAGATCCTCCTCGAACATTGGAACATAATACTTATAAGAGAGCCACATATCTGAGTCGCCAAGAACCACTAGATCCCATTGAGAAGCCTTATCTCGGGTTATGATCTCATGTGCGGTAACCTTGGCCTTACTGATAGGGCTAGAGGTACAAGCTCCAAGGGAAAGTAATAGACAAGTCGCTAACAAGATTGCAATAAAGTTCTTGAGAGTCATATTGTCCTCAAATTAAAGGGGATGATGTATTAGTAAAACTTCTCCGCCTAACAGCCTCGAGCTTCGCGTAGCACCCCGTAGCGATAGCGGAGTGGGGAGCGGCCCCGCAACGTTACCTCACTCCATTTTCGCGCCTCGCGTGGGGTCCGCTCTCGTTCACCCTGATGTTCTTACAGGGCAGCGAGACGTTAGCCGGTAGATTGTCTCCAAAAACAACCCATAGTGCACGCAAAAAAGATTATGCCTTGGCTGACACTCTGGATTAGCTGCTAATCATGAAACACCGGAGGGGGTTTCACTTGAGTTAACCAGCCATCGAAGAATTCATCTAGGTCATGATCGGCAACCTCATTTGCAATACCAATGAACTCGGATGTGGATGCAGTGGAGTACTGAAAACGATCAAGGTAGATTCGAAGGATATCAAAAAAGGCTTCGTCTCCAACTTCTTGCCGTAGGGCATGTAGCAGGAGCGCACCCCCTGTATAGATTGCGTTAGATACAACTTCATCCGGTGGATTTCCGATAGGGGATGAAGGTAAAAAGACTGATCTATACTGAGCTTCTTTATTCTTGACAATTGTGTCTAGGTCAGTGTCAGGTTCTACTTGAGACAGCCACATCCACTGAGCGTATGTTGCAGGACCTTCACCCAGCCAGGCGTCCTTAAAGTTTTGTGGCACCACACTCAGTCCAAACCATTGATGGGCAAGCTCATGTGCGAGAATTGATTGACGAGTAGCTGCGTTGTTCGGACAATGAAGAGATAATGTCTCTTCTGCATTAGCGACTCCGCTTCTGCAAAATGGTGAGTTCGGGTCTGCGATAACAAGGCTGTATTGCTGGAACGGATACGTGCCGAACATCTCAACGAAGTATTCCAAGATGGCTGGTATCTCACCAAAGAATTTCGACACCAACTCAGGAGCATCTCCCGGCACATATGTATTAATATAAACTCCGTCCGGTCCGATTGTTTTTGCCACATCATAATTATCGACATAGATTACCGCTGAGACGCTGGCCATCGGGACATCCACCTCGAAGACGTGACGGTCTCCGCTATCCACATCATGAACAATGGATTCTTCACCAGGTGCGACGACAACCCATGGGTCGGGTACGGACACATCAAATCGAAATGTGGACAAATCGCTTTGATGGTGATTCCCAGGGAACCATGAACCTGCTCCATCCGGCCAATTAATTACATTGATTGAGCCATCTTCTGAATGATGCCATCCGACTGGGATTCCGAGCACATAAGAGATAGTAGGTTCAGGATTACCATGATAAATGGTATGAACTGTGAACGACATTCCGCTACCAATCGGCTCGCTGGGTGTCACCGTCAGTTCATTACCCTGCTGAGAGTAGGAAGCAGAAGATCCGTTAACCTCCAGGGAGTCGATTCCGAGACTGCCAAAGTCGAGATTGAAGCCCCGGAGTCGATGAATCGCTGTAGCTTTGATTGTGACGTCAAATCGAACCAGATTTTCGACAGGATCGATGTCAAGAACAATATCATAGTGCTCGACATCATAGCCTCCATTGCCTAACCCGGGATGATAGGGGTCGCCTAAACCTGACTCTCCTTGCGTCGGCTGACATGCGATCAGAGAGACAGTCAGGAGGAGGATGCGAAAAATATAAGTCGATCGATTGAAGATTAAACTACATGAGTCGCTCTCCAGGTTGACCTCCATGATGCACTTCTTGATCGAAACGCCGGAACAAAGACGAAACCTATTGCCGATCATTCAGAGTTATCTCCCGAGCCGGCTAACAGCCTCGAGCTGAGGCGCCTGGGTTCGAACCAGCTCTTGCCTTCCACGATAGCAAAATAGCTCCCTCACATGCAAATCGCGGCGCATCCCAGGTCGCCTCCAGCGAGTGGTTAGCTGCCGCCAATAAAAGAAATCAAGGTCAAACACCACCAAGCAAGACCAATACTGGAAAGAGTCAGACCGACAAATGTAATGAGTTGATTCA
>JBFFQB010000124.1:0-7649 GCA_041573795.1 Anaerolineales bacterium
GATGTCCACAAGGGCGAGGTCGATCCGGCACTCAATTCCCCGGGGAAAAACGCCCATTCACCACGCAAGGCCAGGTTACGAGCATAGGTTTGGTGAATCCAGGCATCGTCCAGGGGAAAGCCCAGTGAGTGCGTAGAGATACTGCTCCATAAGTAATAACCAACCGCGATAAAGGAAACCACCACAATCGATGGTGCTACCCATGAGATCCGATTCACCCATTGCTGGATGCGCTTCACGACTCAATCACCTTTCACACGATAGAGGTTAAAACGCTCACCATAGCTACTCAGGCTCTTTTCATGCTCTAGCCATGGGGGAGTACTCGTTTGTTGGTACAAGCCCTCAAGCTCGACGGGGTGATTGCGGTCAATTACCACCCACGCTACACCATAGCGATCCACTACTTCTTTTAATACTTCAACATCGCCAGCAGGGAGGACAACCGATGGTAAGCCTGATACATGGTAAAAACCAGGAGGATTATTGATGGCGATCACACCTGGCTTTGAATCGATTGCAAGAATGGCTTCATAAACTTCATGATAGCGAGCCGAAGGAATATTCCACCCACTTCCTTCTTGCCCCCTGCCGTAGACTCGATTGGCTAGTAAGCCCCAGGTCAGCAGTAATGCGAAAATAACCAGCACCACACTGAAAACTGTTCTCGACCGTTCGATATTCCAATCGCGGCGCTGCCCAGCCCAATCGACACTGGTCTTAAGTCCAACTGCGGCCATAACCCACAACAGGGGCATGGCAGCAGTGCTTGAATGAAACCAGCCGCCGCGCGCCCCTGCTAAGGGGAATACAAGCCCCATCAGGATCAGGAGCGCAGCAAGATAGTAGATGGTTGAACGGACGATAGCCCGGTTCCAGTTCTGTATGATCCCAATAATCATGAATGGGAGCAAGAACACCAGCCCGTTTTCAGCAATGATGCGTTGAGCGAGAATTTTTAACGACTCCCACCGCAGGAACAGAATCCGGTCCAAGCCTGAAGCCCACCAGCGTTGAAAACTAAGCGTCTCACCCGGGTAGCTGAAAAGCTCGTCATAGGTGCGCAGCCACAACATCCGACTTCCCCCCGAGGCAAGTGGCGAACCAAAGATAAGCTGGTTGCGAGTCATCCAGGGCGCCATCACGAGAAGGTAACCTAGCACGAGGGCACTCGTATCCCGAAGTCTAGTATTTGGAGATATAAGCAGCATGCTCAGCGGAATGATGAGAAGCAAGAATCCATCAGCACGACTCAGGTGTGCCAACCCACTGATACATCCCGCCAGCAACCACTTGCCAGATTGGTACCGCTCCGACCTAGTTTGCATTAAAAGCAGCAGCAAGCCTCCGAGTAGTGCGTAATAGCTAAACGCATCGGTGGTAACAAAGAAAGGCAAGAAGAAACCCGGCCCGATCACTAGCATCCCCGCTAAGAGCGAGCCTGCTTGATCAACCCCAAATGCTAGCGCTAACCGCCATACAAGGAGCGGCAAGAGTGCCGTAGCTACGATAAAGGGGATCTGGGCAACTTGAAATCTAACGCCAAATAAACTCATGCTTAATCCGCTCAGCATAGAGGTCAAAGGCGACCAATACGCATGCGAAGGCGTGGGAATTTCCTCCGGGTCACTCAAGTAATTCCAGAGAAAAGGCTCCTGCCCTCCCTGTCCCCGAGCCCATTGGATTCCCATGGCGTAGTAATAATCCGCATCCATATAACCAGGACTACGCACCGCCCTGGCAGCAAGAACCGCGCTGAAGAAACCTAGGATGAGAAGTGCGATTGCGTGTCTGCGGTTCATATTTTTATTCTGTGCGCTCCAGCGTGTAGAGCAGTAGATCACCCCACATCAATGTATTCCGCTTTGCATAGGATTTTTCCAACGTTTGGATAGTCGGATGGGTGCTATAACCTAGGCGCAAGTAATCATCAATCTCCTGCTTGAATACGACAAAGAACACCTCATCCGCCTCTCCAGCAGCTGAGAGTGCATCCTTCTCTGCAAACAAACCGAGCACCTCCTGGGTGGGATAGGCCAACGTGTCGCTTGCAGACCCGGGAGGATCCTGCAAATACTTATGTGGGAGAGCGGGATCGTCGTAATAGGCAGGCAACATGCTGATCTTGTTCGAGTGCAGCACCACCGAGTCCGAATGCACCTCTTCCCCGAGGTACTGATTTAGCGCTTTATAAGGTGCGTACGGGAATCCTGCATAAGAGTAGTGAGAAATGCCTCCCACGATAAAGGACAAACTCAGGCCAACCACCATCGTCCAACTTGACAACCTTCTTCCTTTGATAAGCATGGATGAGATCGCAAGGAGATAGAAAACTCCTGAAGGTAGGAGTCCTCGGACGATGAATAGCGGTCGTACCTGCGAAACAGCAAACAGGAGTAGGACAGGAAGGAATGCAAGGGATAAAACCAATAGACCTTCAGATCTCGCTGCCACCTGATTTTTCGCTAACCAAAAAGCCTCCATGACCACAAAGGCAAACAGCAGTAAGGTGGCGAGCAACATGATCGGCAATAATCCTTCTCGGATCGGCAAGTCTCCACTGAATGCGATGAATGTCTGCAGCAAGGCCTCCAATCCAGGTCGCTCGATCCAATAGGCTTGCTGAACTTTAAAAATTTGGGCTGGCAATTGCATCAACCAGGGTGCGTAAAGGATCGCTCCGATAAATGAACCTGTGAGCAGGATGATCAAACTTGACTTAGAGAAGCGCTGGAGCAGCGTGGTAAGGGCGAGAGGGATCAGAAAGAAAATCGCTAATACATGTGTATACATGGCCAGCGCCGATGTGATTCCAAAGAAAACGATATAGGCGCGGTTTTTAGTTTCAAGAGCGATCAGCAACGATGAGGTGCTTAATACCAAGAGCAGGGCTAGCAGGACATACATGCGAGCTTCTTGGCCATGGTGAATTTGAAAAGGCGAGATAGCGAATAAAAAACCGCAAATAAGGCTCACGCGAGGGTTAAACAACCTTCGGCTAAGGGCGGTTATACATAGCAATAGTACGACACTCAGAAGGATGGAGAGGCTTCGAACGGCAACAATGCTTTGGCCAAAAAGGGACATCCAGAGCCAGAGTGCACTGTAATACAACAGCGGGTGCACATCCGCTGCTGCCCCATCCACGGGGGTCAAGGTCCCGTATAGCATGGCAGTAGGACCTTCGCGAGAAAAGAGGATCGAGAAAGCCTCGTCATACCAGAGTGAGCGGCCGGCCAAGGTCGGCAGGCGCATTCCTACTGCGAGCAAAGCCAGCAAAACAACCCCGGCTTGGTATGGTATGCGCTCTTTAAAGCCTCTGATCGTAGCGATAAAATTGTTCCCGAAGGTGCTGCTCGTTTTTAGCATCACTATTTATTTACATAGCCCTACATGCTGGTGATTAAGTGCTGAAGACAGATGGCCTTAATCTGCGCAAGATCCACCAACGCGACCAGATTAATCCAAACAGTGTGAAAATCGGCAGCGGTAAATACATAATTGGGGCTTCAATGTTGCCGTCGACTGTGAGCATGAAGAGCACCCAAAGACCAATCAATAGGGCCAGGCTGGAGATCCATACGGCGAAATACCCCGACCTACCCCAGCGCTGCGCCCAGGAATGGAATACGAGAATGATCGCAGGCAGCATCACCACGAAATTTGTGGTAGCAGTTCGGAAGGCTACCAGATTGGTAACCACCAATGTAAGTGCTGCTGTCCATTGAAAATGTGTCTCCCCCCCAGCGAACGACAAACCCCATTCAAGCAATAGATATGCTATTAATGCCCCGCTCAAGATCCATGTAAGCAGTGTTTGATCACCGGACAATCCTGCAAGCAAGATCGACACAGGGGATCCTAAGTCTGTATAGGAAGGATAGGAGACAAGTTGGCGCAACCACAGCAAGGGCCAATTCGGAAGGATCAAAATGGAACCAACGATCAATACGGCAATAGTGGTAAGCAACCATAGGATAAATTCGAAGCGCCGCTTCTTCACTGCCCAGGCTGTGATAAAGGGGAGAATTAAAAATGCCATCTGCGGCTTTGCTATGGTGAGGGCAAGAATTACGCCGGCAAAAGCATCAGATTTGCGTTGAATTGACCATAACCCAAGGATGATAAGTAGAGCTTCAATCACCGCAAATTGGCCAACGATTACGGAGCGGAGGCCGTGATACCAGAAGATAGAGAGCAAAATGATCAATCCCAGTGTCGCCGGCGGGGGCTTCCATCGAGCCAACCTTAGTCCTAGAAACGCCATGATCGGCAAGCAGATTTCCAACAGTGTCATCCAGATTGCACGCGCGGTAGTGAAGGGAAGCAATCCAAACGGCGCAAAGAACAGCATGGCTGGCAGTGGGTAAACAAAATGAGCCACGTCCTCCCCTTTGCTCGGGTCTGCGGGTCTACCATAAATGAGGGTTTGCGCCTCGAGGCTAACCTGTTCATCGTAGGGATTGATACCCTCCACGAGCCAGAACCGGGCACCTGTCCAGCGCGCGAGAAAATCATTTCCACCGGGAGATTGCACCGAAAAGCGGTAGTTCGACCAAACGAGCAATCCAACCAGTATGAGCAAGACAATCGCAATAATCCAACGGACCCATCGATTCGATCTAAAGCTCAAACCCCACTCCTCCTCTAACCACCTTCTGGTCTGGTGAAAATAACCGAGGTCGTATCTTCATAGACGCGCTGCCATCCCGCCTGATGGAGCTTGAATGCGATGGGTGCGTTTGGTTCTACCAGTGCAATTCCAATCCCCCAATCCTCAAGGACCTCACTCCACACTGGTTCTGCTCGCCATACAAGGAGGTATTGTTCTAGTACATCATCATCGAAAAGATCGGTACGCCCATCCACAAAACTGCGATACGCTGGATAGAGCTCCCAAATCAAGTAGGCTCCCCAGTTATAGCTATTAAACAGTGGGCCAGGTTCCTGGTTGGTTGACAGATAGGCGATTGCACCTGAAGGGTATGCTTCGGCCAGTGTTTTCTCGTTGAAGGTATTGCTCAGCGGGGTAGCGATTTTAAGCATAGCAGCCGCAACCAAAAAGATCGCCAGGAATGAATTCAGATACTTTTGAACTGCTGGAGGTACTTGTTTTGAGGAGCGAACCCAGGGGATATGAATCTGGATTGATGCGAGCGCCCTTGAGATGGGAATAACCACCGCCAACGCAAAAATGGCGATATTGCGCGCAGCCCAAAGTGACATGCCCAAAAATCCGAGGACCAATAAGGTATCGGTGGGATGGATGCGATCTTTCTTCAAACTGAAGCTTATAAAAGCGAGGAAGATCATCCCAAGAAACGGTTGAACGCCCAGGGCATGAAAATCAGGTGATTGCCATTCCTGAATATACTCGCGCAATATCCCGATCGAAACCGTTTTAAATGGGTAGAGCAGCATTGAAGGCCCATGTGGATTAATAGATAATCCCAACAGGGATACCAATACTACCCACAGATATCGAATTAATACCGCCTGGTTCAGTTTAAACGTTGTTCTTGCAACAGTCGGATCCGTAAGTAACTTCCCTGCTAGATCGAGCACCGCGCCCCCGAAGTAAGCGGCAAGCAGCAGGAATCCGATCGCAAAGCCTCCATGTAAATTCCCCCATATTGCCATTGTGACAAAGAATGCCCACAGGGGAGGATTGTCTCCACGCTGCTCCCGCTCGAGCAGATAGATGAACACACCACTGAGCGCGAAAGACATGATCTGCGGCCTCGCTGACCAGTAGACGCCTGAAGTAGTCGCGGCAAGCAATATTAATGCGGATCGAAGCAGGATCGGCCCCTCGATAAAGCGCCACACCCATAGAAATGCCAGGGTGACCATAAAGGCCGTCAGCAGATTCAAACCAGCAAATCCTGATACCTGGTAGATCGAGTAAAGCATGACCTGTGCAAACCATCCAGGGTAGCGCCAGGATTCCTGATAACGGGTCATCGAGAAAGGATCTGAAGTGATCACTGCACCCTTCTCAACGATCTCAGCCCCTGCGCGTAGATGCCACCATGTGTCGCTGTCTACCGAGACCCGAACCGCCATGGTGAAAATTGCCAGGAATGTAAAGAAAAGGACGAGGCGCTTAAAACTCAATCTTCATCCCCTTTATCAATGTCTGATTGTTCATGCATCGCCCGTGCCAGAACCCTTTTCAACCCATCAGCCTATCAACACGCTCAAATTCAGTTGCCTGGATCCAACCAGAAGGAATCAATCTCCTCGATCCCCACTCGTTCAGATAGGTTATAGAATATGCGGTACTCCCCGATTAGGATTTCATCCCAATCTACGCCTTGCTTCTCCAATGAACCCCGTAGATGCTCATCTAAATCTACGTGCTTGGTCGTAATGTACGCAACTTTTGGGCTTTGCGCTACGAGGTCCTGATAGATCGGATAGCGGTTATATCGTGCGGTATACCGAAAGTCGTGGTGGTAAGGCAAGGCGGGGTAGAAAATCAGGCGCTCATCGGAACGAAACGCCAGCGGGTAGGCAACCCAGTAGTTGGTGTAGCCGCGCAACTCACCTTGATCTGAAAGAAAGGCGATTAATGAATCAATCCCTTGCTGATCAACTCTGGCAACTGCATCAAATTGTGTGGTGATCCGATCAGGCAAACTGGTTGCTGCCTGCCAAGTGGAATGCAAGTGAAAGGCAATAACTCCCGTAAACAATATCCAACGAAGCGATGTCGGGAAGCTAATCATTGGAGTGCTTACAAACTCACCTGCGAGAATGGCGAGCGGGATCATCACAGGAAGAAAGTAGCGCCCAGAGGGGTCTGCGCCAAAAGGTGTAATAAGGAACCCCAGAAGCAGGAGCAGCGAAGCCCACATAAGATGCTCAAGCGCGTCAGATCCTGCCAGCTTGCGGCGGCGGAGCACGGTATGAAGCATCACCAGGCCCCAGAATCCAATGACGAATGGCATCAAGGGTAGCGAGAGTGCTTGCGTTGACCAGGGAGCTCGCAAACCAAAAATTACGCTAGGACCAAATAGCAGAAAATTCTGAAAGTGTAGCCACACGGACTCAATCAGGCTGGTTGGCGAAGCACCGGCAATAGCAGAGCCGAATTGTTCCTGGAGGAAAACAACGAGCCCATTCTTCATCACCCACCCAAGCAATGGGGCCATCCCGGTAATAATCCCGAGCAGCAGTACTATCCAGTCGAATGTATTCGTTCGACTTCGCTTCTTTTCCCTTGCTACGACCAATAGCATGCCCGGCAGTATGTACACCGCTGTCAGTCCAAAAGCCCAATATCCCAGCCCGGCCAGCATTCCCCATAGGAAGTAGTGCGGGGATTTTACTGGTGCAGATCGAATACGATCGGTTTGTAGTACCAGGAGATTACCGATCAGCAGCGCTTCTCCATACCCACCCAGGGAAACAGTGGTGTAAAGCATGAAATTCAGGGTGGGTATTGCTAACAGCAATCCGCTGAGCAATGCCGCAGCCTGGTTCTTGTGCAGGCGATAGGCAATCAGGATCGTCGTATAAAGAATCCCCAGGGAAAGTGCGATCTGAACCCAGCGTATAACCTGGAGCTCTGTGCCAAAGATACGGAACGAAAGGGCCACCAGGAAGGCATCCAGCGAGCCCATATAAGCCTGGCCATAGAAAAA
>JBFFQB010000125.1:0-7524 GCA_041573795.1 Anaerolineales bacterium
AATCATTATCAGAATTTGATCAAAACCCTATTATCGGAGTATTGTATCGGGGTATGCACCAAATCTTAGTATCGGGCGGCGCAGGTTTCAGTGGCTCTCACCTCGTGAGGGCCCTGCGCGCGCGCGGTGACATGGTGCGCGTTCTGGATAACCTTTCTGCTGGCACAAAAGACAATATCGGCGGCCTTGATCTTGAGCTGGTGGTCGGGGATATACGCGATCAGGCCGTAGTGAAACAATCCATGCAAGGGATTGAACTCGTCTTCCACCTGGCGGCTTTCGTCTCAGTGCCCGCTTCAATGGAAGACCCGGCTGCTTGCTATGAGACCAATGTCATGGGCAGCCTGAACGTTCTGGGAGCGGCTGCGCAAGCAGGGGTAGGGCGGGTCGTGCTGGCGTCTTCTGCAGCCGTATACGGTGAACGCAATGAGATCGTTTCGGAGGATGATGTACCCGTCCCAGTATCACCCTATGCGGCCTCGAAATTATCAATGGAACACCTGGGCCAAATGTTCACGCAGGCCTATGGGCTCGAAACGGTCTGCTTGCGTTTCTTCAACGTCTTCGGCGCGCGCCAATCGCCTGATTCTCCCTATGCAGCAGCGATTCCACGATTCACCCAAGATCTCATCGATAAGAACCAGGTGACGATCCATGGTGATGGTCAGCAGTCGCGAGATTTCGTTTACATCGAGGATATTGTGCAGGGGCTGCATCATGCGGCTGAGGCCGATGGCGTAGCCGGGGAAGTATTCAATCTGGCTGGTGGCAAATCAATCTCGATCCTGGAGCTGGTCGATATCTTGCACCGTTTCTTTCCTAAGGCGAAGGAGCCAAAATACGGACCCGCACGTGAGGGTGATATCCGCTTTTCACATGCAGATATCACCAAGGCGATCCAAGCGTTGGGATATCACCCGAAAGTCAGTGTGGAAGAAGGACTGCGTCATACGGTAGAATGGTTCCGAACGCAATCATGAATCGGCGTAAAAGAAATCCCATCCTGCAAATCCGCAATCGCACATTATTGCTGGCTGATGTCATCCTGATCGTCACCGCAATTCTGGCTAGCTTCGCGCTACGCCTGGATGTGGGACCCCTCTTCAACTTCTATCTGCCTTCGGCCTGGACGATGGTCGCCATTGCGTTGGTGGTTAAACCCCTGACGTACTACCTCTTCGGTCTCTACCGCCGTTATTGGGTCTACGCCAGTGTGCGCGAGTTGCGTTTAATCTTTGTTGCAACCTTAGCGGCTTCGGCTGGTGTCGGTGTGCTGGTTGTTTCCATGCGTGCTTTGGGTGGTTTTGCTCCCGGCTTCCCACGTTCCGTGATCGGCATCGATTGGCTGTTATCTCTTTTCAGCGTGGGAGGGCTGCGCATCATCGTGCGCTTGCTTGCCGAAACGGGTCAGATCAGCCAGAAGGCAGACTCCCTCGAAGCAACGCGCCGTGTGGTCATTGCAGGAGCTGGGGATGCCGGTGTGCTGGTCCTACGCGAAATGCAGCGCAATCCACAATTGCACATGACCCCAGTAGCTTTCGTCGATGACGATCCCGAGAAACAAGGCGTTGAGATTCACGGCATCAAGGTGATGGGACTCTTGGCCGACGTCGACGAAGTTGTAGAGCGCATGTTGGCACATGAAGTCGTGATCGCTATTCCCACTGCACCGGGTCATATTGTGCGCTTGCTCACAGAAGAATGCCGCAGCAAGAACATCCCTTTCCGCACCATGCCCGGTATCTACGAGCTCATCGGCGGGAAAGTCAGCGTCAACCGATTGCGAGAGGTCGACATCAGCGACCTGCTGAGACGCGAACCGGCGGAACTCGATGAAGAAGCTGTTGGCCGGTCTCTGACCGGTCGACGCGTTTTGGTTACAGGAGCGGGCGGCTCCATCGGTCTCGAACTCTGCCGCCAGATCGCCCGCTGGAATCCATCACAACTGATCCTGCTGGGTCATGGCGAGAACAGCATCTTTGACGCCTTGCTTGAACTGAGAGAATCCAATCCCAGCCTCTCGATCCTCCCCATGATCGCCGATGTGCGCGATATTGATCGCATCCGCGATATCTTCTTTGAATTGCAGCCTGAGGTGATCTTTCACGCCGCCGCGCATAAGCATGTTTCCTTGATGGAGATCAATGTCGAGGAGGCCGTGACCAATAACGTGCTCGGCACGCAGAGCGTGGTTCAGGCCACCGAGGCTTGTGGCTGTGAGCGCTTGGTCTTGATATCCACGGATAAAGCTGTGCAGCCGAAGAGCATCATGGGGGCAACGAAGCGTGTAGCCGAGATGATCGTGCGCGATTCCGCCGACCGTACGGGACGCAATTACGTGACCGTGCGCTTTGGTAATGTCCTTGGCAGCCGCGGCAGTATTGTGCCGATCTTCAAACGCCAGATCGCCCAAGGCGGCCCCATCACCATCACACACCCGGAGATGAAACGCTTCTTTATGACCGTACCTGAGGCGGTGCATTTGGTATTGCAGGCTTCAAGTATGGGGCATGGAGGCGACCTATTTGTGCTCAAGATGGGTGAGCAAGTCCGGATCGTAGATCTGGCTGAAGATCTAATCCGCCTTTCAGGGCTTGAGCCAGGCAAGGATATCCAGATCGAATTTACCGGCATTCGTCCCGGTGAAAAGTTAAGCGAGGCCCTATGGGATGAAGGTCTGGACTATGAAGAGACTTCTCATCCAGATGTCGTCCGGGTAGAAGACAATGGCTTCCTGACCAATTCCCAACTCCAGGCGACGATTGATGAGCTGGTTCGCCTTGCGAAAGAGGGAGATGCGGAAGCAATTTTCGGCCTGCTCAGCGAGCGTGTGCCGGGTAGTGCCCTGGGTAAATCCCCGCCCCCTGACCTAACCTCCGTTATCTAGCCAGTCTTAATTTCGAATCAAAGCTGAGCCTACAATGCGATCCGAGCCTTCGGGATATTTGGCATCATGGCCGTGTTGTTGGAGAACATGGCTTTATGTTGTGGGCGATGCTTCCTGCGTGAAGGTCGCTGTTGGGGGGGGAAGCGTGGGTTCAGGCGTTTCTGTGGCGGTAGATGTAGGCGTGAAAGTAGTGGTCTGCGTCGGCGTAAAGGTAGGCGTGTTGGTTGGTAGTGGCGTATCACTTGGAATGGGTGTCTCGGTGGGTAGCGGTGTTTCCGTTGGGGTTGGAGACGGTGAGGGCACGAACAAAGTCGGGGTTATGGTGGCTGTGAGCGTGATTGTTGGCGTCACACTGTTGGTTGGGCTGGGGGTGAGCGTTTGAACGACTGGTTCGATCGTCAGTGTTTCAGTCGGAAGTAAACTTTGCTCCGGGGCTCTCTGAATGGCGATCCAACCGGCGCAGTAGCAGGGCAGCGTGATCAAGATGATCCCTACCAGGATGGCATAGCGCCGTCGTCTACGTGGGTCCAGTTGTTCGAGTTGTTGCATGGCCACGGGATGATACCAACCTTCCTAACGGTCAGCAAGCGCATGGCTCTGGCTTGCTCAGCTCTCCTATCACCAGGGCAGTCCTCTGCTAGAAAGTTGTCGAACCCCAGCGACATGGCATAAGTAATTCTTCAAGAAGATCCAGTCAGCGAGCTTACCTCTCGCCCTGTAAACCTCAAGTAAAATTTACGTAGACGTGGTACCTTCCCAATGAGTAAATTTCTGAGATGACCGACGACAAAATTCATCCCGAGTTCGATTGGGTCGCTTTCTCACTGCTCTGTGCAATGGTGCTCATCAGTGCCTGGGCGCTGGTAGCTACCGAGTGGGCGGATAGCCTCTACCTGATCCCGCTTGCCGGATTGGTGGGGGTGTTTGCCGGGACAGCACTCGCTCGCAGCAGGTTCACGAGCTGGGTGGCATTGATCTTCGCCTCGATCTACGGGTTCTTTATCACCGGCTGGCAGTTAGGCAGCACGCTGGACCCAGCTCTCTCATGGGCATCCCGAGCGCAACAAATTCTTGGGCGCTTGGGACTCTTTGTCGCAAAGTCACTTGCTGGGGAGCCGAATGAAGACAGCTTCGTCTTCGTCGCGCTCATGGCGGTTTTCTTTTGGGTTATAGGTGCCTGGGGCGGTTGGATGGTATTTCGGCGCGAAGCTGTTTGGCCGACGATCCTACTCACCGGAATCTCCATTGCCATCTTCACTTACTACTACTACGGCATCGCCCGCCTCGGCCTGTACACTGCCGCTTTAAGCCTGGTCGCACTGATCCTGGCAGCACGCCTGGATATCACTTCTCGCCTGAATTGGTGGACCGGTCAAAAAGCGCGTGTTCCTGCGGATGCTGTCTTCCGGGTATCAATTAGTGCACTGATTGCCACAATCGTCATCGTCGGCCTCGCCTGGGGTGGGCCCGCTTTTGCCAAGAGTGAAATGCTATACGACGCTTGGCAATCCTTTAGCGAGCCCTTTGAAGGCGCCAAAGGGTGGTTCGAAAATGCCTTCAGCACAATCGAGGGTGCCACGCGTGTGATCCCGACCGAATACGGAGAGACGCTAGCGTTAGGATCGGGGTCAGAACTCCTTGACCTCACCATCATGTCAGTTGAGCCGGCGAAACTCCCGTTTCGTGGCGGCCGATTCTACTGGCGATCACGAATTTACGATCGATATGATCAAAACCAATGGACAGGTCCCGAGTTGGAACCGGAGCTTCTGGATCCGCGCGAGGGTCAATGGAGTCTTGGGTCTTACCTTGGCAGGGAGAATATCGAAGTCACAGTATCACCGCAAGGCGCTGCCATTAAACTGCTGTATGTACCCTCTCAACCCTTATGGGTGGATCGTACTTCAGAAATGACTATTCTCCGCAACAATGACGGAACCCTGGACGTTCTTTCGATCGAAGCCGATCGTTTGGTGCGAGAGGGAGAATCCTACCGGACGGTGGCTTCGGTTGCTTCCCCCTCGGCCGAGCAAATGCGAAATGCAGGCGCAGATTATCCTGATTGGGTTCTCGATCGCAATCTGCAATTGCCTGAAACGATCACCGCGCGCACAAGAGAATTGGCTGAGCAAATCACCGCAGGTTTGGAAACGCCCTACGATAAAACCGAGGCGATCACTCGCTGGCTTCGACAGAATATGGAGTATAGCCGTACCATCGACCAACCCCCACTAGATCAGGATCCGATCGATTGGTTCCTCTTTGATTACAAGGTTGGGTACTGTAACTTTTATGCCAGCGCTGAAGTGATTCTCTTGCGATCGCTGGGGATCCCGGCGCGCATGGCGGCAGGCTACGCACGCGGGGAGTATGTAGACTTCTTCTATGAGGTCAACACCACCGACTCGCATTCCTGGCCGGAGGTCTTCTTCCCGGGGTTAGGCTGGGTGGAGTTTGAACCGACGATCTCGGAGCCCACGATAGCCCGTCCCGAATCATTCACTCTTGCCGAATCAGCCCGTTTTGGGGGGCCTGATCAGGATCCTGAAACGGAAGAAGGGATTGATCCGGAGGAATGGCTGGATGAACTCCTCGGGCCGACTGAAACTGTCGCTGATTACACTCGCATCCGCAGGAGACAAACTATTCTACGAAACTTGGGGATTGGAGTGTTCTCGACGATTGCACTCGCCTGGCTCTGGTTCAGGATCAACCCCGCCAGCTGGACCAGGATGAAAATCCGCTTGGGGCGGATCGCCAAATTTCTCCGAATCGAGGTTCCTGAATCGTTGGAGATGACGGAATGGGAGTGGCGTACGGCCACTGGTCAGGTGTACGCCAAATGGAGCGGCTGGCTCAGGCGCTTGGGGTTGAGTAAGGGTCCCTGGGAAACCCCGAATGAGCGCGCAAAGGCATTTGCCCTGGCAGTACCACAATCTGCCGACGCGGCCAGGATCCTGGTGGACGCGTATGTTCGGGAACGCTTCGCCGAGCAGGGACCGAGAGATGTTGAAGTTCGCCGGGCATGGCGCCAACTGCGAGTTCAGCTATGGCTTGCCTGGCTAAGGAAACTAACCACACGTAGGCGTGAGACGTAAAATCAACCTGATCTTTGCATGGGTGCTTAAATGACGGCATCCATTATTTGTTTAATAAAGATCCGGCGAAGGCGAAGAGCGCCGGTGTCCCCCCGGTGTGCCAGAAGAGCACCCGTTCTTCAGCCTGAATTTCCCCGGCTTTGATCTTGGCCAGCATTCCACCAGCGGCTCGTCCTGTGTAAACAGGATCGAGCAGCAAGCCTTCCTGGCGTGCAAAGAGTTGAATGGCCTCGCGTTCGAGCGCGCTCACGATGGCGTAGCCCTCGCCAATATAGCGATCATCAACATAGACCTTACTGACGTCAACCGTCCTGCCTGGTTCGAGCAAATCAAGGACGCCACTCGAAAGCTCCGCAATCAACGGGGCCAGTTCTGCTGCGGGCTTATCCACACTGATACCGTCCACCTTCGTCGCCAGATTCTGCCTTTCTGCCCCGGCGATGAGACCAGCTTGCGTGCCGCCGGAGGAGGTCGCAAAGACGATGCGGTCGAAATGTTCTCCCTGCGAGACCAACTCATCCATTGCATCGGCATAGGCAGAAGCGCCGAGTGGACTGGAACCGCCATAGGGGATCAAGGAAGCGCGCAGACCCGCCTCCAATTTCTCTTGATACGCTTGCTGCAGGGTTTGCTCGGGGTCATTTGCGCCTGTCCAGATGATCTCCGCACCAAGCAGATGATCAAGCAGGAGATTGGCATTGGTATCCTGCGGTGGATCCCCACTCAGCACAAGCGTACAATCCACGCCAGCGAACGCAGCCGCAGCAGCGGTTTGCCGACAATGATTCGATTGGCGCGCGCCGCGGGTGAGCACGACCTCGGCTTCTTGCTCCCGCGCTTGGGCTATCAGTCGCTCAAGTTTGCGGGTCTTGTTGCCTCCAAACGCCAGGCCAGTTTGATCATCGCGCTTGACCCAAATTTCAGGTCCGCGCAGAAAAGCAGTGAGTCGCGGCAACGGATGCAGGGGGGTAGGCAGATCGGCGAGAGCGATATGAGGCCGTTTCATGACTGAACTCCCTTATTTCAAGCTTTAAACATCTTGGACTTGAGCTCGGGTGCGTGCACGACCAAAGAGCCGCATCCCAGCCAGGAGGATTGGCATGATGGCAGTGTAAAGCTTATATAGGCCTGGCTTGGTCGGAAAATCCCACGCCCCCGGGGTGCGCACCAATTCTGCACCAAATCCCAGTTTGAAGCGATAAACACCAAACATGCGATCTTCAGCATCGATCTCGTGCGGTGCTCCCCAGAAATCGTAGCTCGAGCAGTTGTTAGAAATTGCCCAACGCATGGCTTCCCACTGCAGTAAGTAATTGGGCATTTTCTCGCGATGGGCTGCTCGCGACATGCCATAAAGATAGTAGGCGGTACCGCCGAAGCGATACACCATCAAAGCCGCAACGGCATCTCCCTCTACTTCGGCGATCAATGGGACCGCATCACCTGATGCGACGAAAGAACCCCATGCGTCCCGGTAATATGACTAGGGACGGATGACAAAACCATCGCGAACTGAAGTTTCTGCGTACATCTGGTAGA
>JBFFQB010000126.1:0-7190 GCA_041573795.1 Anaerolineales bacterium
CCGTAACCTGCTCAGTACTTGACTTACCTTCAAGTTCCATAGGCTAAATCCTTTCCACAGATTTTCCGAAGACTGTCTTCAAGACTGCACAAAACCACAAACGGGAATGAGCTCAACAATGTATTCATCCGCACTTTGTTTCGCCCCCTGCTAACAGCCTCGAGCTTCGCGTAGCACCCCGAAGCGATAGCGGAGTGGGGAGCGGCCCCGCTTTGATCTTACAATGAAAAAAGCCTGGCGTCCGTACACCAGGCTCATTACTTTTTTCGCCGTGCGCGGGGTCTGCTCTCGTTCACCCCGATGTCTTTACGGGGCAGCGAGACGTTAGCTCGTCTAAAAGTTAGAAAATATGCTCCGCGCACCATTAGAACTTGAAATTCAGTGAATTTGTTAACATTGAACAGCGCAAACTGTAATTCGGATTAATCCGATCATTATTTTGGAAGTGCTTTAGCCAGGGCTTCAAAGTGCTCATATATCCTAGGGTTCTCCTCCACCAAAAGGATCATCAGGCTCGTGGAAGACGATATTGCCCTCCTCATTGACGTAGAACGGCTCGACGCAAAGATTGCTGAACATTCGAAGAGTCTGGATCGAGTTGTAATAAACCTGCTGCACATAGAAAACACAGTACAAACGATCTACAAACCCTGGTGATCACAATTTGCCTTTGAGATATCTCCCAGGCTGCAGAATAGCGGGTTGGCAACAGGAAGCGAAAATTGGGAATAGTTGCTCTTCCTTCGTTGCGTAGTTAAACATTCCGCCTACGACACGCCGCTATACAGCAATGCAAATCGAAGGGTATTGATCAACCCGTGCCCTATGATAGTAATCCACAAATTGCGCCTGCTACGCACATAGATCCAGCCAAATAAAACCCCAAAGGCTCCGTTACTCAGAATACCAAGAGACCCCTCGGTAAAGTGAGCGACGCCAAAGATGATCCCCGCAATTAGGATCGCTATCCATTTCCCGGTAGCTGTGAAATCGATCAAGCGTGTGATTACGAAGGCTCGGTAGAACATTTCTTCACCGAATGCGATCGTTGTCCAGGCCAAAATCACAAGCAAAATGAAGAAGGAAAGGTTGCCCTCTATCTCGTTGAAGCGACTCTGGTCAATTTCGGGCAGGGGCATTCCCACCGTCGCGAGTAGTCCTACAACGATCGTCTGCATCGCAAGGAAGATTACCACTGCTGAGACGAATGCGCCGACGCCGAACAACGCCGTCTTCAGCCAATCTGCGGGCTTTCTCAGCCCAATCTCGCTCCAGCTACTGCCTTGGCGTTTCAGGAGGAATCCGCCGAGGATGAACATCAGCACGTAACCAAGATTGACGATCGCGCCACCCACCAGGGTGTCCAAACCAAACATTTTGCCTACTACTGCCATTATGATGATAGGGGACCCTACGACGAGAATATCGCGTAGAGCACGTGGTTGGGAAAAGGGCACTTCCTGTAATGAATTCGATTGCGGTGTCATATTGTCCATTTTACTTTCTCCTATTCTGAGTATTTCGTTGCCTTCACGACTTTCTACAATCCATTCTTCAATTGCTGATCAATTTCCCGATAGCCTAAATGTTAGGCAGAAACCGCCTAACAGCCTCGAACTTAGGCGCCTTTCTCCGTATCCTAAACAGGCGTTAAACACTCGAGCCGGGTTGGCTTCAGTGAATTGATCGCTGGCTATGAGGATCTTCGGTTTGCAGTCTATCTCGAGGCTTGCATTTGGTTGGCTCACGTAAACAGATCCTTGAGGGCTAGCAACTGACCGAAAAATGTGACAGCTGCCGAGCCGAGCATAATGTTTCCAAACTGGTATTCGCCTTCTCCCACTTCAATCACCCCAAAGGCTAAAAGAGCCATGACGAGAATCCATGAAGAATACCAAGCCCATGGTGAGCCATTTCGATAGCCTTCCAGCGCAACCAGCAACGCCTGCGTGCCAAAAGCCATGAGCAAGGCCGCCACCAAGCGGGCGTGGATGATGCTGGGACCGATGAAGTACCAAATCGCGCCGTCAATAACCAGGAGGGCGCTGGTGACCAATAGGATTCCCCAACCCCACTTTGCCATTGTAGGTCGAGCATTCTCATGATCTGTTCTCATTTTTTCGATTCCTCAAGGATCGATGCCGAAGCACCAAGCTCTATTACAAATCTCGCCGTAAGTGAGGTCCGTTCTCGTTCATGGTTCATTCACCTTGACTGGACTGGACCCCGATGTTCCGAAAATCGCCCCTAAAGCATAGCGGAGCGGGGTTTGCGGGACAGCGAGTTGTTACGCGCACCAGCCTTTCAACTGTCTCTTGGCCGGCATAAAGTTCAAGTGGGCCGATTCCTATTTACTGGCGAACGAGAGCTTCCGCGATTTCACCAAAATGGTTGACGAGTGTTGATAAATGTGCTTCATCCGGATAGGTAATCAGTTGGGCACTAGGAAGGCTATTCATCACCTTCTGCACGAGAGCAAGGGGAACATTCCTGTCCTCCTCACCATGGAATACCTTCAGCGGGATTCGAATTTCATTCAGATCAAAATCCCACTCGCGTACAAAGAGACGCATATCCCAAGCAGGGCCTTTATAGCCCTCATGGAAAACTTCGCTGAACATTAGGAGGAAGGCGTCCAACCGTCCTGGTTGTGCCAAAGCTGCATAGTCTGAACCATGCAAGACTCTCTTTTGCTGAGCCAGCACCTGTTCACGTCCACGGTCGTCTTCCTGAGGTTGGGTCATCCTGCTCGCGAATCTCAGTAAGAGAGGAAAGAGGAAAGGAACTTTGCTAGCTGCATTCCATGTCAGGCTTTGTGAAAAGTTTAGATTGTTCAGCGATTCCGGCCAGTCCATTCGCCAAGCTCCGGAAGAAATGACGACGGAGCGGAGCCTATCAGGAATCTTTGCGGCACAGACCGCCGCATATCCACCTCCACCAGAGTTTCCGAGCACAGCAAATTGATCCAGCCCAAGGGCGTCAGCTAAAGACGCTACATCATTCGGCCAGTCAGAGAACCCTCGATTGGTCTGGAAATCCGATTGTCCAATCCCTGGACGGTCGGGCGCGATAGCCCGCAAACCGAATTGGCTAAAGGTTTCATCTCCCAGTATCAGGGGCTCCAGACGCGAGGCTGGTGAACCGTGGAAATACAGTACTGGATATCCATCTGGCAGACCAAACTCGGCATAGGCTAGATCGCGGCCGTCAGGTAAGGTAATAACGATGTCAGTTTTCATGAAGGTCTCTCGCATCAGTGTTGTTATTCACGGTCCGCTTTTTTTATCCCATGTGCCGCATAGCGCCCCCGAAACGAAGTGGAGAGGGGTTTGCAGGATAGCGAGTTGTTAATTAGCATCCAGGGTACAGCCTCAAGAAATTTGTAATTTCAATCAAATCTCTTCATAAATGTTGTTCTACTTGCTAATTCGCGTTCAACAACAGTCCCAGAAATCGATCCACATCGTACAGTGCCGATTGCGCTGACGGGGATAGTTGCGGAAGTATCAGGTCAAAGGCATGGTCTGTCCACGGAAAAGTAACGTTGATTGCGGGCACACCTGATTCTGCTAGCTTAGCGTAATGTGTACGGGTGGCGTCCACGGGACAGTAGACGTCCTGCTCGCCCTGAATGAGCAGGGTAGGAGGGCTGCCAGGAAGCCCATGGGTGATGGGGGATGCCAATTGGTAGAGATCAGGAGCGTCCTCGGGCCAGTCTCCGAACAAGACATCAAACCGGGCGTAATAACGCATGCCACCGAAAGCTCCCAGATTCTCGCCGACAGGCGCTGGCGGCGGGTCTTCCAACTTTTGTACTTTCATGTACTGATACATCGCCATCACGTCAGTGAAGCCGTAGTAGGATACAACACCGCATACGGATAGATCGGCTCCACTCACATCCTCTGGCGTGAATTCAGGATGTTCGGGTGTATACCCTGCCAGCTGGGCGAGATGTCCGCCAGCAGAACCGCCTGCTAGGACAATCTTCTCAGGATCAACACCGTAGCGGTCTGCATTGGCCTTTATCCAGGCTATCGCACGCTTGACATCTCCGATCATTCCATAGATATCCGTCTCAGGACAAAGTCGATAAGCGACGTCCATCACCGTGTGCCCCTGTGCGACGAGGTGACGGAAGAAAGGCCTTGTGCCCACATCTTTATTCATGAAGTACCAAGCCCCTCCATGAACGTAGACGACTACCAGGCCGGAAAGATCGCCGTTGGCCGGTCGCCAGATATCACAGAGCAAATCCCGATCTGTACCGGGGAGGGTCCAGAAGGAGATGTCGCGTTCCCAGGTAGGCTCCGGAGAGGCTTTCATCTTCAAAAACCAGGACCAGCGCTTTTGAACCATGTGCCTGGTTTGCTCAAGGGTAATTTGATCTGACCAGTCTGCACCAAAGGCATCCTCAAAACCGGTGTGATCCCGTGTACATCGCCAGACATATAGGATCATCATGCTAGCGCCAATGATCCCCATCGGAATCGCCCAGTACGCTTCATATAGCCACCCGGCGATGGCGCCAATTGCACCCACGATCGCCCAGAAGGGCGCCAATGCTCCTGCGAGCACTTTAGGAATCCATATGAGGAACCCTAGCGGTAATCTTAGCCTTACTAGTAAAAAGATACTCATAAGAAGTGATAGACCAGACAAGATGTAGGCAAGAATGTTCATGATTTCCTCCAAAAATAATCGGTAGAGAAACGTTCACCGCGTGTCATCAATTGGTTCCAGCAGCATCGATACGCTTGACGGAAATGAGATTTAGGCCCAGCCTGCGGATTTTTATCAAGACGCCATGCAGGGCAGCCTGATCAAGCTGGCCAGAAAGGATTGTTTCGCGTGGGGGCTGGTGTCGGATCGACAGACCCTCAAAGCGTACTGCCCAGTTCTCGCTGAGAAGACCGGCTACGCGGATTTCGTACAGCTGAGGTGTATTCATTGTCGGTGTTTTCATGTGAAACTAAATCCTTTGATGCAAATCAAATAGCTTGCGTTACGGCGATCGCGACTCTCAGCTTTACGCTTGCGTGTTGGACTCCACTTCCAGGCCGCAGTTGTTGATGACCAGCTTGCCGTCCATGACCAAAGCCGGCACACGGTTGCCGATTAGACGAAGATCCTCTATCGGATCGCCGTCAAGGACCACCAGATCGCCTATCTTTCCGGTTTCGATAGATCCGATGTCTCTATCCAGCCCCATGGAGCGCGCGCTATTGATGGTAGCGATCTTGACTCCCCCGGCGGCACTCAGCTGCTTTCCACCCGATTTACCCTCCAGTACATGATCGAACATCCGTACTTCGAGCCCGACCTTCGCAGGCGTACATGGCGGCATGGTGTCGTTCCCCGTCGTCATGGAAACGCCATTTTCGTAGAGCAGTTTGAAGTTTTCGAATGTCGTGGCAGCTTTACTATCCCAATCTACCATCCCAGACACATCCAGGATCCGCCCATTTTTCAGTTCCACCCGGGCTTGCATACCGGGTTTGTAATCTTTGAAGAAGTTGGTTTTTGAAGTCTTCATGATTTTTTCCTTGCTCTCATTTGGCTTCACAACTCTTGAAACATAACAACTTACTTCTCACCTTGAGAAGAGATACCCCTTGTTAGTCAGGCAATAGCGCTTTTGCGATTTCATCAATATGGTTGGCGCAAGTCGATATATGGCCATCCTCCGGGTAGACTTTTAATTGGGCTAAAGGTAGGCTTTTCGCCACTCGCTGCACAAATTCCATAGGGAAATTCCTGTCCTGCGCTCCATGAAACAAAGTCAGTGGAATTTGTATCTCAGCCGGGTCAAAATCCCACTCCCGCACATACAGACGCATATCCCACGTCGGGCCTTTTCTGCCCTGTTTCAAAGCCTCCCGCAAGGACCGCTGGAAATGAGCTAAATTTTCGGGCTGGGCCATTACTGCATTATCTGCGGCTGGCATAATATTATTTGGTGGCGCCGCGTCCTGTTCAATGCCGGCTTTGGGTGACTGACTCATCATTTTAAATGCGATCGGCAAAAGGATTGGCGCATACGTCGTTATTTGCCACATAACATTCAATGGGAACCCAATACTTTTCATCGTTTCGGAATCTATCCGCCATGAACCAGAAACGATCACGACTTTGGATAGCTTTTCAGGGATCTTAGCCGCACAAACTGCCGCATATCCCGAGCCGCCGGAAACAGCCAATACGGAAAATTGATTTAGACCTAGATATTCTGTAAGGGCAAGGACATCCTTGGTCCAGTCAGAGAACCCCCGATTGGCCTGAAAGTCAGATTCTCCCATTCCCGGACGGTCAGGAACAATCACTCGCAAACCAAACTGGCTAAATGTGTCAACTCCAAGAAGCAGTGGATCTAGACGCGAGCCTGGAGTACTGTGACAATAGAGCACTGGATGGCCGTCTGGTACCCCAAACTCGGCATAGGCTAGTTTTCTGCCATCAGGCAAGGTCAATAAATTATCGGTTTTCATGAGAGCTCCATTCTTGTCCGCACTTCGGATCGAAAACTGTTTGTGGCGCTTATCACTTCCTAAACCTGTCAAGCACCTAACTGTTTGTTTTAGAAGAAGACGCTGAACACTGGTTTCGCTGTGCTTTTATGCCCTAGAGCATAGATACCCGGGGCTATTTTGTCGCCATGCCAATGAGTAATCTTCAGCAAGTCGGTATGAATTTGTGTATTACTCAAAGGTGGTACGCCGATAGGTGGTCGGGGGGGGAATTAGAGCAGATCCATTTGCTGGGCACGCACGATCGCCTGGGTACGGCTGCGAACCCCCAGCTTGCCATAGATGTTGCTGGTGTGCTTCTTGATCGTGTTTAAGCTAACTACCAGTTCTCTGGAGATTTCCGGGTTGGAATAGCCTTCGGAGATCAGACGCATGATCTCCAGCTCACGTGGGGTGAGTGGGTCAACCAGCTCTCCTGGTTGGGGATCCGCCGATTCCCCAAATGCGGCCCGGCAGGCATCCAGCAGGGAATCCAGGTAGGGCTGGAAGCCGTCTGACATGTCATGGTCATTTCTCAGGTCGCGTAGCAGCGGCTCCAGTCCCGGACCAGCATCCAACCATCGCCAGATGTAGCCCTCGGGAGCGCCCAGCGCTACGGCTTCTTGCAGTGCAGAGCGGGCAAGCTGGCGGTCTCCCAACGCTTCCAAGGCAACAGCTCTTAGC
>JBFFQB010000127.1:0-7146 GCA_041573795.1 Anaerolineales bacterium
TTCGTCCATGAGAGTTGCGGGCAATGCGCCCCCTGTCGCATCGGCACCAAGCAGATTTATAAAGTCCTCCACAATATCAATCAAGGCATGGGAACGAAGGCTGAAATCCATAAAGCAAAGAAACTTGGCGAAACGATAAAAGCTACCTGTGTTTGTGGTCTGGGCATGACCGCAGCTAACCCTTTCCTCTCCCACCTTCAGCACGTGTAAGCCAATTTCAAAGATGAGGGATCAGAGGCAGCCACTGCCACGGGCTGCCTCGTGTGTTTCCATAACATCTGCTTCGAATTATTCTCGATTGGTGCTGACTGGCCTGGATTCTTAGAATTACACTCTCTAAGGAGGCGAGGTGAAAGGGTGGCTATTGATATAGTGGATGCCATCCTGAGGCGTGGACAAAACAATCAGCAGCTCGGCCTCTTCCATACCACTGTTCTGAAAGCCGTGATCGAGATGGGCATCAAAGAGTAGGCTGTCACCTGGGCCCAGCACAAAGGTGTGCTCACTCACCTTGTAGAGCACCTCTCCTCGCAGGCAATACACAAAATCCTGACCCTCATGGGAGACCGGGTGGCCACTGCGTGCCCCTGGATCGAGTCGTACGGAAAGTGGGGTTACAAATTGTTCGATCAAGCCCGCACCAAGATCCGCAAGGGTGCATTCCGAAAGCTGCATACTGGGTCGTTTTCCAGATTTTGTAAAGATGATGCTGGTCTTATCAGTGCCGTCAAAGAAAGCATTAATATCAACATCCAACGCAATGGCAAGCCGCTTTAATGTACTAACGGTAGGAGAACTTTGCCCTCGCTCGATCAAACTCAAGGTGTTCCGGCTGAGTCCACTACGCTCTGCTATCACCTGCTGAGATAGATTTTTCCTCTCCCTCAGCTCTCTGATTCTCCGCCCAACACTGACTGTCACCTTCTCGACTCGATCCTTGTTCTCGGTCATATCCATCCTTTAGCATGCACCCTATTTCTCAAAAGGGGCCGCATTCCTGAACCCTCTCGTATAGGGGAGAGAACCTCTAAAAATAACAAAATAATGTGCCGAAATTAGAATGCACCAAAATTCTTGGGCAGTTTCACCTTAAGATAGCCTATGAAATTATGCACTGGATCCAAAAATACTATCATGCTGGATACATCATGTCTATTCCTGCAACTGGACTTGGGCATACCAATGCAAGGGTTTTGAAGGCGAAGAGATGAAACATGAGCCAGCGGGTCGTCGTTTTACGATGAGCTCACTGTTTATGCAGCCGAGAAACCCAATCGATATGCATGGGTGTAGGCACGCAAACTTCCTTGACGTGCGTATCCCACCAGAGTGATCCCCGCCTCCTTCGCCATTGCCACAGACAATGATGTTGGACTGTTACGCGATGCGATGATGGGGCAGCCCATACGAACACCCTTGCGTAACATCTCCGATGATATCCTCCCGGTCGCTAAGAGCGCATTCCCTTCAGTCTGGATCTCCTTTTGAAGGCAAATACCAGTAATTTTGTCAATCGTGTTATGCCGGCCAACATCCTCCGCCAGAGCAAGAATATTTTTTCCATCGGTCAAACCGGAGGCGTGAACGCCCCGAGCACGGGCATGTAGACTGTCGGTAAAATGCAAGCGTCGAAACATATCGAAGAGCTCATCCGGTGTCATGATTAAATCTACGTCAACATGACCCAAATCCATCCCCGGTTGTTCAAATGTGATTCCGCCTCCACAACCGCTGGTGATCACTCTTTTCTTGGGTAGATTAATGGCCTGCTGCAACCAAACATCCACACAGCAGCCATCCTCACTCACATGAACATGGTCGATTTCACTCAAGCCCTGAATCAATCCTTCATTGACGAGAAAGCCCAAAGCCAGCTCCGCCTGCAAATCAGGGGTGGCCATTAAGCTTACAAGTTCCTTCCCATTGACGTTGATCGTAACGACCGCCTCACCTATCACCTCTCCAACCGTACGCGACCAACTTTTGTCGTATGCTTCCCATCCTACTTTTTCAGAACCAGAGGGCATCTCAACCTCCAACGTAAACCTAGAATTGCGCCAACCATGATGATCTTACCCCAACGTGATCTCGAAGGGGTGAGTGTCATTCCCATATTCCTTGTGCCCCAGCCGATCGAAAATCCCTCCCCAACGAAATCTCAGCCAGTGTGCCAGCGCTAGAGTACGGTTGCCGGTACCCCTGCCCTGGCTTACAATTTCCTTTATGCCATTGGAACCCGGCGATATCCTCAATCAACGCTACCGCATCGAGGGACAACTCGGTAAGGGTGGCATGGGCGCGGTCTACCTCGGGCATGACATTACACTGGATATCAAGGTTGCCGTCAAGGAAAACCTGAATCTCAACCCCGAATCTGAGCGCCAGTTCCGCCGCGAAGCACGTTTGTTGGCCACACTGCGCCATCGCAACCTGCCCAGGGTTACCGATCATTTTATTCTCGAAGATCGTCAATACCTTGTGATGGATTTCATCGAGGGCGTGGACCTCAGCGCACGCGTCGCCAGGAAGCCCGCAACAGTCGACGAAGTCCTCGGGTGGGCAGATGCGATTGCAGACGCTTTGCGCTACCTTCATGCACGCACTCCCCCGGTCATACACCGCGATATTAAACCCGCCAATTTGAAATTGCAGGCCGATGGAACTGTCGTGCTCGTCGATTTTGGCATCGCCAAACTATTCGACCAATCGCAAACCACAACGGGGGCGCGCGGCCTCACGCCTGGTTTTTCCCCGCCAGAGCAGTACGGTGGCCAACGGACTGATGCTCGTAGTGATCAATATGCCCTCGCAGCGACATTGTATTCGCTCATTACTAACAAGCGCCCAGCCGATAGCATCCAACGGATGCTCGGGAAGGAGACGCTTAAGCCCATACGCGAGCTCCACCCTGGCGTACCAGAACATGTTGAAGCAGCCTTAGAACGGGGGCTGGCGCTTGATCAAGATCAGCGCTTTCCCGATGTACAGAGTTTTCGTTCTGCACTGGGCGGGGAATTGGCTCTTGAGACCATCCGCGCCCCTCTTCCGCCGATCGAAAAAACCAAACCCAAGCGTCGAGGTCTTTGGATTGGTGCCTCTGCCGGTATCGTGTTGGTCCTTCTGACAGGTCTTGCTTTGGCGCTCACGGGCAATCTTGCAGCTCTATTCTCACCCGAAGACACCCCGACACCACCGACAACAGCTATCGTTCAGGTGGTTACCTCCACACCAGAGGCTACGCTGCCCCCAACGCTGACGAATACGCCAGAACCAAGTCCCACCGCAACACTAGAACCCAGCCCTTCCCCAGCGCCGGTGGTGTTGGGCGGTGCACAGCGGATCGCCTTTATCAGTGATCGCGAGGATGGCGTTACGTTACAGATTTGGACGATGAATCCTGATGGCACGGAACCCAGGCAACTTACCTTCGGCCCAGGGGATAAGTCGCATCCACGCTGGTCTCCGGATGGCACCAAGTTGCTCTATGCCGCACCAGGTGGTCGTGACCAGTACGGCAACGACCTCGGCATTGATATCTTGGTTATGAATGCAGATCGCACCGGCGAACCCACCAACCTTACAAACAGTCCCGGGGATGACAACGAACCGAGATGGTCTCCCGATGGATCGACGGTTGCTTTCACCAGCACCCGATTGAACGATTTACGACAGGTCTTCGTGATGCCGGTGTCCTGTCTTCCTGCCCCGGACACTTGCCAGACTTCCGGTTCAGCCGTTAACCTCACCGCAGGATTTGCCGTTGAGTTTGCCCCGGCCTGGTCTCCCAATGGGGGTACGCTCGCCGTGATCGCTTCGATTAATCAGGCACCGGGGAGGATTTATACCCGCCCAGCTGCCGGTGGCGACCCCACCCTTTACGATCTCCAAGACCGCATCATCGGCGCCGATCATCTGACCTGGTCACCCGATAGCCGCTATTTAGCGTTTAGTTGGTTGGTGAAACGCGGGCAGCAAGAAGTTTTTATCGCCGATCTACAAAATCCCACATTGACTCCAATCGCACTAACGCAAAGTCTGGGCAATAAAGAGCCCACATTTTCTCCCGACGGTCAATGGATCGCCTTCACGTCCACACGTGATCAGAATCCCGAGATCTATATCATGACGACCAATGGTACCGGGCAGCAAAACCTGACCCAAAACCCGGGACGTGATCTCCAGCCAGACTGGCAACCCCTTTCGACTCAACCGTAAGAACGTTTTACCCATTTAATATGACGTAGATCGGGCACCCCTCGTGAAACAAATCCTTGCAATCGATGTCGGAACCGGCACACAGGATATCTTCCTCCTGCGCCCAGGTTTGAGCCCAGAAAATGGGTTCAAACTCGTCATGCCCTCTCCGACCATGCGCATCCGACAGGAGATTCAAGAAGTGACCCGGCGTGGGGCTTCGTTGCTGCTCGCAGGCGTTACCATGGGGGGCGGACCATGCCATTGGGCGGCGGAGGCTCATATTAAAGCCGGGCTCCCTCTTTATGCCACACCTGAAGCTGCCCAAACTTTCAATGATGACCTCGACTGGGTTCAAGCTGAGTTGGGGGTTCAGATTGTCTCAGAGGATGAGGCCTCTAAGCTCACTGATTGCCAGCGCATTGAAATGCGGGATCTGGATATCGAGTCGATCCGCTCCGCCTTTAAAGCGTTTGGCGTCACACTAAAACCAAATGCGCTTGCAGTGGCGGTCTTCGATCATGGTGCTGCTCCTCCCGATATATCCGATCGGAAATTCCGCTTTGACATCATCGCCCGTCGATTAGAAGAAGCCAATCAACTCACGACTTTTGCCTTCCATGAAGACCAAATCCCCGCTGCGCTCACGCGTATGCAGGCTGTGCGTCACTCGGCACGGACACTCGATTGTGACTTGATCATCATGGACACTGCGCCGGCAGCGGCTCTTGGCGCAACACTTGATCCTGTAGTGAAAGCGCTTGAGCGCAAGTTGATCGTTAACCTTGGGAATTTCCACACCCTTGCCTTCCGTATTGGGCAAGAAGGAGTCGAGGGCGTTTTCGAGCATCATACGGGCCTGCTTACACAATCATCGCTTGAGCAGCTGCTCCTTGAACTCGCTGCGGGTACGATATCGGGGAAAA
The DNA here is from genome assembly GCA_041573795.1 of Anaerolineales bacterium. Classification (GTDB taxonomy): domain Bacteria; phylum Chloroflexota; class Anaerolineae; order Anaerolineales; family E44-bin32; genus E44-bin32. The sequence continues at coordinate 5,121 of JBFFQB010000127.1, forward strand.
GCGTTTTTGAGGATCAAGGGCATGGCGCATTCGTCCTTCATGCCGAAAAAATGCATTTGCCCAAGAATCAATCGGGTGTTATTGTGACAGGACCGAGGCGAGCGCTGATGAGCGGATCATCTTTGCGCCCATATTTTGCTGCACCGTTGGGCGATATGATGCTCACTGGATGTTTCGGTTTACTGATCGCAACCGCAGAAAAGCTGCCATCATGGCGTTCAGCGATCCTGGAGACCCTCCATGGAGAAAAAGCAGCCAATGCGCCTTGGGATTTGGAGCCATAGGCCTTCCAATAGTGTCACAACCAGTGGCAGCACTCGTTATAGTGATACAACAGTCTACTTTCGTCCGAATGCATATGGAGGAGAACCATGTCTAACAGATTTAAGCTTCATATCTCCCTGGCCTTGCTTGCGCTGATCGCCACATCGCTCGCCTGTGGCTTACCCGAATCAAATCAAGACGAAGTCGACGCAGCAGTCGCAGCCACGATCGCTGCGCGCGATGCCGAAAGCGCCGTTGAAGATACAGGCCCCGATACTGCCGAGGACACATCCGAGGGAGCCGACGTCGATGCGACAGAAGAACCCCCAGTCGAACCCTCAACACCTACACCAACGGTTCAGCACCTGGTGATCCCCTCCAGCCCAGCTTCGGTCCAGAGCTTTATGACCGATCGCTCGACTGCCGTGCTGGCGGGCGAGCGCCGGGCGATCGCCGACAACTTTGATATCAACTTTCTCGAGCGGCCGTTCACCGAACAGAGCATGGACTACAAGGGCTACCTCGACATCACACGGGCTGAGATGAGCCTCAACTCACCTTTTATGTACGTGACGATTCATCTTGAGGGGGCTGCCCCAGCGGATGGCACGGCCGCCTATGGCGTCGAGGTTGACCTCGATGTTGACGGGCACGGGGATTGGTTAATCCTGGGTCGCGTTCCGCCCGACAGCAACTGGACCACCGACGGCGTACGTGCCTGCCGGGATGCGAACGGCGATGTCGGCGGGCCAACCCCGATGCGGACTGATCTCCCCCATGCGTCGCGTGATGGTTATGAGGACTGCGTCTTCGATAGCGGCTATGGTATCGGGCCGGATGAAGCCTGGATCCGTCGTGATCCCAGCCATGCTGATCGTGTGCAGATCGCTTTCCTCTTTTCGCTCATAGGATCTGACGGCCAGTTCACATGGGGAGCCTGGTCTGACGACGCCATCCAGGATCCGGGGTGGTTCGACTACCATGATCATTTCACCTTGGCCGAGGCTGGATCGCCGGCTTCAGAGAGCAGCAACTACCCATTGAAGGCCATGCCGTTGATGGATAATACCTGTCGTTGGGGTTATGGTTTTACGCCCACGGGGAACGAAATCGGCGTGTGTTCGATCCCACCCACCCCTACGCCGACGCCTACATTTACACCTACGCCCGAACCATCTACTATCGGAGGCCAGGTGTGGAGAGATGTAAACTACAACAACGTTATGGATGGAGGGGATTTTGGATTGCCCAATATTACGGTTGAATTACGCTCAGGCTCGTGCTCGGGCAGCGTAATCACATCACAGACGACAGGTTCAAGCGGCAATTACAGCTTTGCAAACGTAGTAGCCGGCACATACTGTGTTCGCATCCAGGCGCCGCCACCTAATCCTGGACCAGACAGTTATGTACCAATCTCACCGGAGCAAGTCACTACCAGCGTTCCACCTGATAGGACGATCAACTTTGGCTATCAATTGATTATTGGATAGCCATACTTCCAGCCGATTCTTACGCGGTTGGATCACTGGAAGCGTGTACCAGGATATGAACAGGGCTCCTCTCACGGATTGTTTGTGAAAGGAGCCCTACTACAATCCAGGCACCTCAATTCAATTGACCTTCTGAAAACTCACGGATTTTAGTGTCATGGATGTGGCCACAATCAGCACCTCGTCCTATGAACCAGTTCTCCGAATCATTGCGCACACGTCCCAGCGTTGTAACTGATCTTAAGCTTACTCCCCTATTAAGACTTCAA